>JBBRCR010000411.1:0-7781 GCA_038204695.1 Opitutales bacterium | reverse complement strand
GACCTCGCGCTCTTCGACCGGACCAGCGACACCCGGCAACAGGATTCCGCCGGGCAGCACCTCGACGCCGCGCTGCTCCACTGGAAAAACTACGCGACCGCCTACACCCGCCAATATATTCAGCCCGTGCTCTACAACCGCTCCGGCGTCGTGGATATTCCGCGGCAAACCGAAGACGTCGCCGCCGACATGCAGCTGGCCCGCTCCTGGAAACCGGGCACGATCGTTGAGGCCTCGATCCAGCGCTCCGGTACGGAGGCAGGTTTCAAAAAGTGAACCGCTCGGAGACCTGCGCCCAATCCGACCCGGCCGAAACGCCCGGCAGCCTCGCGTCCGCGGTGCACCCGCCCCGCTTTTCCCACGCGAACGGTCCCCGGCGCCACTCGGGATTTTCCCTCACTTCCTTTCAATATAGCTGAAGCACGATGGCTCCCAATATTCTCTTCGTGATGACCGACCAGCAGCGGTTCGACACCATCGCCGCTCTGGGCCACACACTCGCCCGCACGCCGAATCTCGACCGGCTCGTCCGCCGCGGCGTCGCTTGCACCAACGCGTACTCGACGTGCCCCGTGTGCGTGCCCGCCCGTTATACGCTGATGACCGGCTGCGAGCCTTCGCTAACCAGCTGGCTGAGCAACTGGGCGCCAGCCGAGCCGGTCCGCGAGCGCTGCGGTCCCTATCTCGCCGAGACGCTCGCCGCGCGCGGCTACCGGACGTGGGGGCTCGGCAAATTTCACACCGAGCCGCGCCACGAGCCGCTCGGTTTTCAAACGCACGAATACAGCGAGGAACTCTGGCCGACCGAAGAAGACTTTCTCGGTGACGACTACGTGCGCTGGCTGCGCGCCCGCTCCCCGAACTTCGCCCACCTCGAGCAGGTCCACGGCGAGCGCAGCGACATGTATTACGTGCCGCAACTCCGCCCCATGCCCGCCGAGCTCACGGGCGAAGCCTGGCTCGCCGGTCGCGCCGTCGAGGAAATCGGCCGCACCGACCCGCGCCCGTATTTCGGCTTCGTTTCGTTCGTCACGCCCCATCCGCCCATCGCGCCGCCGATCCCCTACAACCGGATGTTCAACCCCGACGAGATGCCCGATCCCATCCTTGGCGATCCGGTCGTCGACGAAGCCGACGACTATCTCGCGTGGATGAACCACGCTGTGTGGGCCTGTGACATTCCGCCTTCGCAGGCGCGCCGTCTGCGCGCCCGCTACCTCGGTTCGATTGCGTTCATCGACGATTGCATCGGCAGGATCCTCGATGCCGTCGAGGCCCGGCCCGACGCCGACAACACGCTCATCTGCTTCTTCTCGGACCACGGCGATCACCTGGGCGACCACGGTGCCTGGCAGAAGGAAAGTTTCTTCGAAGCCTCGTGTCGCATTCCGATGCTCGTGAGCTGGCCCGGCCATCTCCCGGCAAACACCCGCTTTGGCGGCCTCGCCGCCCTCACCGATCTGTTCGGCCTCGCCACGACCGCAAGTGGAGCGCCCCAACTGCGCGACGGTCATGATTTATTCAATACGCTGCGCAGTTCCGCTCCGGCCCGCGAGGCACTTGTCGGCATGTTCGGCACGCCCGGCACGCGCCACTTCAAGTGCATGGTCCGCCAGGATGACTGGAAATACATCTGGCTCGCCAACGGCGGTCGCAGCCTGCTCTTCAACCTGCGCGACGACCCGCTCGAGTCGCGCTCGCTCGCGTCCGGCGCGCCGCCGGCTCTGGCCGCACTGCGCGCCGAGGCGATCCGCGTGCTGGCCTCGCGCGAACTGACGCAACCCGCGCTCGAGCACGGTCCGCTCAAGGCCCTGCCCTTCGCACCGTTTCCGCGCATTCGCATCAAACAGTTCGCGCGCGGCATCACCGATTTCGGCCAGGGGCCCGTGCACCCGCGATGAGTTCGTCAGCCCTGGCCTTCGCCGACTCCCGCCACGCCGTGCAACCCACCGCCGGAGCATCACCGACCAACCTCGCCGCCGTCTGATTTCTCCATGCGCCTGCCAGCCATTTCACTTTTTCTTTCGCTCACGATCGCCGCTTCTGCCGCGTCCGGCGATCCCACGCCTGCGTCGATCGCCGCCGCCCTTCAGCGCTCCGCCGACTGGGCGCTCGCCCATCCCAGCGGAATGGATACGCGCTTCTGGGTCGTCGCCCCGCTCTACGACGGACTCTTCCGCACAGCCACGGTGACCGGCGACGCCAAATATCTCGCGGCGCTCCAGCGCTTCGGCACGCAGTCCGGCTGGATGCCCGGCGACCGCATCTATCACGCCGACGACCACGCCGTCGGCCACGCGTGGCTCGACGTGTTCCTGATGGATCGTTCCCGCACCGAGCGGCTCAAACCCATCCGCGATCGACTCGACTATATCATCGCCCACCCCGTCACGGAAGCCGTCGCCCACGGCACTCCACCAAAAACTCCCGGTGTCACCGTGAGCGATCGCTGGAGTTGGTGCGACGCGCTCTACATGGCGCCGCCCACCCTCGCCCGGCTTCACGCCATTACGGGCGACAAAAAGTACCTCGATTTCCTCGACCGCGAATTCCGCTATACCTACGACCACCTCTACGATCGCGCCGAACACCTGTTCTACCGCGACGCCACGTTCCTCGACCAAAAAACTCCCGCGGGGAAGAAGACGTTTTGGAGTCGCGGCAACGGCTGGGTCTACGGCGGTCTCGCTCTCCTGCTCGAACACCTGCCCGCCAATCACGCCACGCGTGGCTTCTACGAGAAACTTTTTCGCGAAATGACCGGCGCCATCCTCGCCGCGCAACAATCCGACGGCCTCTGGCGCCCAAGCGTCCTCGATCCGACGCAAGTTCCGCTCGGCGAGACGAGCGGCAGCGGATTCTTCATCTTCGGCCTCGCCTGGGGCGTGAACCACGGACTTCTCGACCGCGCCACTCACTGGCCCGCGATCGCACGCGGCTGGGCCGGGCTCGTCACCCGTGTCAAATCCGACGGCTACGTTGGCTACGTGCAGGCCATCGGCGCCGCGCCCGCCCCACTCACCGCCGAATCCAAACAAGACTACGGGACTGGCGCTTTCCTGCTCGCCGGCAGCGAAGTCCTTCGCGCGCTCGGCGGCGCTGCCACCACCAGGCCCGCTGCGCTCCTCGCCGCCGCCGAAGCGATCCTCGCCACCGAATCGAAAACGCCCCGCGCCTACGCCCGCCTCGTCCCCGAGCGCATGGACGACGTCGCGTGGGAAAACGACAAGGTCGCCTTCCGCGCCTACGGTCCCGCGCTCCGTTCCGCCGTCGAGGACAGCGGCATCGACCTCTGGTTCAAACGCGTCCCCTACCCGATCATCGACAAATGGTACCGGCAGGACCTCACCGCCAAAATCAGTTACCACCAGGATCACGGCGAAGGTTACGATGCCTACAAAGTCGGCGACACCCGTGGTTGCGGCGGACTCGGTCTCTGGATCGACGACAAACTCGTGATCTCCGACACGTACCTCACCGCCACGATTCTCTGGACGGCGCCGACCGTCGCCGAGTTCAAAACCGTCTACGCCTTTCCCGTGAGGATCGCCGGCCAACCCGTCTACGAACACCGCCTCACCCGCCTCCGCCTCGGCTCCCGCTTTTCCGAGATCACTTCGTTCTTCGCGCCCACCGCCGACCGCAACGCGACTCCCCTCGCCGATTTTCCCCATGAGATCGCGATCGGCGTCATCACGCAGAACGCCGGCGCGCCCATCACCCTCGACTCCACCCGCGGATTCGCCTCCGTCTACGACACCCTCGATGGCAAAGGCTTCGGCTCCGCCGTCGTCCTCGAACCCGCGCGCGTGCTCCGCATGACGAAACTCGCGGCGACCGATACCGCGAAAAGGCACGAGCACGCCACCGTGTTCACCCGCGTCGCCGCCGACGGCCGCGTGTCCTACCGCGCCGGATACGCCTGGTCGGGCGATGGCGACCTCACCACGCCCGCCGCCTGGCTCACCTATCTCCAACAAGCGGCCAATTACTAACCATGCAAACCCGGCTCCTGCACCAAACCTCCGTCCGGCTCGCCCCGCTCGCGCTGCTGGCCGCCACGTGGGTCTCGCTCGCTCCGACGAACGTGGCGGCCGCGAGCGCCGCTGCGGCCGCCGCCGACCCCGTCGTCGAACTCAGTCCGTTCACGGTCAGTTCCTCGGAGGATGTGGGTTACCGGGCGCAGAACACTCTCGCGGGCTCGCGGCTCAACTCGAGCCTGAAGGACACTCCTGGTGTCCTCGATGTGCTGACGAAGGACTTCCTCGACGACATCGGCGCGACCACGCTCGAGCAGGCCCTCGCGTTCTCCACCAATTCCGCGGAGGACGCGGGCGACTTCGACAGCCAGGGCGTCATCAACACGGTCTTCCCCGGTTCGCAGATCAACGTGAACTTCCGCACCCGCGGTCTCGGCGGCACCATGGCCCGGAACTACCTGCAGACCGATTCCCGTCCCGCCTTCTACACCGTCGAGCGCATCGACAACTCCAGCGGACCCAACGCGATTCTCTTCGGCCTCGGCAGCGCCGGCGGCGTCGTCAACATCACGACGAAACGCGCCAAGCCCAACCGCGACGCCTTCGGTCTCGATTTTCTCTTCGACAGCAACAGCAGCCGCCGCGCCACCGTGGACGTGAACAAGGTGCTGATCCCGAATACGCTCGCGCTGCGCGTCAATGGCATCGCCGAGCGCACCCGGAAGTATCGGGCCAACTTCCGCAACAACACCGATGGTATCCACCTCGCCACGACGTGGCACGCGAACGATCGCACCCAGGTTCGCGCCGAATACGAACGCGAACGCGTCACCGGTTCCGTTGCCTACCCCGGCCCGCATCTCACCAACACCTACGTCACCAACTGGCTCAACCGCGGATCGCCCGTTTTCGATCTGCCGGCCAATTGGGAAACCCTCACCGCCGCCGCCCGCAACGCGCTCGTGAATCCGGCCGGCGGGCCCGTCGCCTTCAATTACGTCGGCGCCGCCGTCAGCCCCGTCGTCGTGCAGAACGGCAGTCAGGCCTACATCATCAACGCCGCGGCCTCCCTCTTCACCAACTCCAGCCTGGGTAGCAACGACGCCAGCAATGCGCAGAGCATCGACCCGCGTTTCTTCACCCCGCGCGGCAATATCAACGGCCCCGGCGGCCGCAAGGGAGTCAACCGCGAGATCTTCGCCGTCGCGATCGATCACCGGCTGGCGGAGAGACTCCACGTCAACCTCTCCGCCTCCCGGGAAAACAGCGATGCGGACACGTATCAGGCATTCGCCAACGGCTCGGCCAGCGGCGCCACCATCCTCGTCGACGCCAACCGCACGTTCACCAACAGCGCCCAGATCCTCAATCTGGGCTCGAGCCCCCTCGCCACGAATGCCTCCGGCCAGGCGATCAATCCGTTCGCCGGCCAGTATTACACCCAGTCCCGCTGGCTGCACCGCACGCAGCAAGGAGAGCGCGAGATCATTCAGGGCACCGTCGCGTGGGAGTTCAGTCTCGGACGCTGGTTCGGCTCGCATCGCGTGGTGGGCACCGCCTCCTACATGGAAAGCTCCTCCGGCAGCGAAAACTTCCGCGACTCCTGGCTCTACGCGCCTTTCAACGTCGATCCCACCAACACCAACAACGGCGTCACGCGGCGCCACTACGCGTCGCCGCTCGACGCCGGCGGCTTCCACGTGCCCGACTGGCGCGAGTTTCCGGTCCTCACGTGGACTCATCCGACGCGCGGCCCAATCACGAGCAGCTGGGTGACCGAAGGCGAAAACCTGCGCACCGCCCACCAGTTCTCCTACCTCGGCGCCACGCAAAGCCGTTTTTTCAGCAACCGCCTCGTGCTGACCACGGGCTACCGCGTGGACAAGGCGACCGACTATGTCTATGGCCAGACTCGCGTGCGCCCGCCGGGCTGGGAGGCGAGCAACGGCCTCCTCGCGCTCGATCGCGACAACGTCGCCAAGACCACCACGCAAGGGCCCACGCGCACGGTGGGCGGCGTCTTTCACGTTACCTCGTGGATGGCGGTGTATGCGAACAAGAGCACCAACTTCGGACCGCCCCGCGGCAACGTCGTCGGACCCGACGCGGTCACGCCACCCAACACCGCCGGCAAGGGTTTGGACACCGGCCTGAAGTTCGACCTCTTCGGCAGCCGCGTCGCCATCGATCTCGGTTACTTCGATACGTCGAGCAACAGCGTCACCGAGGTGCTCACCCTCAACCTCAACAGCGCCGACAGCATTCGTGGCGCCTATAACGCAGTCTTCCCGATCCTCCAAAATCCCGTCGGCGCCAGCCCGCTCTTCAACGCCAACGATCCCGCCGCCGTTGCGAGTCTGATTGCCAGCTATCCACTGCTGCGCCCCGTCTACAGCGCCAATGCCGACCTCCTTGATCAGGCCAGCCGCGGCTACGAACTGCGCCTCACGGCGAATCCGATGCCGGGCCTGCGCCTGCGCGCCGGCTTTTCCAAAACCACCCGCGAGCGCGAGAACCTCTACCGGTTCACGCTTCCGATGGCCGCCCAGCTCCGCACCTACATCACGGACGTGCAGGCCAAAAATCCGTCCGTGAACGTCGGCAACCTCACCTCCAGCGCCAACCCGACCACCACGATCAACAGCCTGCTCGCCGCCCTCGATCAGCGCCTCGATCAGTCCATCGATTCGCTCAGCAACAATTTCGGCGGCGGCAAACTCAACGCCAACTTCACCGTCACCTACGATCTCCCGGGCCGGCTCAAGGGCTGGGGCATCACCGCCAGCACGCGCTACAAGTCCGGCGCCTACACCGGCGCCTACGAGATTCGCCAGGGTGGCGTTGCGAGCGGCGCGCTGCTCAGCACCGTTCCGCTCTTCGGCAACAGCACGATCGATTACGACGCGTCGCTGCGCTACCGCACCCGGTTCACCTGGCTGCGCAAGACTGCCGTCACCTTTCAACTGAACGTCTTCAACGTCCTCGACCAGTCCGCGCCCATCGTCCGCCGCATGCGCACAACCGTCGTCGGCCCCGGCGATCCGCCGCCATCAAGCGCCCGACTCATTCCGTCGTCCTACTTCCTGCGCACTCCGCGCAGTTGGACGCTGTCGTCGAAATTCGATTTCTGAACCATGCGCGCGATCCGTCTTCTCCTGTTGCACTTCGCTCTCGTCGCCTCGCCCTTCGGTCGCGCGGCAACCGGGGAGGACGGCCTCCTCATCGATCGCGTCTGGGCCGGACATTCCGTGCCCTTCGCGTTGCTCGTTGAACGCGGCCACCAGTTCATCGCTTACTACGACGCCGAGCGCCGCATCGTCGTCACCGGCCGCAGGCTCCCCGACGGCGCGTGGTCGCGCATCCGCCCCGAGGGCCGCCCTGTGCCCGGTCGCGATCACCCGTCCAACGCCGTCGGCTGGGACAGCCACAACAGCCTTCATCTCGCCCTCGACCGCGACGGTTGCCTGCACCTTTCCGGCAACATGCATGCCGACCCGCTCGTGTATTACCGCACGCGTGTCCCGTTCGACGTCTCCACCCTCGAGCGTCTCGACCGCATGACCGGCGAGCGCGAATCGAAGGCGACCTACCCGAACTTCTTCAAGAATGCGGCCGGCGATCTGCTCTTCCGCTACCGCGACGGCGGCAGCGGCAACGGCAGTGACTTCTACAACATCTACGATCCGCCGACGCGCACGTGGCACCGTTTTCTGGATACGCCGCTCCACGAGGGCGAAGGCGAGCGCAACGCCTACGCTATCTCCCCGCTCATGGGGCCCGACGGCCGTTTCCACGTCGTTT
>JBBRCR010000410.1:0-7786 GCA_038204695.1 Opitutales bacterium | reverse complement strand
GATGCCTTTCCCGGCGATGGTCGGGGCGGTGCCGTGGGAGGGCTGAAAGACGCCGTAGGTCTCGCCGACGTCGGCGGAGGGAGCCATGCCCATGCCGCCGATGATGCCGGCGGCGAGGTCGGAGAGGATGTCGCCGAACATGTTTTCGGTGACCATCACGTCGAAGGATTCCGGGCGCTGCACCAAGAAGAGGGCCATCGCGTCGACGTAGACGCGGTCCGTCTGCACGTCGGGAAACTCGGCGGCGACCTCGTCGAAGATTTTACGGAGAAACGCCATCGACGGGAGGACGTTGGCCTTGTCGACGAGCGTGCAGTGGCGGCGGCGTTTCTGCGCGAGCTGGAACGCGGCGCGGCATATTCGCTCGGCGCCGTGCCGGGTGATCTTCAACGTATCCGTTTCGAAGTCACGGTCCGGCGGCCGCGGCGTGAGGCGCTCGGAAAAAAGCCCCTCGCAGTTCTCGCGCACGATGACGAAGTCGATCGGCCGGCCGGAACCGCGGGCGGTGTAGCCGTGGAGCGGCGAGTGCGCGGCGTGATAGAGGCGAAGGGGGCGAACGCCATTATAGAGATCGAGCTGTTCGCGCAGATCAATCTGCGGAGTCATTTCCACGCCGTTCGGCCAACGGACCGACGGCAGGCCCATTGCGCCGAGGAGGATCGCGTCGGCCTCTTTGATCCGGGCGAGCGTCGCGGGTGGGAGCGGATCGCCGGAGCGCAGGTATTCGCCGGCGCCGACGGAGTGCTCGACGAGATCGAAGCACGTGTCGGCGAGGCGCTCGACGGCGCGAAGCACCTTGATCCCCTCGGCCACGACCTCGGGTCCGATGCCATCCCCGGGGAGCACGGCGATCATGAAAGTCTGACGCATGAGGCGCGGAGGATACCACGAGACGCCCCTGCGGCGCAGGAGTTATTCCACATAAAAAAGGAGAAATTGCGTCAGACGAATGGGACGTCAGCCTCCCGTGGGTGAAGCCTCCGCCCAAAGTCGCGCTCCTGATCGAGACCTCGAACAGTTATGCGCGCGAACTCCTGCAGGGCGTGCGGGCGTGGGTGGGCGAGAACGGGCCGTGGTCGCTCCGGCTGACAGAGCAGGGACGCGGGGCGGCCGTGCCGGCGTGGCTGCGCCGCTGGGATGGTGACGGCGTGATCGCGCGAGTGGAGAACGGACGGATCGCGCGCGCGCTGCGGGCAACGAAGCTGCCGGTGATCGACGTCAGTGCGGCGCTGCCCCGGCTGGTCTTTCCACGTGTGGCGACGGAGACCGCCGGTGTGGCGGAGCTGGCGGCGACGCACCTCATTGAGCGGGGTCTGCGGCATTTCGCGTATTGCGGCGACCGGCGGTTTCATTGGGCGCGGCGGCGCGGCGAAGCGTTTGCCCGCGATACGCGGGCGGCGGGTGGCAGTTGCGCCATGTTCGCGCCGGTTCCGGGAGCGGTCGACGATGAGGTCGAGGAAATCGCGCGATGGTTGCGAACCCTGCCGCGGCCGGTCGGCGTGCTGGCGTGTCTCGACTTGCGGGGGCAGCAGGTGATTGCGGCGTGCCGGCGGGCGGGTCTCGCCGTGCCGGACGAGGTGGCCGTCATCGGCGTGCACAACGACGAGTTGTTGTGCGACCTGTGTGATCCGCCGCTCTCCAGCGTGATTCCCAACGCGGCGCGCGCGGGGTACGAGGCGGCCGGGTTGCTCGCGCGGGCAATGGCTGGCCGCAAGGTGCCGGTGGTGTGGCGCGAAATCCCGCCGCGCGGCGTGGTTGCGCGGCAGTCGACCGATCTGGCCGCGGTGCGCGATGCAAAAATTGCCGGCGCGGTGCGCTACATGCGGGAACAGGCCGCGGGCGGCGCGAATGTGGGCGACGTGCTGCGGGCGGTGCCGATGGCGCGCACGGCGCTGGAGCGACGGTTCAAGGCGGCGCTGGGTACGACACCGCATGCGCATCTTCGAAAATTGCGGATGGAGCGCGTGCAGCAGTTGCTGGCGAACACGAGTCTTCCCGTGGGCGAAATTGCCGCCGTCACGGGCTTCGAGCATCCGGAGTACTTGAGCGCGATGTTCCGCCGCGAATGCGGCATGAGCCCGCGCGCCTATCGGGCGCGGCACCGTGCCCGGCATGGAAGTTGAATGCGTCCCGGCACGCTGCGCCGGCCGAAATCAAACCCCGTGGCTGCGAGCGCCAGCATGTCGACGGTGCTCTGGGCCCTGAGCTTGTCGAACGGGCGAGTGGATTGTATGCCAACTTTCCCGGGCCATCCACTCGCGGGCGCTCGCAGCCCCGAAATCACCCGCGGGCGCTCGCAACCACGATGTCACTCGCTCGCGTTCGTGCGATTGAACGTGAAGCTGATGCGCGCACGCCCCAGAGGGCGAGGCTCACTTTACTTCGTCCGGTCGCATCTTCCCGCCGGTGTCAGGCGCAAAGAAGATCACGATCAGGCCCAGCAAATACACTGTCGCCATCGTCATCGCGGCGCGGCGGTAGTCGCCGTGGAAAAACTGCGCGAGCAAACCCGCGCCCAGCACGCCGAGCCCGGTGAGCACGCGACCAATATTATAGGCGAATCCCTGGCCCGTGGCACGGATGCGGGTGGGGAACAACTCAGGCAAATATTTCGGCAACCAGCCAAAAAATGCCGTCACGAAGAGACCGGCCACCATGGCCAGGATTCCAACGCGGAAGTCGAATTCAGTCGTGAGTCCAAATAGCGCCATGACCGAAATCCACGTCGCGATACACAGCAGGAACCAGGATCGCTTGTTGCCCAGCCAGCCGGCCAGCAAGCCGCCCATGAAGCCGCCCGCGACCTGGCCGATGGACTGCCATTGCGAAACGATCGCCTTGGCCGTTCCCGCATCGACCGTGCCCTCGGCGATTTTATCCACATACGTGGCCAGCCAGAGGAACGAGCCCCACGTCCCGAGCAGCGCCACGGTGGACAACAGGCTGCCCACAACCACGCTGCGGCGATATTCGGGCGAGAAGAGTTCGCGCAGCGAAGCTCGTTCGTTCTTCGCCTTCGACTGCTTCCATTTTGTCGGTTCCGGCACGAACCAGATCACCGGCAGGCTGGCCAGGCCGATCACAAAGCCCATCCCGATCACCCAGCGCCATGTCGCGCCATGCGACAACATATAACGCGAGTAAGTGGCCGCGATCAGATAGCCGACATTCGCCGCCGAGCCGATCGCGCCCGCGAGCAGCGCCCGGTTTCGCTCCGGCCATGTCTCCACCACCAGCGCCACGCAGAGCGGCCACGTGCCACCCAACCCCAGTGCGCCCAGGAAGCGAAACGCCGCCAGGTGCATCCAGTGCGTGGATAACGCCGACAACCCGGTGAAGACTGAATATGTCACCACCGCAAAAAGCAGCATCCGCACCCGGCCGTACTGATCGCCCATCCGTCCGAACCACACCCCGCCCACCGCCGCGCCCCACAGCCACATGGCCATCGACAGGCTGAAGTAGAAGCTGATGTCGCCCTCGCTGACTTGTCCGCCGGGAATCAAATCCTTGAGCGCCGCACGCGTCATCAACGCGTAAACGCCCTGCTCCACGCCGTCGAACCCCCACGCCAGCAGCGCCGCGGCCAGGGCCAGCCAGCGGTAAAATGGTTTCTCCGCGTACAGGTCTCGTTCGTTCATAGTATAGGGCTCCGTTGGAAACATGCGGTTCAGGCGGTTGAGATCGAGCTTTCGATCGCGTCATGGATAACCTGGCCTGCAAATTTGTTAGATCAGCGCCGGCCGCGTTCTCCGCCCCGCGATTTCTGAATCGGATGAAGCGGCACACATTTGCCGGAGGCGAGCGGGGTAAGCGCTTCGTGGCTGCGAGCGCCAGCGAGTGGATGACGACGATGCGCGAACTCGAATCCACTCGCTGGCACTCGCAGCCACGATCGAGGCCGACTCAGAAATCCATGGTCACGCTGAAATTCACGGAAAACGGTGGAATATACCGATAAGTATAATTGGTGGGCACGCCGTTTTCATCGACCGTGCGTACGCCCACGATCCGCATGTCGTCGCTGGTCTCCAGGTCGATGATATTGCTCAGGCCGAGGCGGAACGAAGTCGCCCGACCCAAGAGCTTGCGCTGGTGAATCGCATAGGCGCCCACCGGATGAGTCGCGCCGCCGCGATACATCACACCATTGAGCAGCGTCAGGTTATATTTGTCCCGCCAGTTGCCGTGAATGGCGAAGCGCGTGCCCTTGAGCCAGCTGTCGCGCGGGAATTGATAATCGAGCGTCCAGCTGGCCGAGTTTTCCGAGCTGCGGCTGCCGGTCACTTCCTCGACGCCATCGTTTGCCGCCAGGATTCGCTGGGCGTCGGCCACAAGCGTGGGACTTTCGTTGCCGCGCGCGATGGCGGCCGCCAGGAGCTCGCGGAAATGCGAGAAGTCGCGGATCGTCGCAATCTCGTTGTGCGCCAGCGCCACGCGCGCCTGAACGCCCCGCATCCGCTGGAGCAGGAAGGTCGCTTCCACTCCCTCCGCGCGTTCGGTGGCGGGCACGGTGCGGAACTCGTCGTTGGCCCCCGGGGCCGGAACGAAATAGCCCGCGTCTCCGGGGCGCAGCGTGTTGGGATTGAAGAGATCCTCCATTTCCGACGCCGTCAGATCGTTCGGGCTCCAGACATACCGCGTATTCGAGCGGTCGGTACGATACACGCCGATGGTCGCAAAGAGCTTCCGCTCGAAGAGCGACGTCTTCACGCCGGCCTCGTTGGTCTCGCCCAGCACGGGCCCGAGCGGCTTCCCCGTGAATTCCTCGTAGGGCTGCCAGCGAAACGACTCGGCGTAGGTGCCGTAGAAACTGGTGCTGTCGGTCAGCTTGTACACGAGGCTGCCGGTGTACGATGTGTGGTTGAGATCGTACGCGGGATCGAACGAGTACGCCTCCGGGGCCGACTTGTCGTCGCCGAGATAGATGAACTGGCCAATCGCGTCCGTCGGCAGCGTCGTGATCCGCTTGCGCTTGAACTCGTCGTAGCGCACCCCGACGAGCGTGTGGATCCGGTCCTTCCAATAACGTCCGGCGATCGAGGCATTGTAGGAGCGCGACGAACGGACATCGATGAACGGCAGATCGGTCGTGGTCGTGTCGTACCACCCCGCGCGGAAGGTGCTCGTTGGCGGCAGGTTTTCCGGGCGGAACTGGTCCCAGTAACCGCGCCCCGGATACCGCGGGTCGTCGAGGTACGCCCGGAACAGGACCTGCTGATTCGCGATCGTGACGGGGCCGCCAGCGTCGAGGACCGCGAAGTTGGCGAGGTTCTTGCGAAAATTGAAGAGCTGATCCCGCTGGGTCTCGGCGCTGACCACCACAAATTGCTTCATCCATTTTCCGAACTCGAGCGGGTACGAGGCCGTGGCGCGCACGATGCGCACGTGGTCGCCGAACGATCGCTTGTTGATCGACATGTCGGTGAAGGGGCGTCCGTTGCGATCGACCGATATCACGCTGTCGAAGCTGCCATCCGTGCGCTGCTGCTCCTGGTCCTGGCGATTGAAGAGAAACTCGAAGTTGAGCTTGCCGAACTGTTGCTCGACGTAGCCCGTGTAGGTCGTGTAGGGCCGGTCGAGAAAATCGATTGTGCCGCGCAGGTTGGTTTCCCGGGGGTAGCCATTGACGGTGATCGTGCGGCCGGACGGCACATTGGCACTGCCGACGCGATTCATGAGCGCGATTTCGGCCGACTGGCCTTCCATGATTTGAAGCACGGTGCCGGCGGCGGCCGAGCGGTCCTCGGCCGAGGTGTTGGCCGTGGTGACGTAACGGATGTTGCCGTCGGATGTGACATACCAGCGGTTCGCGGTGCCAAAGCCCAGGCCGGGCGCCGAATTCGGGCGGATGCTCAGCGTATTCGTGCCACGGATGCGTTTGAACTTGCCGGTTTCCGCCTCGAAACGCACCTGGGTGTGTGGGAGCGGCCGGTACGTGATCGCGCCATGGATCGCGCGCAGGCTGTTGTGCGCATAGTCGAGATAACTCTTCTCGTCGCGGTCGACCAGGTTCAGCCGCGCGGCCAGCTTGGCGTTGAGCCGCCGGTTGAGGTCGAGCTGCACCCGGTGGGAATCGAAGCTGTCGTAACGCGCCGTGAATTCACCCGAGTTCTTGAAGCGGGCCCGCTTGGTGTAGCTGTTGGCCATGCCGCCGGGAATGGAGTCGCCATAAATGAGCGAGTTGGAGCCTTTGCTGAAATCGATGCGGTCGATGTTGTAGGAATCCGTCGGGGTGAACCACTGAAGGAAGTTGCGCGACGACTGGGCCACTTCGCGCCCGCCCAGCTGCATGCCGCGGAAACTCACCCGATTCTCCTCGGCCGACGACTCGTTTTCGCTCACCACGCCGACATTGGCGACGAACTGCGCGATGTCCTCGAGTCGGTAGACGCCCAGATCCCGCATGAACTCGCTCGTGACCGCATCGATGCTCGCGCCCACGTTGACCAGCTCGGTGTCGGTTCGATTGCCCGCGAGCGTCGAGGCGGCGACCCAGCCGGAATCGCGGTCGGTTCTGACCTCGAAAGGAGAAATTTGAACGACCTCCTCGTTCGACGGGCCGGCCGGGGGAGTGGCGGTCGCGGTTGACGGAGTCACCTGGGCCGAGGCGGTCGGAGTGGAAAGCGAGGTCCAGATGGACCCGGCAAGAAAGGCGAGGACGCGGTTACAAGTTCTCATGGTGTGTGCACGGTTGGTCGGTCGCGAAAGGCGATGCCCTGATGGGTGTCCGATAGGCTTGGCGGTGAAAGGGCCAGGTGTCCAGCGAGCCGGTTCGTTCCGCAACGGGGAACGACCTCGTCATTGCGGCGCCAGTCAGCGTTGGCAACGGCTCGAAAAGTCTCCCTGGAGGATTGTCGATTGACGAAGGCGGCGATGTTCGTATTTCGACTGAACCCCCCGCCGCCACCCCGGCGCATTCCCCTCCATGCCTGGTCGCCCCACGATGAGCAGTTTTCGGATCCGTCCGTGCTTCGAACACACGGTTGAACTCAGCGCGGCGGAAACTCGTGCCCGCATTCTGGCATCGTTCGCGCAGCACTCGCCGAGTTTCGTCGTGAAGGCGTTTCCCGACTTTATCGGGCTGCACATCGGCGATCACGAGCGGAGCTTCTGGTCGCCGCGGCTCTTCCTCGTTCTGGAAGCCAAAGCCGGGGGCACCACGATCGTGCAAGGCACGTACGGTCCGGAGATCGAAGTCTGGTCCGTGTTTCTCTATGGCTACTTGATCACGAGCCTGCTGGGGACATTCGCCGGTGTGCTCGGGTTCGCCCAAATGAAGATTGCCGCGAACCCTTGGGGCCTGTGGGTGCTGGGCGCGATGGTGTTGCTCGCGGGACTGCTGTATCTGGGCGCGCAGCTCGGCCAAAAATTCGGCGCCGGGCAGATTTTTCAACTTCACCAGGCGTACGAATCGGCCGTCGGCAGGCCGACGGACGTGCGTTGATGGGCGACGGGGAGGGACGGGCGCGACGGTGCCGCCTCCAGCGTCCGCATGACGATTAAACGCATCAGCCGAACGAAAACGTGGACGCAGGCTGCCCCGACTGGTTGGGTCAAGCCGCACTTGTTTCACCATCGCGAGAAAGAGGCCGCCCGTATGCAGATACCACGTCATCGAACTGAGCCCGTCGCGCGCGGGCCGCACCGGAGCGTCGCGCCGCTGGCCGGCCTGGCGCTCATCTTTGTGCTCGCGGCCGCGGCCGCCCATTCGGCGGGGGCGGCCAGGACGGTGGTGCCGCCCTCGTCCGCGGTGGTGGCGTATGTGGATCTCAATTACGCAGGT
>JBBRCR010000409.1:0-7817 GCA_038204695.1 Opitutales bacterium | reverse complement strand
GCACACGAGCGGTTTGATGCCGAGCGTGGCGCACAGATCCAGGTATTCGTCGAAATCCATCGCCTGCTTGAAGCTGCCATCGGGCTGGACGGCCCAGGTCCATTTGCCGGGGTTGTCCTGCATCGTCCCCACTTTCGGGCGCAATCCGCCGCGGACGTCATCGTAAGGCGGCGTGTGCCACAGGTAATTGTCGGCGAGGTGCCCGTAGGGGAAACGCAACGCTCCAACCTTCATCGTGGCGAGCGCGTCGGCCATGGAAGGCGAGTGCGGCCGGCGCCGATCGGAATCGAGAAGCCAACACAAATTGAGACCCGCCGCGCCGGGTCGCACCTCCTCTTTGATCACGCGACCGAAATCGACGACGATCGTCTCCGCGGCCGCGAGGTGGGAGACGATCGCGAGAGCGAAACTGCCGGCGAGCGCCAGCCGGGACGCGGGGAGCAGGAGCGAAGGACTCATTCCGTTTTTCCGGCGGGTTTCGACGCCTGGACCTGGGCGAACAACTCGAGCATCTTCGCGACGAT
Source organism: Opitutales bacterium (assembly GCA_038204695.1). Classification (GTDB taxonomy): domain Bacteria; phylum Verrucomicrobiota; class Verrucomicrobiia; order Opitutales; family Opitutaceae; genus ER46. The sequence goes on along the minus strand of JBBRCR010000409.1, from coordinate 7,293 downwards.
CTTGCGCGTCGCCTCCTTTTCCACGCGATTGGTTCCGAGCCAGGTTTCGTACCCTCCGAGTTCGTGCTGCTCCGGCGTTGGCAGATAGCCATAACCGCCGTTGGCGAGTTCAATCGTGAACGTATTCCGGAATGGGCTCTTCGCCTTTATCTCCAGTCCGGTTTCGGTGAACGTCTCAAACGGGATCGCGGCAATCCCGAGTTCGCCGATTCGGAAGGCTTGGAGCGGCACGTTCACGGTCGGCGGCCACCCTTTCGCGTCGAGCGCGCGGCGCGCATAGGTGGCCTCGTGGCGGTGAATCGGCGATGAGTTTGCCGGCTTCGCGATCACGCGCTCCGCCCATTGCACGTGTTCCGGCGATGGCCGGCGCATTTGCAGGGTCAACTCCGCCTGCGCCGCCTTCAGTTCGACCCAATCGCGATGCTGGATTGTCCGCTGCACGCGGACGACTTCCTGCGCGACATCGTTGGCGACCAGTTTGATTTTTTCATAGGGCGCCCGCTTCGGCTCCGCCGGACCGGCGACGTTGATGTTGTTGACGTCACCACACGGGCCGTTGGCCAGGATGCCGACAAACGGAGGCTCCTGCCGGTCACCACCGAGCAATTCCTGAATCCGATCGCAGAACGCGCCGTAGTAGTCGGCGGAGATGTCGGTGCCGCCGACTCCGCCCACATAGTGAAGCCAGTAGTTCGCGAGCAAGGCGATGGGACGCCCGTTGGTCGACTGCACCGATAGAAAATAAACCTCGGGGTTGGTGGGGCCCGCCGGCTTCAGGAGATCGGGCCGCTTGCCGGGATTCATCACCGCGCGGTCCTGGCCCCCGAATGGATTGACGACCGTCTTGCCGTCTTTCAGCACCCAGCGGCGGTTGAACACGTGCTGTGGCACCTGACCCGAGCTCCAGCCAATACGGGCGGGTTCGAGTTGGTTGAGCGCCCGACGCACGCCATCGGCAATCCGCCGCGCGAGAAAATTTTGATACTGGTCGAGATTATCCACCGCGGGCTTGCTCCGATCGGGTGCGGTCGACGCTGCCGCGAATGGATTGCTGCCGCGGGCGCTCGTGGCCGAATGCGTATGAGTGGCCGACATCATCATCGCGTCACGCGGCAGCCCCGTCGCTTCGTTCACCATTCGTTTCGCCTCCTCGAACACGTCGCGGTCCACGGATACGCTGTCGACGACGACGAACACGAGTTTCGTGGTGCCATCATCGAGGGCGAGGCAGCGGGCGTGAAGTTCATCATGCACATGCGTGGCGGGCACGGGGGCCCAACCGCCGACAATGAGTCCGCCCAACGGTGGAGTAATATTGCTGGTCGCGGCGCCGGCCTTGAATGCACGTTCACCGGTGACTGCGGCTGGAGCGGCGAAGCTGGCGCCGGCGAAAGCCAACCCGGCCAGAAGGAGAGTGGGGTGTATTGTCATGCACGATGAGAAGCAGCAAACGGCCGGGTGCAAAGCGGAAACCGGAGACCTCCCATGGCTGCTCCCGTCGAGAATAGCGTTGAGTTCTTCGGCCTTTCCCGTGTCTCTGCGCAAAGATGCCGAATGATTACATAGCAATCCGCGACCTGCCGGTCGACTGGATGGCTTTCGGCGTGGGCGCCTTGCTCCTGCTGTTTCCCTTGCCGTTGTTTTACGGCAAGGACGTCCAGTATCGCGAACTCGATCGGACCTGGCGGCGCCTGCTGTCGTCCGTGTTCGCGCTGTCCTGGCACTGGATTGAACTGCTGCGTGCGTTGGGTGGTACGTGGCTTCTGATGCAGTCAATCAGTCTGGGCCGCTCGATTTCCGATCAGATGCCACCGCTCATCGCCGTGCTGTTCCTGGCGGTGGTGGTGTGTGTGGGGGTGGTGGTGCAGATGGTATCGTGCAAAGCGAGCGATTCGTTCAACGCCGGTTTTGCCACCGTGGTGGCCGTGGTGGCGGTTCTTTTCCCTCCGATTGTGGCGGGATTGTCGCTCATTCTGGCGATCATGGTCGCCGTGGGGGTCCGGTCGGCGGTGGCTTTTTTTGGGGCGCTCGCCGCCTCGGTGGCGGTGCTGGGGGCGGCGCTGTATCAGAACTGGCTGGTGTTGGGCGCGGGCGTCGTCGCCAGTTTCCTGCCTTTAATCCTTCCCATGATGTTCCATCGCGAGTTGGTGCTCGCGCATCGCCGGGTGAAAGACGAGTGAGGGGATGGCTCTTTCGCGGCGCGCGATTTTGGGCGTCAATGCGCGGACCGCGCTTGCATCGGACTGACGATTGTGTCGTGTTTCCGGCCGTGGTCCTCAGTGCCTGACTGGAGCGTACCATCTTTGGAAGCCCGATTGTATGCATTGGCGTGCGACATCGGGCTTCTTCTGTTTTCGGACCGGGCGTACGGTGGGTAACGCGTGCGAGGATGAATCGGGGTCGCTGCGGTGCGCCGCGATCGGGGGTGGGGTGCGTTGGCGTCCACCGCCAATTCCCCTTGCGCGCGGCGGCCGAAACCGTTCGCTCGCACGGATGTCTTTGGCTTCTCCGGTCAACCACGCCAACGCGTTCGCCGCGATTGCCGACGCCTTTGCGCTGGGCGCCTTCCAGGAGGCCACCCCGTGGGGCCATGGGCACATCAATGACACCTTTGCGGTCACCACGGCCACGACCGCGGGGACCAGGCGCGTCATCCTGCAACGCGTGAACGATCGGGTCTTCCGGAACGTCCCGGCCTTGATGGAGAATGTCCAGCGGGTGACCGCTCACGTCGCGCGCGCGATGCGGCTGGCGGGAGAATGCGACGAACGACGCGCGCTCACCTTGATTCCGGGGCAGGCCGGTTCCTCCTACCACCGTGATCCGGCCGGCAATTACTGGCGTTGCTACCGTTTGATTGAGAACGCCCGGTCCTACGACATCGTCGAGAACGCGGCGATGGCACGGGAGACGGCCCGCGCGATCGGCGAGTTCCAGCGGCTGCTGGCCGATTTGCCCGGCCCCCGGCTGCACGAGACCATTCCGGACTTTCATCACACCCGACGGCGGTTCGAGGCCTTGCGGGCGGTGTGGGCCCGGGATCCCCACGGGCGGAAGGCCGCGGCGCGCGACGAAATCGCCTTCGTGTTCGAACGCGAGGCCATGGTCGACGTGCTCCTGGGGCTGCACGCGAGCGGCGCCATCCCGGAGCGCATCACGCACAACGACAGCAAGCTGAACAACGTGATGATCGATGATGCGACACAGCGGCGCCTCTGTGTGATTGATCTGGATACGGTCATGCCGGGCCTGGCGCTGTACGACTTCGGCGACATGGTGCGCTCGGCGACGACCTCGGCCGCCGAGGACGAGACGGACCTCCGGCGGGTCACCGCGCGGCTGGATATTTTCGAGGCTCTGGTGGGCGGCTACCTGTCGGCGACCCGCGGATTCCTCAACCGCGCGGAGATCGCTCACCTCGCCTTCGCGGGCCGGCTGATCACGCTGGAGATTGGCGTGCGTTTCCTGACCGACTTTCTCGAGGGTGACGTGTATTTCAAGACCGCCCGGCCCGGCCATAATCTCGATCGGGCGCGCAACCAATTCGCGGTGCTCCGCAGCCTCGAAGTGCAGCGATCCGCGATGGAAGAGATTGTCGCCGCCCACGCGGCCGGGTAGAGCACGTATCTTCCGAACATGATCCAGAACTCCCCCGAATCGCGGCAGCGCGAACGCATCCCGACCGAAATATTTCCCAGTGCCGATGAGGCGGCCCGCGAGGTGGCGCGTGAAATTGCCGAGTTGATCCGCCGCAACGAGGCCGCCGGGCGCCAGACGGTGCTGGGGCTGGCCACGGGTTCGACGCCCGTGCGGCTTTACCGGCAGCTGATCCGGATGCATCGGGAGCAGGGGCTGACGTTCCGCCGGGTGGTGACGTTCAACCTCGACGAATATTACGGGCTGCCGCGCACGCACCCGGAAAGTTACTGGCGGTTCATGCACGAGCAGTTGTTCAACCATATCGACGTGCCGGCGGAAAACGTGCATGTTCCCGATGGCACGGTCGCCCGCGCGGACGTTTTCGATTCGTGCCGCGAATACGAAATGCGGATACGTGCGGCGGGCGGACTTGATCTGCAGGTTCTCGGCATCGGCCGCACCGGGCATGTGGGTTTCAACGAGCCAGGTTCGACCCGCGAATCGCGCACGCGGCTCGTGACGCTGGACAGCCTCACGCGGCGGGATGCGGCGCGCGATTTTCTGGGGGAAGGCAATGTGCCGCGTCATGCGATCACGATGGGGGTCGGCACCATTCTCGAGGCGCGGCGCATCGTGCTCCTGGCGTGGGGCGAGGGAAAGGCCGGGGTGGTGGCGCAGGCAGTGGAGGAACCGGCGACCGATGCACTGCCGGCCAGTTTCCTGCAGGGGCACCCGAACGTGCAGTTCCTCATCGACGAGGCGTCGGCGTCGGCCCTGACCCGTCGGCGGCATCCGTGGCTGACCACCGCGGTGGCCTGGGAACCCGAGCTTACGCGGCGCGCGGTGGTTTGGCTGGCGCAGGAGGTGGAGAAACCCGTGCTGAAGCTGCTGGACGAGGATTACAGCGAGCAGGGCATGGCCGATTTGTTGACGGAGCGCGGACCGGCCTACGAGCTCAACATCCAGATTTTCAACCAGCTTCAACACACGATCACGGGCTGGCCGGGTGGCAAGCCGAACGCCGATGATTCTTCGCGCCCGGAGCGCGCGGCGCCGTTTCCCAAGCGCGCGGTGGTCTTCAGCCCGGAGCCGTCGCACGATGTGATTGGCATGGGCGGCACGCTGCGGCGCCTGTCGGATCACGGCCACCAGGTCACCGTCGTGTATCAGACTTCTGGTAACCTCGCGGTGCCGGATGACGAGGCGGCGATTGCCGCTGATCTGGTTGGCGAACTCGCCGCGGCGGTTGCGACCAAGCCGGAATCGGCGGCGGCGTTTGCGCGCGAAGTGCAGCAGCAACTCGGCACCAAGACACCGTTCGAACAGGACTCGGTGCAGGTGCGCCGGCTGAAGGGATTGTTGCGCCGCAGCGAGGCGCGCGCGTCGCTGCAAGCCTGCGGGTTGGGCGCGACACACGTGCGCTTCATGGATCTGGGCTTCTACGAGCGCGGGCGGTATCGGCAATTTGCGCCCGATCAGAACGATGTGGCCGCATTGGTCGCGGTGTTGCGCGAAATCGCGCCGCATCAAATCTTCGCCACGGGCGATCGCGATGATCCCTCGTCGATCACGGGGGTGTGCTTCGATCTCGTGCGGCAGGCTTGCGGCGTCGTGGCGGCCGATCCGTGGTTCAATGATTGTCGGGTGTGGCTTTATCGCGGGGTGGAAATGCCATGGGACGCGGCGGAAGTTGCGATGGCGGTGCCTTTGAGCCCGCCCGAATTGGCGCAGAAAACGCAGGCGGTTTTTCATCACCGCAGCCAGCGCAGCCAGACTCCCGTGGCGAGCGGGTTGCGCGAACCCTGGCAGCAGGCCGAGCAGCACAATCGCGAACTCGCGCTCACCTACGATCGGCTCGGGCTCGCGAACTACGAGGCGATCGAGGCGTTTGAACGCTGGCAGCCGAAACAGCTAACCGCTGACAAGGGCTGAAGCTGCAGGAACGCAGGTTGGCTTGGGCTGCGCTTGCCCTACAATTCATGCCAAGCACGTCGGCATTCGCCGGAGCGGCGGCTTTCCAGCCGCCGTCAAGTTACACGTGCGGTAGCGCGACTGGAAAGTCGCCCTTCCGGTCAACTGTGCCCTTGGCGCGGAGCCATACGCGGTGGCAAATATATGGGGCAAGCGCAGGGGGCGTCGGCGAGCGCGGAGCTCGGAGCTTCAGCTTCAGCTTCTGCTTCTGCTTTTGCTTTTGCTTCTGCTGAAAAACTACGCCCGCCTGGCCCAAAGCCGCAGGGAGGACAGCAGAAAATCTTCGAGGGCCGCGGCTTCGTTGAGGTTCAAGCGCAACAAACCGACGTTGTGTTCCAGTTTCTCAATCGCGGCCGTGACGGCTCGGCGCGTCGGTCCGTCGCCGGCGGCGAGTTGCGGCAGCGCAAACGCCCGCGTGGCCTGCTCGATTTCGGCAAACAACCGCGCCCGCAGGCCATTCGCGATGCCGGTCTCGATGGCCTCGGCTTCGTCGTCGGTGAGTTCCTCCGGCAGCTTCACTTTTTGCTCCTTCCACACTTCGGCGGTGGCAAGGTCCAGCACGGCGCTGAAGCGCGCCACCAGTCCGTAAAGCGTGAAGACATGGTCCGCAATCGCGTGCTTGTCCGCGCCGACGCCCCCGGCCAGCCGCCCCAGCCAGGCCTTGTAATCCTCGAGCCACGGCTGCCAGCCATCCGCGCCCAGCGACGTTGCGACCGAGGGAAAACGGAAGTGAAGCGTCCGGCTGCGGATCGTCGGCAGCAGCGCGTAAGGGCGCGTCGTCAGCAGCAGCAGCGTCGTGTGACCCGGCGGCTCTTCCAGAGTTTTGAGGAACGCGTTCGAGGATTCGGTGTTCATCCGATCCGCCTCGTAAATAATCGCGACTTTCTGCGGCGCGACGGCGGCCGTGACATAAAGCTTCGGCAGAAACTCCCGCATCGTGCCTGGCTCCGGTGAGTCGGATTTCCCAATCGGGATAATGCGCGTCTTTCCTTTCGGGCGCAGCGCGATGTAATCGGGATGATCCTTCACCGCGAACCGGGCGGGCGCTTCCGGGGTGTTGAGCAGCCGATCGGCGATCGCGTGGGCAACGCCCACGAGCGTGCCGAGGTCATCGCCGTGCAGCAGGAGGCTGTGCGAAAGTCGCTGCCGCGCAATGGCGCGTTCGATGACGCTGATGGACGGTGTGCCCTCCAGTGCGGCGGGCCAGGCAAGGGCAGTCACAAGGGCAAATCGGGCACGGTTGGAAACGACAGACGGAAGAACCCGGCAACGAGTCGTGGCGGAATTATTTCAAGCGCGTCTGCACTTCGGTCCAAATCTTCTTCTCGATCGCGTCTTCGGTTTTGGTGCCGTCGACGACGATGAAACGTTCCGGCATGCCTTTCGCGAGGACCAGATAGCCCTCCCGCACTTTTTTGTAGAAATCGATATTCTCCCGTTCCATTCGGTCGGGCAGGTCGCTGGCCCGCTGCTTCAACCGCGCCAGGCTGACGTCCGGCGGAACGTCGATGACGATCGTGACATCGGGCATGACATTACCCACGGCGAACCGATTGATCTGGGCGACCGGATCCGCCGCGAGGTTGCGGCCGATGCCCTGGTACACCGTCGACGAATCCAGAAAGCGATCACTCAACACGATGGTGCCGCGGAGCAGGGCACCGAACGACCTCGAAGGGCTTC
>JBBRCR010000408.1:0-7824 GCA_038204695.1 Opitutales bacterium | reverse complement strand
TGGGCCCATCTGGGAATCGAAGGCAGCGATTTCACGCTTGAGCCGCTCCGCCTTTCGATTCGTGAGCTTTCGCTCGAACAACCCAAGCTGACGGTGATTCGTGATCAGGAGGGAACGCTGAACGTGATTGCCGCGTTCACCCCTTCCTCCAATTCGGAGAAGTCAACGGAGACAACATCATCGTCGTCGAAAGGCTCCGAAGCCTCCCAGGCCCCGGATCCGGCCCGGGCGCAGGAAGACTCAGCGGCATTCGCCATCACGATCAATCAGGTGAAAATCGAAGGAGGCGATTTTCACTTCACCGACCGGTCCATGGATCCAGCGGCGGAGGCGACCATCACCAGGCTGGAAGGAACTTTGACGGGACTTTCGACCGAGCAAGGCAGTGAAGGGAAGGTGAACCTGACCGCCTCCGTGTTTGGCACCGCTCCGCTGAAGCTGACGGGAGCCGCCAATATGTTGGGACCGGATGTTTTTTCCGGCAGCGATCTTTCGCTCGATCTGCGCGGGGTGAAACTGGAACCACTCGAGCCGTACGTGATGCACTTTCTGGGCTACCGCATCGCACGGGGCAAAATGCAGGGGGATTTTGAATACAAGCTGGTCCGCGGATCGCTGGATGGAAGCAACCATATCGTGTTGAATAATTTCTATCTGGGCGAGTCGGTGCCGAGCCCCGCGGCTTTGTCCGTGCCCGTCAAACTGGGGCTCGCCTTGCTGCGGAACCGGCAAGGCCAGGTGGTCCTGAATGTGCCGGTCAGCGGTTCACTGACCTCCCCGGATTTCAACTTTGCGGAGGCTATTCAGAGAGCGGTTGGAAACGCATTTGAGAAGGTGGTCACGGCCCCCTTTGCGTTACTTGGCTCCCTCTTCGGTTCGGGGGACGAAGATTTGAGTCAGGCGTCATTCGCAGAGGGAGATTCGACGCTGAACGATGGGACGCGCAGCAAACTGCAGTCGCTGGCGAAAGCGCTGCAGGACCGACCCGGTCTGAGCCTGGTCATTCACGGACAGACCGCGCCTGATCGCGATCGCGCGGCCTTGCGGAAGCAACGATTGGAGGAACTGATTCAGCAGGAAAAGAAGCGACTGGCGGAATCCCGGGAAAGTAAGACGGTCTCGGATACGGAAGCTTTGCGTTCGCTCTATGCCAACCGGGTGGGAGAACCGACTGCGGTGGACACCGGAAAGGTCGGCCAGGGGCCGGCCCCGGCCCGAGGCGAAACCGAGCGCCCAGCGTGGTACGTCAGGCTCTGGCGATATCTTTTCGCGGACTCCGACAAGTCCGCTGCGCGGGAATCCACTGAAGCCGGCGGACCGCCCGCGACGCCGCCTCCGGACACCGGAGAGGTGGCCCCAGCGATTGAGCAGATGCGCGAGCGCTTGCTGGCATCGATCCCGGAGGACGCAGCGGCGGAGGGCCAATTGGGACAATCACGGGCGGAGCGGGCGCGCGACTATTTGATCGATAAAGGCATCGCGCGGGAACGCCTGGAAATTTCGGCGCCCGATCGGGAAGCGAAAAGTGCGGGGGTGAACTTCGAATTGCAAGAAGCGGGCGGAGGCAGTGAGGCGCCGCGGGCGGTGGGAGCTGAAATCGAGGAGGCGGCGTTGTGAAATCGCGGACGTGGACCAGAGTCTGCGCGTGAGTGCTCCGCTTGTCCTCGTGTTCCTCAAAGCGCCAACTCCCGGCCGCGTAAAGGCCCACAGGCAGAAACAGGGTCGGGCTTTGTAGTTTGGTGCGTTTGACCACGAGTGTTTGATCTTCGAGGTCTGCCAGCCGCCACAGGCGAAGAAAGTGCTCGAGGAAAACTCGATCGTTTCCACGGCGCTGCCCTGCCGCATCCCGATCTACGAGGACGGAGGTCGGACGATGCTGGCGGCCTTGCCCACCACACTGTTCCGCCGGATCCGCATGGGAGCGCGTCGGCCAAGGCCTGCGCTGGCCCCACAATTCTGGCCAAGCACATCGGCATTCGCACCGGAGCCGCGGCTTTCCTGCCGCCGAAGTACGTTCGGTCGACCGGTCTCGGGCGACTGGAAAGTCGCCCTTCCGGTCAACCGCGCCCTTGGCGCGACGCCATACGCGATGGCGAATTTGTGGGCAAAGGGCAGGCCAAGGCATTCCCCCCGGCCAAGCGCCGTCCGGGGTGGACATTGTCCGCCCACGATTAGGGAGGACCGGGGAGCTGGGGCGAGGTCACGCCGATGATTGCGGTCGCCTTAAAAATGCTGCTCGGTGTTGGCGCCGGAGCCGTGCCTCGCGTGGCTCAGTGCAGGGTTTAACCCCATAGGCAAACGGGCCACACGGAGTAAAGGTAGGATGGGGCACCCGCACGCGTACGTGATGACGGCAAAACGACCGTTCAATTCACTCGGTGAGCCGGAGAAAAAACGCCCGCAAACGCTTTCAATCATGAAAAACCCCAAATCGACCAACGTTATTCTTCGCTCCGTCTTCGCCCTTGCAATGGCTGCGACCGTCTTGTCTCCCCTCCTTGCGCAACCCGCCGCGCCAGCGAGTGGGTCGATGATGACTGCGGGGACGATGGCCGAACGCCACCAGGCCATGCAGTCCCAGCGGGAAAAGATGATGGCGGAGATGAAGGCGCAGGACACCGAACTCAAAACGCAGCTCGCGCGGGTCAAAAGCGCGCCGGACGCGCAAAAGGTGGACCTGTTAATCGCAGTCGTTGGCCGCATGCTGGAACAGCGGGCCGCCATGCATATGCGCATGGATGAAATGATGAATCGGATGATGGGAGACATGCCGATGGAACACGGCTCGATGTCATCGCGCCCGATGAAGAAAGGCATGAAGGACAAACCAGCCGGCACGACGGAAAAGCAGAATTGAGAACTTAACGCTGCGGGTTCCCGCGACGAATCGAGGCGGCGGTTTCGATCAGGGTGCGACCCGTCTTCCAAAACCCAATGGCAGAGTCACAGGCACATCGCCGCTCAACGAAAGGGACTTTATGATGAACCAAACAAACGGATGGATGAATGGATGGTCGGGCGGAGCCATGTGGATCTGGCCGGTGGTTGGCGTACTCGCGGTGGTCCTGCTGGTCGTCGCGATTCTCAAGAGGTCGAAGAAATAGTTCACCGCCCGGTCCCACTGGGCGGCGGCACGTAACCAGTAAAGGAACCCATGCTGATCAACACCACTACCGAGAAATCGGTGAGTGCGGCCGCGACCGCCTTGCAGGCCGCCGTCACCGCCCATCATTTTGGCGTGATGCAGGTGCACAACCTGCGGCCAGACACGTGCCGGGCGACGCCGCTATCGGCGTCACGCGCGGTGCGTCTGATGCGAACGGGCAAGCATTCCAAATAGGCTCGAAGGGTTTTCCTCTGTGAACTCTGGGTCGGAGTTCTGTGCGCTCTGTGACAAAAAGGATTTTTTCATTCAACCCGGTGAGAAATATTCGGGTTAAGGTCGCCAAAATGGTCTTCCCGTTCTCCTCGTAGATCGAGATGCGACGGGGCAGCGCCTCCCGCAGGGCGGTCTCGGGCCGGCCATCGAAGTGAACGCCAGGCAAGACCTGGCCATCGCCAGTGTGCCGGAAGTGCAATCGGTCGTCGGTAAATTCGGCCGCGCGGAGTCCGCCCTCGATCCCGCGCCCATCGGTATGATGGAGAGTATCATCACGCTCAAACCGGAGTCCGAATGGCGGCACCTGCCGGTGAAACGCTGGGTTTCCGGCTGGCCGGGCTGGGCGAAGAACCGCTCACCTGGCTCTGGCCGGAGCATCGCGCGATCACGAAGAACGAACTCCTGACGGAGTTGCAGGAGAAAACGGCGATTCCGGGCGTGCTGCCGACCTTCCTACAGCCGATTCAGACGCGCCTCGTCATGCTGCAAACCGGCTTTCGAGCGATGATGGGTGTAAAGATATTCAGCAGCGACTTGAAGGAAATCGAGCGCATCGGTCTGGAGATCGAGCAGCTCTTGCTGCAAGTGCCGGGCGCGACGGATGTGGTGGCCGATCGGATCGTCGGCAAACCGTGTATCCCCCTCGCGCAAGTTCTGACGATCAAGAGCGTGCTTGGCCCCCAGGAAATCAAGGGCGAGCGCGGGCTGCTCGTCGGCTACGTCGCCTGCGTGGGATGCCCAAGGAACGAGCCAACCGCTCGACAGCCACCGACGAAGTGGTGAGGAACTGACCGAGTTCCGCCCTCCTTTCTCTGGGGTTTGCTGTGGCCGCGATTTTCATTTCGTCATGTCAAGCTAGTCGGAAGATTTCATGACTCACGGGCGCGGTCCTCCATCGCAGACTCGATGAGGTGTCGTTCCCGCTCGATCTCCCGCCGGAGTTGTTCCTCCGTCGGCAGGCAAAGCACGTATTTGGAGGCGAAGATCTGCTTGCGATCATTCAGCACCGAGTAGCGCGCCACGGTCTCGTTCTTTTCCGTGCAGAGAATGAGGCCGATCGTCGGGTTGTCGTCCGGCGCAGTGAAGAGGCCGTCGTGCATCCGCACATAGCCGTCCATCTGGCCCACATCCGCATGGGTCAGCTCGCCCACCTTCAGGTCAATCAGGAGGTAGAACTTCAGGCGGCAGTGATAGAAAACCAGATCGATATAGCGGTCCTGCTCCTCGATGCGGATATGCTTCTGCCGGGCGACAAAGGCAAAGCCGCTGCCCAGTTCCAACAGGAAGCGTTGGAGGTGGGTGATAATCGCCCGCTCCAGATCCGACTCATGAAACTCCGCCGCATCTGGCAGCCCCAGGAATTCCAGAACATACGGATGCTTCAGCGCATCGGCGGCCGGAACGGCGGCAACGGGCAACTGGCGTCCCTCCGCCAGCATCTTCTCCGGCTTACGGCTCTTCAGGAGGCGCTCGTAATAAAACGACTGAATCTGCCGCTCCAACGTGCGCTTATCCCAGCCGCCCGCGACCGCCTCGCGCTCATAGAAATCGCGGGCCTCGGCATCGTTCACCCGCATCAGGGCGCGGTAATGTGACCACGTGAGCTGCGGCGAGAAGGCTTGCGGCAATTCGCTTGCCGGCAGGTTGTTCGTTCCAGATGGACTTGGCTCGCTTGAAACTCGCTCAGACAAAAGGCACGCCGTGACGAGCGCCACATCCAGCGTCGAACCACCGAAGGGCAAAGCCTGGCACAGCCTTTCTGCCGAGGAAGCGCTGTCCCAACTCGGCTCGACCCCGAACGGACTTTCTGCGCAAGAGGCCGCGCAGCGTCTCGCGACCAACGGGCCGAACGAGCTGAAGGAAGGCAAGCGCATCAGCCCGCTCAAAATCTTTCTCGGCCAGTTCAAGAGCCTCATCATCTGGATTCTCATCGTCGCGGGCATCGTCTCCGGCGCTCTCGGGGAATGGGTGGATGCCATCGCCATCCTGGCCATCGTCGTGCTCAACGCCGTCATCGGTTTCTATCAGGAATTCAGCGCGGAGAAGTCCATCGCGGCCCTGAAGAAAATGACGGCGCCGCAGGCCAAGGTGTGGCGCGGCGGACAGGTCGCGGTCGTGCCCGCGGCGGCTATCGTCACGGGTGACGTCCTCGCGCTGGAAGCTGGTGACTTGGTCGCTGCTGACGCACGGCTCCTCGAGGCGGCGTCGCTGAAATGCATCGAGTCCGCGCTGACCGGTGAGTCAGAATCGGTGACGAAGCAGCCCGCACCCTTGGATAAAGCGGACATCCCGCTCGGTGACCGCGACAACATGGTGTTCATGGCAACGAGCGTCGTGACAGGCACCGGGAAAGCGGTCGTCGTGGCCACCGCAATGAACACGGAACTTGGCCGCATTGCCGGTCTCATTGCGGACGCAAGTGCAGAGGAGAGCACACCGCTACAGAAGAAACTCGATTCGTTCGGACGCATCCTGATTTGGGCGACGCTGGGCATCGTCGCGCTGTTGTTCGTGCTCGGTTTGGTGCGCGGAACGAAGCCGTTGGAGCTGTTCATGACCTCGGTCAGCCTTGCCGTGGCGGCCGTGCCGGAGGGACTTCCCGCCGTTGTCACAGTTGCGCTCGCGCTTGGGGTATCGCGCATGGCCCGCCGCCGCGCACTGGTGCGCAAACTGCCCGCGGTCGAGACGCTCGGTTCGACCACGGTCATCTGCACCGACAAGACGGGAACCCTGACCGTGGGCGAAATGACCGTGCGCGCGCTCTACGTCGCCGGCCAAACCTATGAAGTGACCGGCGAGGGTTACGGCCCGGACGGCGAAGTGCGCTTCGAAGGCAAGAAGGCAGAAGCGCAGCACGCGGCGCCATTGCTCGAACTCGCGACCGTCGTCCTCGGCTGCAACAACGCCCACCTCGTCGAGGAGGAAGGCAAATGGAAAGTCGTCGGCGATCCCACCGAAGGCGCACTGCTTGCCGCCGGCGCGAAAGCCGGCGGCGACCGCGAGCGCATCGAGAAGGAGCGGCCGAAGCACCACGAGCTACCCTTTGATTCCGACCGCAAACGCAGCGCGGTGATTCGGAAAATGCCGGACGGAAAGCTTCGGGCCTTTGTCAACGGCGCACCCGATGTGCTGCTGCAACGTTGCACGAATCTCTACACCAGTACCGGGATCCGGCCGCTGACTGACGAGGACCGCAAGCAGATCGAGGCACAAAATGCCGCGATGGCGCAGCAAGCCCTGCGTGTGCTCGGCTCGGCCTTTCGCGATCTGGAAAACGCTTCGCCTGAAACGCTGACGGCCGATGGCGTCGAGCGGGATCTCGTTTTCGTCGGCCTCACCGGCATGTATGATCCGCCGCGGCAGGAGGCCAAAGACGCCGTCGCGAAATGCCGCGCCGCTGGCATTCGCGTGGTGATGATCACCGGCGATCATCCGCACACGGCGACCGCGATCGCGCGGGAACTCGGCATCGCAACCGGCGAAGACATGGCCGTCGCGGGCGCGGAGTTGGACAAGATGTCGGACGACGAACTGCGGCAACGCGCGCCGAAAGTGGCCGTTTATGCGCGCGTCACCGCCGAGCACAAACTGCGGATCATCCGCGCATGGAAAGCGAACGATGCCGTCGTGGCGATGACGGGCGATGGCGTCAACGACGCGCCGGCCATCAAAGGTGCCGACATTGGCATCGCCATGGGAAAAACGGGCACCGAGGTCACCAAGCAGGCGTCGGACATGATCGTTACCGATGATAATTTCGCCTCGATTGTCGCCGCCGTGGAAGAGGGCCGGGGCATCTACGACAACATCCGCAAGACCCTGCAATACCTGCTGGCCGGCAACACGGGGGAGCTGCTGTTGATGACTGTCTGCGTCATCATCGGTCTGCCCGTGCCGCTTCTGCCGATTCACCTGCTCTGGATCAATCTCGTCACCGACGGTCTGCCCGCGCTCTGCCTGGCCACCGACCCGATTGATCCCGACGTGATGAAGCGTCGTCCGCGTGGGCGGTCTGAGCGCATCACGGACCGCAGTTTTCTCGGCACGATGTTCCTCACCGGTTTCCTCACTGCGGGGGTGGCATTTGCAGTCTATTTCTACGCTCTAAAGATGGGGTCGGTAGAGTCGGCTCGCACGCAGGCATTCGCGACGTTGGTTTTTGCCGAACTCCTGCGCTCCTTCGGGGCTCGCAGTGCCACCAAACCCGTCTGGCGAATCTCGCTCTTCACGAACGTCAATCTCGCGATCGTCGTGGCGCTCTCCTTCGGCCTGCAAGTGTGGAGCCATCACAGCGCGATCCTGGGTCGCTTCCTGAAAACGTCCGGCCTGCCGCTCACCGATTGCTTCCTGCTACTCGCCGTGGGCGCCATCCCGCTGCTGGCACTGGAGTTGGTGAAAGTGGCGAAAAACGCTCGGAGAAAAAAGGGACTCAGCCATGAACGAAA
>JBBRCR010000407.1:0-7830 GCA_038204695.1 Opitutales bacterium | reverse complement strand
AGCGGCGGCTTTCCTGCCGCCGAAGTACGTTCGGTCGACCGGTCTCGGGCGACTGGAAAGTCGCCCTTCCGGTCAACCGCGCCCTTGGCGCGACGCCATACGCGATGGCAAATCTGTGGGGCAAGCGCAGACCAAGCAGGCGTATGCATCTCGTGGCCACTCGGCAGACGCACGCTCTACATTGGCACTCCCCCTTTTATGCGGAACCGCGGCTTCGGCGCTCACAGCGTCGGGGGTGCTCCACCCCATTGCCAATAGGGTGAAGCCAGAATACCTTTCGGCGTACACTTACCCCAGGATCCTTCCCGGCAAGTCGCGCCACCGTTCAATTAGCTCTTCGCCCCACCACCCTCGATCTTCTAATTTCTCAAGTGAAAAATTGAAACTCTTGCGAGCTCTCAAGGTGTGGTATTTGGAAAAGATTCGTTGCTCGCCAACCCCGGAATTTACCCGATGCTTCGACTCCGTTGTTAGAATGATGCGCCGTACCTATTGTTTCCTGTTTGTTTTCGCCGCGCTCGCGCGTGTTGCCATTGCCCAGCCGATTGACCCTCCCGTTATTCCGCTGGACGATTTGAGCCCCGGTCAGCAGGGCCAGGTCTGGACTGTTTTCCGAGGCACTGAGCCAGAGCCATTCACCGTGGAAGTGACCGGTGTCCTCCGTAACGCGCTCGGCCCCGGAAAGTCGCTCATCGTTTGTCAGTTGACGGACGATCGCGTGCAAAAGATGGGTGCGGTCGCCGGCATGAGCGGAAGTCCGCTTTACATCGACGGCAAACTGGCCGGGGCGTTGAGCTATCAGATTCAGCGCTTCGAAACCGTGCGTTTCGCCGGTTTCACGCCAGCGGCGGATCTCACCGAGGTTCGTGATCGCACCCACGCGCGTTCGCCCAACCTGGCCGCAATCTCCAACCCAGCGTCCGAGTCACCGTATCGCTCTCTGCAGCCGGTATTCACCATGGGAGGACTGAGTCCGGCGGTGGCGGATCTTTTTGCGCCGCAGTTTGCCGCGCTTGGCCTGAATACCATGGCGCTTGGCGGCAGCACCCAGGGTTCAAGCGGTGCCCAACCCGCGGTCGCGAAGATTCAAGCGCAGGACACCGACCTTTCGACGCCGATCGTTGCGCCTCTGCGGGCGGGAGGCGCCGTCGCCGTCGCGCTTGCGACGGGAGACATCACCCTCGCCGGCACCGGCACGGTTTCGCGGGTCGATGGCGATGATGTCACCGCGTTTGGGCATCCGATGCTTTCGCTCGGCGACGTCGAACTTCCCATGTGTGCCGCGGAAATCATCACGATTCTTCCGTCGCAGATGCAGTCGGTGAAAATCGCCAACATCGGCCAAGTCATCGGGACGATCACGCAGGATCGACTGTCGGCCGTATCCGGCACGCTCGGAGCGGGCCCGAAAATGACCGATGTCGAGGTGACGGTGAAAACCGGTCACGGGGGAGCTCGGACACTGCGTTTTTCAGTCGCGCGTCAGCAGCAGCTCACGCCGGTGCTCGTCGCCGCAGGCGTGAGCCAGGCAATCCTGGGCTCCAATGACGCCGGTCTCGCGAACGGTTTTCGGCTCAGCAGCAACGTGAGTTTTCCCGCGGCGCAAAAGCTGTCGTTCCAAACCCTTTATTCCGGTCCGCAGGGATTTGCGCAGGGCCTGAACGAGTTTGTCCAGGGACTCGCGGCCAATCTGCAGAATCCGTATGCCCGAACTTTCCCGGACAACGTGGCGTTTGCCGTTGAGCCGTTGACCGATAGTCCGTCGGTCACACTGGATATGTTTCAACTTTCCCGCTCGACCGTTCGCGGCGGTGAAACGGTGCAGATCACGCTCGCGTGGCGGAACTGGCAGGGAGATGCGAACCGGCAGGTGATTGATCTGCCGATCGACGCCTCCTGGGCTGGCAAGAATCTCGAGGTCGTGCTCGCGCCGGGCCGTGCACTCGATGAGCTCACCGGTCGGCCGCGCTCCATCGCGGCGTCCGAACTCCGCAGCTTCGATGCGTATATCGCCGCGATGCGCGACGATCGGCCCGCCGATGGCGTGTGCATTGCGGTGGTTGAGAAGACGTCACTCTTCAGCGATCAGACCGTCGCCACACCCGATGCGCCCGGCTCGATTGAGCGGATTGCGCGGGGAGCGGACGAGGCGCGATTCCGTAAACGCGAAGCGCTGCTTCCGGTTTGGGAAAAGCACGTGCTGGCGGGGAAGTTGCTGGGCACGACCGTCCGCCGGGCACTCAAAGTGGTGGAGTGATCCGCGGGCGGCACGTCGGGCCGCGTGCCTCCGGAGAATGCCAGGGAGACCATGTTCTGGGTCGCGCCAGTCAAAGACCGGAACTCTCGAGTTGCGGCCCGACAAACGGCGATTTGCGCGGTCGACGCAGCGTTTCGTGCTTTTTTATTCGTTTCATCGGCACGCACGCCGCATTTTCCCGCAAGCTTGCCTGCTCCCAGATGCCCGCCTTTGCTGCGCGCGTGATCCGCCGTCCTGCCATCCTCCTGTCGCTGGTCGTGAGCGCATTCGCTCAGCCGCCACCAGCCCCGCCCACGGTGACGGGCGATCGCATCGAAGGTTCGCTGGACTCCACTTCGGGGGTGGCCGTGTTGCGCGGCAACGCCGAGTTTCGTGACCCCGGCATGCTGCTGAAAGCGGACGAAATCCGCGTCGAGTGGGCGCCCATCGCCACGGCGCCCGGCACCTATGCCGCGAAAGCGACCGCCACGGGCGGAGTCGTGTTCACGCGCGGCGACATGCGGCTCCTCGCCGACCGGCTGGTTTACGAGCAGAGCGATGGTTCGTTCACGGCGGATCAGATCCGGCTCGGCCGTTATCCTTTCTTTGCCGAAGGGGATTATGCCGCCGGTACGCGAAATGAACTTACGCTGACGCATGCCCGGGCCAGTTACGGCGAACCCGGACCCTGGCAACCGACGATCAATGCGGATCTGCTCGTATTTTTAGAGGGAGAGCGGCTGCGTTCGGAAAACGTGGCCGTGGGGATTGGCCGTGCGCAGCCGGTGCCCATCCCCCGATTCGAGCAAAACGTCCGCGCGCCCTTGGTCGGAGCCGCCTCGCTGTCGGGCGGCTTTCGACGCTCGCTCGGCGCCTTCGCCGAGGCCTCCCTCCTCGTGCCGGTCCTGCCCTCGATCCGGCTGGGTCCGGACATTGGCCTCTATACGAGTCGCGGGCTGATGTTTGGTCCGGCGGCGCGGTATTCGGATCCTGATGACACCGGCCGCCTGCGAGGTCATCTCCGGTCGGGCTATATCCGTGACAACGGCAGCAAGGGAACCGACCTCGTGGGTCGTCCGGTGCAGGAGGATCGCGCATTCGTCGAGTGGCAGCATGAACAGGTGGTCGCCGAGAACCTGACGCTGGCCGCGCAGCTCAACTGGTGGAAGGACTCCGAGGTGCTGCGCGATTTCCGGCCCCGCGCCTTTTTTCCCGTCCAGGAACCGGATACGTTCATCGAATCGGTGTATTCGGGCCCGAACTACTTCCTCACCGGCTTCGCGCGCGTGCAGCCCAACAATTTCCAGGTGGTGCAGCAGCGACTGCCGGAGATCCGCTTCGACTTGCTGCCCATCGCGCTGGGGCACGGATTCTACGAGCGATTCCACGCGAGCGCGGCCATGCTGCGCGAAGATCCACTGCCGACGGGGCCGCTCAATCCCGGCCCCCGCGCCGGCCGGTTGAGCAGCGATAGGGTTGACGGCTACTACGCGCTCGAGCGGCCATTTGCCCCGACCAATTGGTTCACGGTGACTCCGGTCGCCGGCGGTCGGATTACCTATTACGCGAACAGTGAAGGCGGCGTTCGCACGGGCAACTATACGCGCGTCCTGGGTGAGCTCGGGCTCGATGCTGCGCTGCGCGCGAGCGGCACCTTCGATTACCGGAATCCGGCATGGAAAATCGATGGGCTGCGGCATCTGACCACCCCCCGGGTCAGCTATCGCTACATTCCCGAGGCGGAACGCGGCCGCGACCGCATTCCCAATATCGACCGCGAGGCTTTCTCGACCTACCTGCCGACGCTCGGGTTGGGCGACGTGCGCCACATCGACGACCTGCATGCCACGAACACCCTGCGGCTCGGGCTGGACAACATCCTGCAAACGCGCGATGCCGCGCAGAATACGCGCGATCTCGTCGCCCTGAACATCGCCAACGATTTCCGCTTCAAACGGCGGCCCGGTGAGCGTGACGTGTCGGAAATTCACACGGAGCTCAGCCTCATGCCGGCGACGTGGCTGCAGGTGGACGTCTACCAGAGCTTCGCGCCCCAAAGCATGCGGCTGCGCGAATTCAACTCGGCCGTCACCATTCGCGATGGCCGCGCCTGGGAGCTGCGCCTTGCGAGTAATTTTCTCCGTAACCAAATCGAAGACTACGCCATCGACGGTCGCGTGCGGCTGAACGAGGCGTATCAGGCGGTGACGCGGCTGCACTACGACGTGCGCCGCCGGCGGTTCAACGAACAAATTTACGGCATCGCGCACAACGTCGGCAACACGTGGCTCGTATCGTACAACGTCAGTCTGTACTCGGGGCGCCGTCGTGAAAGCAGCTTCGGGTTCAGCGTGCGAGTGGATACAGTGCGGTTCTGAGGCAAAATCATGCCCGCGCTGGGGAACGGAGCCCACTGACGAGCGTGGCGGCGAGCGCCAGCGAGTGGCGTGAGATCGACCGCTGGATCGCTGGCTCGGAGTAGCGCAGTGTCTCCGACCGGCGTTTCGTCACAATCGAAACATGATTCGGTATTCTGCTGAGGAATGATTGCCGCTGGGGGCGCTGAGAATTCCGCCGGCCAGAGACGCGGCGCTACTCAATCACAACTGCAAAAAAACCGCCCGGATTGCTCCGGGCGGTTTGGAAATCTTCGCTGCGACTGCGATTATTCCTTCTTCGCAGCTTCGTCGAGGATGTCGCCGAGGTTCATCATGTCGTTGCCCGCACTGCGGTTCAACGCCTCGTAAGCCGACGTCTCCGCGGCGAGCTGCTCGCTGGAGTAGTTCGCGGCCTTGATCGACAGACCGAGCCGGCGCTCTTCGCGATCGATCTTGATCACGCGCGCCGACACTTCCTGTCCGGGCTTCAGGACATCCTTCACCTTGTCGATCCGGTCCTCGCTGATCTGCGAGATGTGCACGAGACCATCGATGCCATCCTTCAGCTCCACGAAGGCGCCGAACGAGGTGATCTTGGTCACATTGCCTTTCACGACGTCGCCAATCTTGAAGAAGGCGTCGATATCCGACCACGGATCGGTCGCGAGCTGCTTCATGCCAAGGCTGATGCGCTGCTGCTGCGCATCGACGTCGAGCACGATCGCGTCGACCTCGTCGCCCTTCTTCAGCATTTCCGACGGGTGGTTCACCTTGCGGGTCCAGCTCATGTCGGAGACGTGCACCATGCCGTCGATGCCTTCCTCGAGCTCGATGAACGCGCCATAGGTGGTCATGTTGCGGACCTTGCCGCGCACGCGCGCGCCCATCGGGTAGTTGTGCCGAACCATGTCCCACGGGTTCGGCTCCAGCTGACGCAGACCGAGCGAAATCTTCTGCTCCTCTTTCTGGATACCGAGGACAACCGCATCCAATTCCTGGCCGACCTTGAGCAGCTCGGAGGGTTTGGTGATGCGCTTGGTCCAGGACATCTCGGTGATGTGCACGAGCCCTTCGACGCCGGGTTCGATTTCGACGAACGCGCCGTACGGCACCAGGTTGACGACTTTGCCGTGAACCTTTGCGCCGACCGGATACTTGCGGTCGATTTCGTCCCACGGATTTTTCGTGGTCTGCTTCAGGCCAAGTGAAACCCGCTCTTTCTCGCGGTTCACCTCGATGATCATGACCTGAACTTCCTCGCCCTGCTTCAGCATTTCGCTGGGGTGCGAGATCCGGCCCCACGACATGTCCGTGATGTGGAGGAGGCCGTCCATGCCGTCGAGGTCGATGAACGCACCGAAGTCGGTGATGTTCTTGACCACACCGCGGCGAATCTGGCCGGGCTGGATCGAGTCGAGCAGGTTGCGGCGCTTTTCGGTGCGCTGCTGCTCGATGAGCTCGCGACGGGAGAGAACAATGTTCTTCCGGTCGAGATTGATTTTGAGAACCTTGAAGTCGTAGGTCTGGCCGACGTACTGGTCGAGATTCTTGGGCGGCTGGATGTCGATGTGCGATGCCGGCATGAAGGCATCGACGCCAATTGAGATGATGAGCCCACCCTTCACCTTGGCCTTCACGCGGCCGGTGGCCACGGAACCCTCAGGGAACTTGGTGAGAATGTTATCCCAGTTTTTCTTTTGCTCGGCCTTGTCGAACGACAGGACCGGCGCGCCGGACTTGTCTTCCAGTTTTTCGACGAGCACCTCGATGGTGGAGCCGATTTGCAGTTCACCGATGTCGATGAACTCGTTGGCAGGGATGACGCCTTCCGATTTGCCGCCGATGTCGACGACGACTTCGTTTTGGCGAATTTCGGTGATGATGCCCGGGACAATCGCGCCTTCCTTCAACTTGTCGAAGGATGACTGCGCGAGCAGGTCTTGCATGACTGAACTCATAACGGAGGAACGTCGGCCGCGCGCTGTGCTCCCGGGCGCCCATCCGACGAGTCGATCACGCGGGTAAGGCGCGATCGGAATGGTTGATGGTTGAACTAACGTTGGAGGTCGACGGGAGCACCGCGGCAACGTCAACCTGACCGACTAAACGCCGCGAACGGTCAGCGTCCCCGCGCCGGCACCTGCCGGCAAGCCCGAAGTTGCCGAAAAATCCAAGGTGGCACGGGCGTCTCGCCCGTGAATTCTTTGATTTTAATCCCTCGATCACGGAACGCCGATACGACATTCCGCCATGCACCCACGCGCTTGCCGCTCGCAGCCACAACCGAGCCATCGACTTGCTGCGTCAGCCAGTGTTCAGACTTTCTGGATTTCGCCCTAACTTCGCGTGTGCCGCCTCACGGCGTCGGCGGCTGCAGTCCACGTTCCACCGCCCGAAAGAAAACTTCGTATTGCGGAGTATCCCGGAGTGGCGTCTCGGTCGCGAGACCCGCACGATTCGTCGAATCTGCCTCGATGATTTCGGTAATCCGGACCGACACTTGGGTGCCGCCTTCGATATTCGGCTCCAGCCGCACTTTCATCGCGAGTTGTCGCGCACTGCGGGCGGCGTCCCCCTGCCCTATCCCGCTCACCGCCTCGAACACGCCTTGGGCAGCGCCGCCGCGGACGAAACGATAGCCCATCTGGTGCGCGGCAACTTTGATCGCATTGTACGTGGAACGTTGGTCCGCCGAAAAAGTGCGCGCGCGCGATTCATCGCGGGAAGCGAGCCGCGCCCGCACGCCAGTCGTCGCATCCGAGACCGACCCACACCCGGCAAAGGCAACGCACGCCAGCACTGAGAGCAACACCGCGAACTTCATCCGGCGATCCGTTGGCGCCACCGTTCGCCATCGCAAGCGCGAACGGTGCGGCAGAGCCGTGAAACGCGGCGCCGGGATGCGCGCGCCAGACGGGCGACTTTCCAGTCGCCCAAGACGGGTCGGCCGAGGGAAATTCGGCGGCTGGAAAGCCGCCGCTCCTTCACGATTCGCCGGACGATCATAACCTGCTTGCTACGAAGCCGTGGAATGCAAGGGGCGGCCGCCGGGCGCCCACCTCACCGCAACGCGCTGTCTTACTCCGTCACCGCGTCAGAATGTATAGTCCACCCCGACCGTCCAGCGGCGACCGGAATTGCTATTGTCCTCCACGTAGGCAGGAAACGACTGGTACGACACCTGCGGACGTTTGGTCAGATTGATCACGTTGGCTT
>JBBRCR010000406.1:0-7834 GCA_038204695.1 Opitutales bacterium | reverse complement strand
GGGCTGAGCGCGCAATTGTCGCCGCGGTTTCGGCGCGCCGCCGATTGCGGATCGCTGAATGCGCGCTAAATTTGCGTGTCCGGTTTATGGTCGCAGCATCCCGTTAACAGCGCCTGTTCGCCGCCCGGAGGGCACTTTTCCGAAGGAAGCCGGACAATGGAGGGGGCTTCATGTTTCTAAACTCTTGGCTGGTTCGATTTTTGATTACACGCGCGGCGCGTGCGTACGGGTTTTTGGATCCCATTAACTTGGTGTCGAAAATTCGGAGCTTTGCACAGCCGTCCGAATTTGCCGAACCCGTCGAACTGCTGCGCGCCGGCATGCTGTTTCACGCGCGCGGTTTGGTGAACACCAAGGCGATCCAGAACAACCTCGATTGGATCTGGCCGTACTGGGTGGAGCGCCAGTTCAACCCGGCCGACGAGTCGTTTATTCCGCGGGCATTTTCATTCAGCCATATCAATCTGACGCACCGCAACTGGACCGCGGTCGGATTGCCGGACGTGCCCTATTATCCCATCGTGGATCCCCGTGGTCTGGTGACGCCGCTCTTCGACGGGTGGTCGCTGGATTTCTGGCTCGTGCCTGAGCGGGGAGCGACCCTGGTGCCGGCGAGTGGAGAGGACTTTGAGCAGTCTCTCGTGCTCGAGGACAACCTTCACGTACGCTCGAGCGCGCGGTGGGGCGAAATCACCCTGCAGTCGGACGTCACCCTGTGCCTCCACAATCACGAGCCGCACTGCTGTGTGCTCGTCCACGTGGCGGGACTGAAAGCCGGTTACCTCGCGGTTTCATTGCGGCCCTACAATCCAGAAGGGATCAGCTTCATCGAAAAGATTGCCGTGAACACGGACCGGTGCGGCTGGCGCGTGAACAAGCGCAACTCGGTCCTGTTCGACCGGACCCCGACGCGGATGACCATGTCGATTTACAAGGATGGCGACGCGGCCCGGCGGCTGAGTGGCGCGGACCCGGCGACATCGGTTTCCTGCGAGGTGGGCATGGCGACGGCGGTTGCGTTGTTCGATTTGGCGTCGCTGGGCGTGCAGCCGCTCGAAGTGCGCGCGCCGATCTACGACGAGTTGGAGCCGAAGAAACGGCCGGCGATCGGCCGCGTGTCCTCGTGGCAGGAGGCGATGGCGCCGCTCGCCCGGCTGCGCATCGCCGAACCACGTGCCCAGCGGCTCTTCGATCTCGCGGCCGCCAATCTCGTGCTGCACGCCCCCGACGAGGTGTATCCAGGACCGTACACCTACAAGCGATTCTGGTTTCGTGACGCTGCCTTCATTCTGAATGCGATTCTCGCGTTGGGGGCCGTCGAGCGAACGCGGCGGGTTCTGCGCCACTTCGCCCCGCGGCAGCGGCACGATGGTTATTTTCTCTCCCAGGAGGGAGAATGGGATTCCAACGGGGAGGCGATTTGGATGTACCACCGCTTTCTGGCGCTGACCGGTGAATCGGCCCCGGAGGAGTGGCTGCGCGCGATTTCCAAAGGAGCCGAATGGATTGGGCGGAAACGGCTGCCGCTGGACACGGGGCTGCCGGAGGCCGGACTGCTGCCCGCGGGCTTCAGCGCAGAGCATTTGGGTCCGAACGATTTTTATTACTGGGACGACTTCTGGGGCGTGGCGGGTTTGAGGTGCGCGGCCGACGTACTGCGGGATATCGAGCCGGAACGCGCGCAGCGTTGCGCCGCGACCGCCGCCGAATTCCTCGCCACGATTGAACGCTCGTTCCCGCACGGGCCGCAGCGACGGTTCCCCGGTGCGATTCCCGCCTCGCCGAAACGGCGGATGGATTCCGGGGCGGTGGGCTCCCTGGTGGCGGATTATCCGCTCCAGCTATTCTCTCCGGGGGATCCGCGGATCCTGAAGACGGCCGATTACCTCCGGGACCACAGCAGCCACGCCGGCGGCTTCTTCCAGCAAATGATCCATTCGGGCATCAATGCCTACCTCACGCTGCATCTGGCGCAAATCCGCCTTCGTGCCGGCGAAGTGGATACGGCATGGGAGCTGATGGACCGCGTCGCCGGCTTCGCTTCACCCACCGGCCAGTGGCCCGAAGCCA
Source organism: Opitutales bacterium (assembly GCA_038204695.1). GTDB lineage: Bacteria > Verrucomicrobiota > Verrucomicrobiia > Opitutales > Opitutaceae > ER46. The sequence continues at coordinate 5,764 of JBBRCR010000406.1, read as the reverse complement.
TTCATCCGCGGACCGGCGGCGGGTGCATGGGTGACGGCGAACACATGTGGGCCGCCGCGGAATGGGCGTTGATGATCCGCAATTGTTTTGTGCGGGAAGAATCCGACCGGCTGATCGTCGCGTCCGGCGTGCGGCCGGAATGGTGGGGCCTGGGGGAGGCCTCGTTCGGTCCGACGCTGACTCCATTTGGCGCTGTCACGATCAGCGTGACCGCGGCGGAGGGGAGCAGTCCGCGGGTGCGGGTGGATGGAAAGTGGCGGGGCACGCCACCGACCGTCGAAGTGAGGCTGCCGGGATTCCCGGCGCAACAACGTGCCGCCCGCGTCACCGCGGATGAATTCGAGGTATGTGTGCCATGAAAATCTGCATGATGACCAACACGTATCTGCCGCATGTCGGCGGCGTGGCGCGCTCGGTGAGCACGTTTGCCCACGAATACTGCCGGCTGGGCCACGAGGTCCTGGTGGTCGCGCCGGAGTTTGACGGCCGTCCGCTGCCGGCGACGCAGGAGGCGCTCGTCGAGCGCGTGCCCTCGCTGAGAAATTTCAACGGCAGCGATTTCTCCATCCGGCTGCCGGGGGCGGCGGCGTTGTCGGCCCGCATCGATGCCTTTCAGGCCGAGATCATGCATGCCCACCATCCGTTCCTGCTCGGCGACACGGGGCTGCGGATTGCGATGAACAAGAACGTTCCGATCGTCTTCACGCACCACACGCGCTACGAGGATTACACCCACTACGTTCCGTTCGAGTCGGACGCGCTGCGCGAGGTCGCCATCCAGCTCCCCACGCATTTTGCCAATTTGTGCGACGGGGTCATTGCGCCGAGCGAGAGTATCGCGCGGCTGCTGCAGCGCCGCGGAGTGACCACGCCGATGACGATTATTCCAACCGGCATCGATGTCGGCGCATTTGCCTCGGCGGATGGGCGCCGGTTCCGCGAGCGTCTGGGCATTCCGCCCGGTGCCTTGGTGCTGGGCCACGTGGGGCGATTCGCGCTCGAAAAAAACCTCGGTTATCTGGCGGAGGCCGTGGCGCTCCAGTTGAAGGCGGCGCCCGCGGCCCGTTTCCTCGCCGTGGGTGACGGGACGGGCCGGGAGGAAATGCAGGCCGTGTTTGAAAAACACGGCGTGGCCGACCGGCTGATCCTGCCGGGCAAACGCACGGGGCGCGTGCTGCGCGAGGCGTATCGCGCGATGGATGTGTTCGCGTTCGCTTCCACCTCCGAAACGCAGGGCATGGTGGTGGCGGAGGCGATGGCGGCGGGCTTGCCCGTGGTGGCGCTGAACGCCTCCGGCGTGCGCGAGGTTGTGCGCGACGGTGAGAACGGATTTCTGCTGCCGGCCGATGCGCCCCCGTCGGCCTTCGCCGCGGCGCTCGACCGCTTGGTATCCGACAAAGAGTTACGCGCCCGGTTCTCGAGGGGGGCGCAGGCGTCGTCGCGATTGTTTTCCCGGGAGCGGTCGGCCGCGCGGGCCATCGCGTTCTATGAGGAGACGCGCCGCGCGACCCGGGCCCGCCGGCTGCTGCTGCATCTCCACCCCTGGACGGCGCTCCTCAACCGTCTCGGACTCGAATGGGACCTGCTCGCGACGCGGACGCAAACCGTGGCTGCGGCCATGCTCAGTGACGAAAAGCAGGAGGTGAAGGCCTCATGAATACCCGCCGGAATTACGGACAGGCGGCGGGGGCGCGGCGGACATCCTGCGCCGAGCTGACCGGGTGAGCGCGACGGCCCATGTTTGCCTATATCGAAGCCTCCTTCAGCCGTTGGCGGCGCCGGCTGAGCCGTAACGAGTGGGCCATTCGAAATCTCGGGCTCACGCCGTCCGAGGGCACGAGCGAGGCGCCGGGGCTGTTGATGATTCAAATTGACGGCCTCGCTCGCGAGCAGCTGGAGCGGGCGCTCGCGACGAAACGGATGCCTTTCCTGGAGCGGTTGCTTCGGCGCGAGGGTTACGGCATGCACACCTTCTATTCCGGACTGCCCTCGACCACGCCCGCGGTGCAGGCGGAATTGTTTTATGGGGTACCGTCCGCGGTTCCCGCGTTCAGCTTCTTCGATCGGACGCTGAAGAAACTCGGCCGGATGTGGGACCCCGAGTGGGCGAAGGCGCGCGAGGCGGAGTGCGCGAAGCAGGGGGAGGGTCTGCTGAAGGGGGGCAGCTCGTGGTCAAACATCTACACGGGGGGAGCGGAGCAGTGGGAAAGCCATTTTTGTGCAGCGAGCATCGGATTGGGCGACATGTGGCGGACCAAAAAGATCCGCAACATCTTCGTCTTTATCGTGCTCAACCTCGGAGCGGCTTTTCGCATCGCGTGGCTGCTCATGGTCGAGTTTTCCGTCGGCATCGCCGACATGCTTAGGGCCATCAGTCGGGGCCGGCGACCCGATCGCGAGCTCATGCTCCTGATTTCGCGCGTATTTGTGGGGGTCGGCTTGCGCGAGCTCCTCACGATCAGCGGCGAAATCGATGTGACGCGCGGCCTGCCCATCGTGCACATCAATTTCGTCGGGTACGACGAGGAGGCGCACGTTCGCGGGCCGGCGTCACGGCTGGCGCACTACGGGCTGCGCGGGATCGATCGCGCGATCAAGCATATCGTGCGGGCCGCGCACCGGTCGGTGCGGCGTGATTATGCGGTGTGGATCTTCTCCGATCATGGGCAGGAAATCACGCGTTCGTTTCCGGACGAGTTTCCCGGGGGGATCGAGGGCGTGCTGCGCAGTTGCCTGGAGATTTCCCAGCGTCACGATCTCGCGTGGCGCGCGCGTTCCAATGCCTGGAATTCCTCACAGTGGCTTTCCCGCGGGCGCTTCAACCAGGCGCGGCTGGAACGCGAGCGGGTGGCCGACCAGCGAATGCAGGAGGGGGAAAAGGCGTTCACGGTGGCGGCCATGGGGCCGATGGGGCATGTGTACTTTTCGGAGCCGAAAACGGAAGCGCAGCGGCGCGCGCTGGCGCAGCGCCTGGTCAGCCAGGGAAACGTGCCGGGTGTGCTCGTGCGCGCCGAGGACGGCACGATCACGTGGTACCACCGCGGCGGCGAAACCCGTGTGCCGGATGAAGTCCCGCCGCTCCTGCCGCACCCGCTGAAACTGCGCGAGCAGATTGCGCGCGATCTGGTTGTCTTCTGCGAAAATCCGAACATCGGGGATCTTGTGCTCGTGGGATGGAGTCCGTCGCTGGACGCCGCCTGGAGCTTCGCCCCGGAGCGGGGCGCGCACGGCGGCTTCGGGCCGCGCGAGACCCAGGGGTTTGCCCTGTTGCCCGCGCATACGCCGCTGCCCGACGGCGCGGAGCAATTCATCCGGCCGGCGGCACTGCGCACGGCCGCGCTGTATCACCTGGGTCGATGCGAGACGCCAGCGTGCCACACCCTGGAGGAGCCCCGCCTCGTCGTCCGACTGATGACCTACAATGTGCACGGATGCAGCGGCATGGATGGCCGGGTGTCGCCGCGCCGCGTCGCCCGCGTGATTCGCGGCGAAATGCCGGACATTGTCGCGCTGCAGGAGCTGGATCTGGGGCGGCGGCGCTCGCGGGCGGAGGATCAGGCGGCGATCATCGCGCGCGAGCTGGGCATGCACGCGGTGTTCTGCCCCACGGTGACGCGGGGCGAGGAACACTATGGTCACGCGCTGTTCAGTCGCTGGCCCATTGAGGTGGTCAAACGCGCGCGCCTGCCGCATGACCCGTCGAGTTGGTGGCAGGAGCCGCGCTCCGCCATCTGGGCGCGCGTCGAGGTGGGTGGCCGGGTAATCAACGTGATCACGACGCACCTCGGTCTTGGTCCGCGGGAGCGGGTGTTGCAGGTGGCGGCCCTCCTCGGCCCCGACTGGCTCGGCGGCATTGCGCCGGGCGACCCCGTGTTGCTCTGTGGCGACTTCAACGCGCTGCCCGGCAGCGCCCCTTATCGGCTGATCGCCACCCGCCTGAAAGACGCGCAGGCGACCGTGGCGGGCCACCGTCCCCTCAGCACGTTCAGCTCCGTGCGGCCGCTGGTCCGGTTGGACCACATCTTTCTATCCGGCGAACTCGACCGCCAGCAGGTCCGGGTCGTCCGCAACGATCTCACGCGGGTTGCTTCTGATCACCTGCCCCTGCTGGCTGACTTTCGAGTCGTGCCCGCAGCCGACGATACGTCAGCGACGATGCCCCGAGAATCACCAGCGCATATGCCAGCAGGAACGCCAGCCGCATCGGAGTGAGCTGGTGGCTCTGATCGCCGAACGCGACCGTCACGGTGGAGCGGAGGCAGTGCAGCGGAAAAGCGACCAGCAAATACGTGCGCAAAGGCACGCCGAGCAGCGGCAGCACGTAATTGATTGCCGCATACGGCGCCCCCGGGAGCAGCACGGTGACGATGCTGATGCTGGTGTGCGCACCGCGCGGGATGCGCTCGCGCACGTGCTGCAACCAGCGAGCGTGATCGAAGTGACGGCGCCAGACGTGGACGATGGCATAACTCGCGAGCAGCTGGAGCAGGATCGAGAGCGCCACCAGCGCCAGCCCGAGCTGCACGCCGAAGCGAATGCCGGCGGCAATGTGAATCAGGCTGACCGGCACACCCAGCAGCGGCAGCCCCAGCAGCAGGGAAAAGGCCGCGACCGGATTCAGGCCGCTCGCATACGCGTGCACCGCGGCCATGTTGCCGTTGCGGTACAGCAGGAAAGCGAGGGCCGCCAGTCCCAGCACCACCGGGATGATCTTCGACCACGGCAGTTTCGACCACTCGATCCGCAGCGGCGGGAGGCGGCGTCGGCGGTGGGGCTTTTGGGCTGAACTGGATCGTGGTGGCTTCACGGTGGACGACGCCGGAACTCCGGTCGACGCCTGCTAAAAAAGTGCGGCGACCGCTGCCACCAATGGCTGCGGTCGCCGCGTGAAGTCAAATGCGGGAGCGTATTAAGGCGCCACGTTCGTCTTTACCGTGATGTTGTTTTTCACGGAGGTCACCCCGGCAATCCCGGCCGCGACCTGTTCGGCGCGCGATTTTTGATCGGCGGTATCCACGAAGCCGCTCAGCTGCACGACACTTTTGAAGGTGTCGACTTTCACGTCGAGCGCCTTGACCGTGGGATCGCGGACGAACGCCGCTTTCACCTTCGTGGTGATGGTGGCGTCATCGATGAATTCGCCGGTGCTGGTGCTGGTGCGCGTGCCGGCACAGCCGGTCTGAAACGCGATGCCGCCACCGAACGCGAGAAGCGTAGCAAGAATCGGGAGGGAAATCTTCATGTGAGTGAGTAGGGTTGCAAAACGATAGTAGCGGGGAAGCTGATTGGGTTCCCCCCGGGGTTCCCGCCAGCGGGGCAGGGAATGTCTCCCACGTGCGGCTGGGTCCTGGACCCCATCGGCGAATCCGCCTCCGCCCCCCCAGCGCGCGGCTTGCGCGTCCGCGAACGATGCCAATCATCCCGCGATGGACTGCCGTTCCGGGTGTGGCGCTTGTTGCATCGCCCCATCGATTTCCTCGTCCATTCCCGGCATGCCGCGGGGGAAGCCCGCCGGCGTCTGGTGTGTCCAGCTGCTGCCCGATTATCGTTGTGCCTTGTTCGGCTTGCCGTCCCGGCCGGCCGTCTGCGTCAGTTTGCGGCCCACCGAAAGCATGTGCGGCGCGTCACGCAACGAGGCGATGAGCACGTTGACGAAACTTGAAATGGACACCCGACCGCTTGGATAACGAGTGCCGCCCCCACGCGCGTTCGCCCGCAGGTTCGCGCGGCTCAGCGGTGGGCGCTGGAGGGCGCGGGCAGGGGA
>JBBRCR010000405.1:0-7866 GCA_038204695.1 Opitutales bacterium | reverse complement strand
ACCGACCAGCCGCCAAAACGAGAGCCCCAAGTCGGTCCTTAAAGGCATCGCCGTCCATTCAGGGGCGCGAAGAGCACTACCGCCGATTCCAACGCCGGCCTGCCCTGGTTTGAATATGCCGATGCCCGCTGGGCTGATTGGGTGTCCATCGCCGATAAACCGATCGGCGACATCCCGGGGATGACCCAGACCATAAGCCAATATATGCAGAGCATCGTCCTTCCCACGATGAGCTACATGACTTCACCTGTTGCGCCCGGCTCGGCCACTACTGCGCCGAGAAGATCCGCGCGGCCTGCGCCCTGGCGCTCTACGACTCCACCTCCGATCCCGCCGAACAATCCGCCGCGGTGCGGCATCTCGAATCGGCCCTGCAGCACTGGAAGCGTTACGCCGCCGTGCGCGATGCCCGCTGCGTGCATAGCACTGGGCACCCTCATGGGCATTTTGGTCATGCTCCAGGCCTACGTCTTCAAATGGATGATCGTCTTGCCCCCATCCGTCGCGCCATGAACCGTCCCGCTCCCAAACACCGAACGCTGTTCCGCAACGCATAGCCTGGAAAATCCGATTCATCATGACGCTCGGCACCAATCCCGAAAAACAGTTCTTGCGCGGGCCGATCTACCTTTTCCTGGGTCTGGGATTGCTGGCGATGTATTTGGGCGTCCTGCCCACCGGCATCATCGGGGTCGCGTGTGTGCTCCTGCCGCTGGCGCTCATCCTCGAGCCGCTGGGTGAACGGACGCCGATCCTCAAAGACTATCTGGGCGGCGCACCGTTGCTGCTCATTTTTCTGGGGGCTGGGCTGGCGCATTTCAGAGTCTTCCCGGCGGAGGTGCTGAAGTCGTTCGACGCCTTCATGAAGGAATCGGGCACCAACTTCCTGGATTTCTTCATCTGCAGCCTGATCACGGGCGCGATCCTGGGCATCCATTCCAGGATGTTGCTCAAGGCCGGCCTCCGTTATTTGGTGCCGGTGTTGGGCGGAATCGCCCTCAGTTGCGCACTCCTGGCGCTGGTGGGACTGGCGACCGGCCGGGGCTGGAAGGATTTGGTGCTCAACATCGGGTTTCCCATTCTCGGAGGAGGCGTGGGCGGCGGCGCGGTGCCGATGGCGAAAGTCGTGAACGGCGTAACCGGTCAGGACCTGAAGCAGGTGTTGTCGGTGTTCGTGCCGGCGGTCGTGCTGGGCAACGTGTTTTCCATCATTGCCGCCGGCTTGCTGAATCAATTGGGGAGGCAGTTTCCGAAGTTGAGTGGCAACGGGGTGCTCTTGAACGACCCGACGCTGGTGCAGGAGGAGCCGAAGATCGAATTCTCCGCCGGGAACCTCGTCATTGGCGGCACCGTCGCCTGTGGCTTCTATGCCTCCGGGAAAATCCTCCACCACTTTGTGCCGTCTGTGCATAACCTTGCCTGGATGGTTCTGGTCGTCGCCTTGTGCAACCTCACCGGGTTCGTCCCCGCCTATATCATCAGCGCCTGCTACTCGTGGTTCAAATTCGTCGTCAGGGCTTTCGTCGGTATCGTACTGCTCGCCATCGGTGTCGTCTTCACCGATCTGGGTGAAATCGTCCGTTCCGTCACGCCCTCCTACGTTCTCCTGTGCGCGACCGTAGTGGCTGGAGCGGGTCTGGGCGCGGGTTTGGCCGGCCGGCTGGTGGGATTTTACTTCGTGGAGTCGGCGATCACCGCCGGTTTGTGCATGACCAACATGGGCGGCACTGGGGATGTCGCCGTGCTATCCGCATCGAAGCGCATGCAACTCATGCCGTTTGCCCGCATCTCCACCAGCATCGGTGGGGCGTTGATCATCTTCCTGTGCGGCCTGCTCGCGTCGCACATCCACCAGAGCCAGTAACAACAGAACCAATCATGCCCAGATTCGCCGCCAACCTGACCATGCTCTTCACCGAGGTGCCATTTCTCGATCGCTTCGCGTGTGCCCGCCAGGCGGGTTTCGAGTTTGTCGAGTATCTGTTTCCCTATCCGTACGAGGCAGCCGAGCTGAGGCGGCGGCTCGCGGACCACGGCCTGCGCCAGGTCTTGTTCAACCTGCCCGCCGGGGACTGGGCCGCGGGCGACCGCGGCATCGGCGCTGCGCCCGGTCGCGAGGCGGAGTTCCGCGCCGGGGTGTCCAAGGCAATCGAATACGCCCGCGTCCTGGGCGTGCCCCGGTTGAACTGCCTCGCCGGCAGGCGCGTGGCCGGCCGCAGCGAACCGGACCACCGGCAAACCCTCGTCCAGAACGCGCGATTCGCGGCGCAGGAACTCGCGCCGCACGGGCTCGAACTGCTCATCGAGCCGATCAATCGCTTCGATATCCCCGGCTTCGTCCTCAACCGCAGCGCGGACACCCTCAAGCTGCTCGACGAAATCGGGGAATCCAACGTGCGGCTGCAATACGACGTCTATCACGCCCAGCGGGAGGAAGGCGAACTGGCGGGTACGATCGAAAGGAATCTCGCCCGCATCGGCCACATCCAGATCGCCGACAATCCCGGCCGGCACCAGCCGGGCACGGGTGAAATCAATTTCCCCTTCCTCTTCCGGCGGCTCGACGAGCTGAATTATTCCGGCTACGTCGGGTTGGAGTACGCGCCCTCACCCGACACGGCCAGTTCGTTGGGCTGGCTGCGCGATCACGGCTTCAAAGCGTGATCCGGATTTGTTTTTTCGCATCTGCCAATCAAGACCTCCAATCAAGGAAGCAACATGAAAATCGGATTCATCGGACTCGGAATCATGGGCAAGCCCATGAGCAAAAACCTGCTCAAGGCGGGACACGAAGTTGTCGTCTGCGACGTCAACCGCGGCGCGGTCGAGGAACTCGTTGCCGCCGGCGCCCAGTCGGCTGCGACACCGCGCGACATCGCGCAGCAAGTTGAGCTTGTCATCACGATGCTGCCCAACTCCCCGGAGGTAAGGCAGGTGGTGCTGGGCACCCATGGCATCATGGAGAGCGCCAAAGCCGGTTTGATCGTCGCCGACATGAGTTCGATCGCGCCGCTGGCCAGCCGCGAAGTGGCGGCCAAACTGGCGGAGAAGGGCGTCGAGATGCTCGATGCTCCCGTCAGTGGCGGCCAGCCCAAGGCGATCGACGGCACGCTGTCGGTCATGGTGGGAGGGAAACAGGACGTGTTCGAACGGTGCCTGCCGGTGTTCAAGGCGATGGCGGCGTCGGTCGTGCGGGTGGGCGACATCGGCGCGGGCAATGTGGCCAAGCTGGCCAACCAGGTCGTGGTCGCACTCAACATCGCTGCGGTTTCCGAGGCGCTGGTCCTGGCGGCGAAGGCCGGCGTGGAGCCAGAGTTGGTTTTTCAGGCCATCCGCGGCGGGCTGGCCGGCAGCACGGTGATGGAGGCGAAGGCGCCGCTCATGCTCGACCGCAAGTTCAATCCCGGCTTCCGAATTAATCTGCACATCAAAGACCTGAACAACGCGCTGGAAACCGGACACCAGTTCGGCGCGCCGCTGCCGCTCACGACCGCGGTGATGGAAATCCTGCAAGCGCTGAAGATCGACGACATGGGAGACTGCGATCACGGCGCGCTCGTGCGCTACTTTGAAAAGCAGGCGAAGATCGAACTGAAACGCGCCCCGGTGCGTTGATTATCGGCCCTCGGAACGGGGCGAACACCCTTCGCCCCGCTCCCTGCCCCCAGAGTCGCCCCCTTCAGGAACCCGCCATAGACCGCGAACATGAAGATCATGAATAGAACCCTGCAGGCATTTCTTTCATCGCTGCTTGCGGCCCAAGTGCTCTGCGCCAGCACGCCGCCGGCCACCACCGGCCAGGCCCCAGCCCCGGCGCCGCGTGAGGCGGTGGTTGTCTACTATGACAACACGGAACCTTCGATCGCCTTCTCGGCCCGAGAGCTGCAGAAGACCCTCCGCGCCATCGGACACCATCCGGCCACCCTGCAGCCGCTCGCTGAACTGCCGGCATCGCCGGAGCTTTGTTATGTCGTCATTGCGAAGAACACTGCCCTGCCCGTAGTGCAGCTTCTGCGGGACCGCGGCGGCCGGATCCCTGCCGCCATGGGCGAGCAGGCCTACGCCCTGCGGATCACCCGGAACGAAGGAAAGAAGGGCTACTGGGCCGTCGGTGGCGATCGCATCGGCGCGATGTACGGCGGGATTCACCTCGGGGAGATCGCCGCCGCCGGCGCGATTACGGATCTCGCCGACCGCGACCACACTCCCTACATCGCCCAGCGGGGAATCAAGTTCAACATCCCCCTGGACAAGCGGCAGCCCAGCTTCGACGACAACGGTACATCGGGCCAGGAGAACTTCCAGCACGTCTGGGACATGGCTTTCTGGAAGGAGTACATCGATACCGTCGCCAGGCAGCGTTACAATGTGCTGAGTTTCTGGAACAGGCATCCGTTTCCGACCCTGGTCAAAGTGCCCGGTTACGAAGCCGTCGCCCTCGACGACGTGTACAACAAGAAAGGCAATCTGATCAAAAAGATGCCTCATGCCGACAAAGTGAAATTCTGGAACGACGTGATCGACTACGCTCAAGACCGCGGAATCGACGTCTGGTGGTATGTCTGGAACATCCATGTCTATGGCAGCGAGGAAACCAAATACGGTCTCACCGACAGCCCGGACAACCCGACCACCAAGGACTACATCCGCAAATCAGTCACCCAACTGTTCCACACCTATCCGAAGCTCAAAGGCCTCGGCATGTGCCCGGGAGAGCATTTCGGCGAATTCAATAAAGACCACGATTTCAAGGAGCAGTGGTGCTGGGACGTCTATGGCGAGGGGATCCTCGATTACAAGAAGACGAATCCCCAACGCAAAATCGGATTTGTCCACCGCTACTGGCTCACGGATTTCAAATACATCGGCCACCGCTTCGCCAAGCTTCCCGATGGCTACGACCTCGAATACAAGTACTCCCGGGCACGCCTCTATTCCGCGCCCAATCCTCCGTTCGTCAGGAAAGACATCCTGGAAGCAACTCCGGACAATCTGAAGTCTTGGTGGAATCTCAGGAATGATGACATCTTCCTCGTTCGCTGGGGTGATCCGGAATATGTAAAGCAGGCGGTGCTCAATTTTCCCGGAAACGGCCGAACCGCCGGATATCTCTTGGGCTCGGACCGGTTCTGCTGGGGACGCGAGAGCGCCAGCAAGACTCCCAGCTCGCCCCGGCAACTGGAAAACGAGAAGCACTGGTATTCCTCCCTACTCTGGGGACGGCTGGGCTACGACCCCGAGACCTCTCCCGAACTGCTCCGAGGCCTCATTGGAAACCGGTTCAAGACCACGCAGGGCGCCAAGCTTTATGAAACCTGGCAAGCCGCTTCCCGCATCATTCCCATGGTGAACCGGACCCGCTACGTGCCTTGGGACTTCATGTGGTGGGTGGAAGGCTGCCGGGGCAATCTGCTCGACAAGAGCATCCGGGGCTTCCACACGGTGAACATCTTCCTCGACCAGAGATGGGGCGGCATGGACGGCACCGCTCACATCGGCATCCACCAGTATGTCTTCGAGGGAAAAACTTCGGGAATCACCCCGCTGGCATCCGCCGATCAACTCGATGCACTCGCGAGAGATGCCCTGAAAGGCGCCGCGGAAATCAGCGACGGAGGAAATGCCGAGCTGCGCGAAACCTTGGGCGACATTCGCACCCAGGCGATGCTCGGCCAATACTATGCCGCCAAGATCCGCGGCGCGGTGTCCTTGGGACTCTTCCGCAGGACCGGCGAGGCCACGCACCAGACCGAGGCCGTGGCCCACCTCGAAAAGGCTCTCACCGCGTGGCACGACTACGCCAAGGAGCTCGATGCCAATTACGCCAACATGCTCTATATCTCCGGGCAGAGAACCTTCGATTGGTTCGATGATTCCGGGCCAAGGGCGGACATCGAAATCGCCAGGAAAGGAAATCCCTGAACCCATTGATCTCGCAGCGTGCGGGTGATTTGCCGTCGTGTTCCAGCGGCGGAAATCAGCCTCTCTGCACCCGGTTCACCGATACTCCACTTCACCTGCTCGAAATCACGAAACTGTAGGTTCCTTCCATGAAATCTCTCCGGCACGTCCCCCTCGCTCTTGCGCTCGTTCTCACTTCGGCCTTCGGCACCCCGGTCGACTATGGCCGCGCCAGGCTTGCCGCCGCCGCGGGCCTCCCCGTTGGGCAACTTCCGGTGCGCGTCGTCAGCGGTGATCCTGCCCTCGGCCCCGACGGCTTTGCGCTCACGCGCGAGGGGAGCCGCCTGCTCGTCTCCGGCGGCAGCGAGCGCGGCGCGATGTACGGGCTCCTCGACATCGCCGAGCAGGTGCGGCGCGGCACGCCGCTCGCCCAAGTCCGGCCTGCGACCGCACGGGCGCGCTTTGGCTTCCGCACTATAAAGTTCAACCTGCCGTTTGCCGCGTACCGCAACAGCCCGACCCTCGAGCAGCATCAGGAGGTGTGCCGCGACCTGAAGTTCTGGGAGGCGTTCCTGGACATGATGGCGGCCAATCGCTTCAACACCCTCACGCTTTGGAGCCTGCACCCGTTTCACTTCTTCGTGGTGCCGAAATCGTTTCCCGAGGCGCAGACGTTCTCGTCCGCGGAGATGGCCGAGTGGCGCGCGCTCTGGACCCGGCTGTTTGCCCTGGCGAAGGAACGCGGCATCGAGACCTACCTGGTCAACTGGAACACGTTCGTCTCACCGGAATTCGCCCGGGCGCACAACTTCAGCAACTACCACTCCACCTTGCTGCACATCGGCGAGGGGACCAGGGACAAGAGCGTTGAAGCCTACACCCGCGAGTGCGTGCAGCAGACGATTGACGAGTACCCCGACCTGACGGGCCTCGGCATCACGCTCGGCGAACGCATGGGCGGCCAGACTCCGGATGAGCGCCGGCAGTGGCTGGACGACTCCTTCTTCGCCGGCATCGCCGCCGCCCGGCGGCCCGTGAAGTTCATCTACCGGGCGCCGCTTTCCGCCGACACCCGCTCCGGCGGCACCACCAGCGAGGAAAACGATCGCCGCACGCGCGCGCAAATCGAGGGTCTCCGGGCCAACGCCAACATCGCGCCGCCGGTCTTCACCGAGTTCAAGTACAACTGGTCGCACGGGCACTCGTCGTCCCAGCTCTTCATCGTGCACGGCGGCAAGCTCTCCGACGCCTACTGGAATCCGCCGCCCACGAACCACCAGGTCGTGTGGACGATCCGGAACGAGGACTTCTACGTGCTGCGCTGGGGGGCGCCGGATTTCATCCGCGAGTTCATCGCCAACAACGGCGCGCCGCACGTGGCCGGAGTGCTCGTGGGATCGGAGTGCTACATTCCCGCCAAGGACTACATCACCAACGAAGGGAGACATAAGACCTGGACCTGGGCCTTTGAGCGGCAGTGGCTCTGGTATGCCCTGTGGGGGCGGTTGCTGTACGATCCTAAAACCCCCGACAGCACCTTCGAGGCGCTGCTCGCCGAGCGCTTCGGAGCGGCCCACGCGCCCGATTTGCTCAAGGCGTGGACCCTCGCGAGCCGGGCGCAGCTGCGCTTCGCCGCGTTTCACCGGGGCACCTGGGACGGCTCGCTCTACACCGAGGGCTTCACGGCCTGGACGGACAAAGACCACAACTCTTCGTTTAAGTTTTTCGACATCGACAACATCATCTCAAATCCGGTGCTCGATCCGAAGTACGTCAACATCGCCGACTTCGTGAAGGCCGGCGGTCAGGTCCCTGCCGGCAAGATCTCGCCGTTGCAGCTCGCGGCCGAGCTCGAGCGCGACATGGCCGAGGCCCGGCGTCTGGCCGCCGCGGTCCGTCAGCGCGGCAATGTGTCCCCTACCCTTGCTGCGGAAATGGCCGACATCGATGCCTGGAGTGCGCACG
>JBBRCR010000404.1:0-7868 GCA_038204695.1 Opitutales bacterium | reverse complement strand
GGCCGAACACACGGTTGATGAAGGTGAAGCCCTCGTACGGGTTGCCGCTGTACCAAGCGATGAAGAACTCCATCGCGTACGCGTAGCCGACGATGGTGCCCGTCGCCAAGGTGATCTTGCACATGCAGTCGATGTGATACTGCGTAATGAGATCCTGGAGACCGTAAATCGCGCGCAGCGGCAGCATCAGCGTCAGCACCATGCCGAAGCCCGAGAAGATCGCGCCGGCGACGAAGTACGGCGGGAAGATCGTGGTGTGCCAGCCCGGGAGCAGGGACACCGCGAAATCGAACGACACGATCGTGTGCACCGAAAGCACGAGGGGCGTCGAGACGCCGGCCAGAATCAAATACGCCATCTCGTAGTTGCTCCAGTGGCGGTTCGAACCACGCCAGCCCATCGCGAACAAACCGTAGAGGAACGACCGGAGCTTGTTGCCGGCGGCATAGAAACGATCGCGGAGCACCGCCAGATCGGGTATCAGACCGATATACCAGAAGAGCACTGAAATGGTGCCGTACGTCGACACCGCGAACACGTCCCACTCCAGCGGCGAACGGAAGTTCTGCCAGATGACGTTCGAGTTCGGAATCGGGAACAGATACCAGGCGTACCATACGCGACCGACGTGAAAGACGGGGAAGATCGCGGCGCAAACCACCGCGAAGATCGTCATGGCCTCGGCCGCCCGGTTGATCGAGGTGCGCCACTTCTGGCGCAGGAGGCAGAGGATGGCCGAGATCAGCGTACCCGCATGTCCGATACCGATCCAGAAGACGAAGTTGACGATGTCCCACGCCCAGTTGACCGGATTGGCGTGTCCCCACACACCGACGCCGGTGGCAACAAGGTAGGTGATGCCGCCGACGGTGAACGAGGCGATGAAGCAGGCGACGACGAAACACACCCACCACCAGGCGGGAGTCTTGCCCTCGATGATGCCGCAGATCTTCTCGGTGATCCAATTGAAGCTGCGCCCATGCGACACCAGGACGGCGCGGGGCAGCACCGCCGGACGGACCTCCTGCAGGATGGCGGGCCCGGTGGCTTGTTGCGCGTGGGCCATCAGCAATGTCCTCCGTTCAGGGGGCGGGCTTGGTTCACCGAAGCGGCTGGATCCATGGTCTTCATCTCAGTGCCCACCTTTCTTTTCCGCCGGCGCGCCGTGCGCGGCGGGCGCGTGGCCAGTGTCATGGGCCGGCGGCACGTTCTTCCGGTTGTACTCGATCCGGCTCAACGGCAGGGTCTGATAATCCGGCATCTTCGGGTTGGGGTTGCGCAGCTTGCCGCCATAGGTCGTGCGCGGCCGGGTGTTGAGATAACCCAAAACCTCGTAGTCCTGATCGCGCTGCTTCGCTTTCATCACCGCGCTTTCCGGGTCCAGAATATTGCCGAAGGTGATCGCGTCGACGGGACACGTCTGCTGGCAGGCCGACTTGATCGTGCCGTCGGGTACGACGACGTTGCCGGGCGTGCCCGCCTGCGCCATCTTCACCTTGTGCTGGATCTTGCCGTTGACGATCCGCTGAACGCAATAGGTGCACTTCTCCATCACACCGCGCATACGGACGGATACTTCCGGATTCTTGCCCATCTGGACCAACTCCGGCATTCCCTGCGGGCCAGTCGGCCCCAAGTAGAGGCTGTCGAGACGGCGCTGATTCCAGTCAAAGAAATTGAAACGGCGGACCTTGTACGGGCAGTTGTTCGCGCAATAGCGGGTGCCGATGCACCGATTGTACGCCATCACGTTGAGCCCTTCGTTGTCATGCACGGTCGCATTCACGGGACACACCGTTTCACACGGTGCGAGTTCGCAATGCACGCACATCATGGGCTGCAATGACACCTGCGGCTCTTCGGGAATCTCCTTGTTGCCCTCGCCGCCAAAAGCGCCGGCGTCGAGCGTGCCACTCGAGTAGTAGCGGTCGATCCGCAGCCAGTGCATCTCGCGGCCGCGCAGCACCTGCTCCTTGCCGACAATCGGCACATTGTTCTCCGCCTGACATGCGACCACGCACGCCTGGCAGCCGATGCACGTGTTCATATCGATCGACATGCCCCACTGATGCACGCCGTCGAATTCCGGTGTTTTGTAGAGTGAGTTTCCGCGCGGAATTTGCGTGGTGAGTTCGGCGTAGGCCTTGGCGCGCTCCGGAGGCGACATCGCGTTCAGCCTGGCGGTGGAATATTTTTCCCCACGGATCGTCGGCGAGTGTGACTCCATGCCGAACGAATCCACAAAGGCCGGATTCGACTGGTACTCGTCGAGGTTGGCCTCGCGAATGATGTCGCGGCCTTCCATGGACCAATGTTCCTGCGTGTTCGCGATGGTGTAGGTCTGCTTCGTCGCCACGAGCCTGCCGCCCGTTGCAAAATGCCGGTCCGCCATGGTCCGCAACGGATAGAAATTGTGGCCCGCGCCCTTGCCCACATGCCCGGCACCGGAGCGTCCATAGCCCAACGGCAGCACCACGGTGTAGTTCGCCAGGCCGGGCTGAATGTGCAGCGGACCGCGGACGGTTCGGCCGTTCAACGTGAGCTCACCCAGGAACGCGATTTCTTTGCCCTGCTCAAACCCGGCGGTCTCGATGCGCGCAATCTGAATCGCCGAACCGGCCGGATGAACGCCAAGTTCCTTCGCCAGCTTCGGACTGATGAGAATCGCATTATCCCATGCGATCTTCGTGATCGGATCGGGACACTCCTGCAGCCAGCCGTTGTTGGCGAAGCGGCCGTCGTCCATCTTGTGGTCAGCCGTAAAGCGAACCTCGAGGTTGCTCGCGCTCAGCACCTGCGGCCGCTTCACTTCTCCGCTGAAAGCGCGCTGGGCGTTCTGTTGATTGAAGCGAACCGAGACCGGCTTGTGCGCCGAATTTGCCAGGATCCCATCGTGCAGGAAATGCTGCATGACCTTCTCGGCATTCGCGTTGGCGCCAGCGAGTCCTGCAATCGTCTCCTTAACCAGGGCGTAACCATCGGACTTGGCATCGCCGGTGAGGCGCGCCAGCACTTCGATGTCGGTAAAACCGCCAAACAGCGGCAGAATCATCGGCTGGATCGGCACGATCGTACCGTCGACCGTCCGGGCGTCGCCCCACGATTCCAGATAGTGAGCCGCCGCAATGTGTGTAGTGGCCGGTGGATTCAGCGCGGAGGTTTCATCCACGTGGTAACCGAAGCGAATCACTTCACCCACGGTCTTCTGTAGCGCGGCCCACTCCAGATCGGCGGGCGCGTTGTAAACGGGATTTCCCCCCAGCACCACCAGCGTGCGAATCGATCCACCTTTGATGGCATTCGCCAATCCGAGAATCGTGGAAACACCGGAGCTCGACTCGACCGGAACATAGTTCACCGTCTGGCCCGCGTTGCCGAGCGATACGTTCAGCCCATGAACGATCGTGTGCACCTCGGGCGGAAGATGCGAACCGGCGACAATGATGCATTCGCCGCGGTGGGCCTGAAGATCGGCGGCGCATGCCTCGATCCATTTCGGATCGACCGCCAGTCCCTCCGCGTACGGCCCGACGGCGCTCGCGACATCCGGGAACAGCTGTATTGCCAGTTTGGATGCAAACGCGAGCAGGTGGCTGCTGGCGAGCCGCAACCGATGATCGGCCATGCTGCCGGTGATCGTGAACGCGCTCTCGGCCACATAGAGCCGGTTCATCGCATCTTTCGCCGTGGCCACGCGGCGCCCATGGGCGAAGCCGCGCGCATAATAAAGACTGCCGGATTCCGCCTGAAGAAAATCGGCGTCGATCGAGAGGATCCGTTTGGCCCGCGCGAAATTGTACACCGGCTTCACCGGGGCCCCAAACGCCGCCTGCGCGGCAGCCACCGGGGGTTCGTCCGCGATTGGCTCGTACTCCGACCAGGTTGCCCGGGGAAAACGCGCCCGCAACGCCCGTACCAGCCGCGCACGCGTGGGCGAGGATGACTCGTCCACCAGGAACGCGAGGCCCGCTCCTTGCGCATCCGCATACGTGCGACTGATCGTGGCGAGCAATTCACTCACCTGCTCCGGCTTGAGCACCGCCCCGCCCTTGGTATGCGCCGTGGCGCGATCCGGATCGTAAAGATCCAGGATGGACGCCTGCGCGAAAAGCGAAGCGGCACCCCCGTGCGGTTCGTAAGTGGGATTCCCCTCGATTTTTGTTGGCCGGCCCTGGTGGGTTTCGGCGAGAAGCGGCACCGCTGATTTTCGCAGCGGCATCGCCGTCGCGTAATACAGCGGCAATCCCGGAATCACTCCCTCGACCGATTTGCCGTAAGGCAAAATATGCATCTCCGGCCGGCGACAGCCCGCGAGGCCGACGCCACCGAGAGCGAAGGACGCCGCCATGATCTTCATGAACTGCCGGCGATCAACGCCGTCCAGTTCCGCGGCCCCGGCCGGAAACTCGCGCTCCAGCTGGGCCTTAAAGCCAGGCGTGGCCGCGAGTTCATCGAGGCTGCGCCAGTATTTGGGGCCCGTCAGCTCGCGTTCTGATGCGGCGCCGTTGCCAGGAGAGTGATCAACTTTGCGTTTCATCGGTGGCAGCCGGAGCAGCTCTGCGGAGGCATGATCTTCCAGTCGTGAATGTATTTCCTGGCGTCATCCATACGGCCTTGATCGGCCAGGTTTCTGGAATCGAGATTGAAGACATCCTTCGGCTCGCGCAGCCGCGCCTCCGGGTTGCGGTGGCACTCGATGCAGAACGCCATGCTCAGCGGCTGCATGTGAGTAACGGTGTCCATCTCGTTCACTTTGCCATGGCATTCGACGCACGAGACGCCGCGGTTCACGTGGATGGCGTGATTGAAATAGGCGAAATCCGGCGTGCGATGTATCCACACCCATGGCACCGGCGTATTCTTCTCAAAGCTCTCCCGTACGGGCGCGAGCAGCGGGCTGGTCGGCTTGATCGCGTTGTGGCAATTCATGCACGTCTGCGCCGTCGGCACATTGGAGTGGCCCGACTTGTCGACGCTCGAATGGCAGTACCGGCAGTCCAGACCAACTTCCTGCACATGCTGGGCATGACTGAAAGGTACGGGCTGAATCGGCGCGTAACCCACCCGCGTGAATTTGGGCGTCATATAGTAGGTGACCCCTGCGGTGGCGATGCCGGCGAGCACCGCCAGATAGATCACGATCTGGAGCGGTAGCTTGTTCGCCGACTTCGGGAAAAGTTTCGACATGACGGAAAAATCGACGGCTGGGAGCGCCGACTAAAGCATATCTCCGCGGCGGGCAACCGCTCTAGCGTCGGTCCGTACCGCCGGCAGGGTGGACCAGGACGGTGCGCGACCGGTGGACTGCGCCGGCGGGATCGCTTTCACGAATAACCGTGGAAATGCACCAACCAACGCGGCAAAGCCGAGCAGGTTAGCGAAAAAATGCTTTCGCGATGGGTTGTGGGTCACAGAAACGGGAGAACAAAAAATCGCCTCCGAAACAAGGGAGCGCCGTTTCCGTTGTAAACCAAAATTTCGGATAAGAAAAATTCTTATCCAAAAACAGTAGCTACGGCAGCACAGCAATAAGCTGGCTTAAATCCGCCATGCCGCGCTCAGCCCGTGTCCCTAAACCGAAATTGGAGCCCCCCAACGATCGGCTAAATAAAAATTCCGTCGCGCATCGGCCGCGTCAGGTCGCATCGCTGCGCGATCTCCGGATTGTGCGTGACGAGCACGACGGCCTGGCCGTGGTCCTTGGCGAGTCGCGTCAGCAGGTCGAAGACAATCCCGGAGTTTTTCACGTCGAGGTTTCCCGTCGGCTCATCGGCCAGGAGAATGGTGGGCTCGTTGGCGAGGGCGCGGGCAATGGCCACGCGTTGCTGCTCACCGCCGGAAAGTTGGGTGCCGAGTCGGTGGGTTTTGTTGCCGAGGCCCACAGAGTCGAGCAGCGAGCGTCCGCGTTCCTCCATCGCCGCCGGACTCAGTCGCGCGAGCTTGCGCATCGGCATCATTACATTTTCGAGCGCCGTGAACTCGAGCATCAAGAAGTGAAACTGGAACACGAAGCCGATGTGCTGGCCGCGCGCGGCCGTTCTCGCCACGTCATCGGTGTTCGACATCTTCTGGCCGTTGATCTCGACCTGGCCGTCATCCGGCTGATCCAACAGCCCAAGGAGGTAAAGCAGCGTGCTCTTGCCGCAGCCAGAGGGCCCCACGATGGCGTACACCTGGCCTCGTTCGGCCTCGAAGCTCACGCCTTTCAGCACATGCACCCGCCCTTCGCCCTCGCCCAGATGGCGGTGAAGATTCATACACCGCAAGGCGAAGCGGGATGAGTTCGCGGGTGAGAGTGTGGGAGAAGATGACATCACTTCGCGCTACTGCGCCGTGCCGCGCACGATGTCACCCGGTTCGAGCCGCGCGGCGCGCCGCGCCGGGATCAAGCTGGCAATCATCACCATGATCAGAGCCGTCGCAATTGCCTGCACGTAATGCGACGCATCCCACGAGACGATGAACGTCTCGGTCTTGAACAACGTGTTGATTCGCATTGGCACCTGGGAAACGGCCCACGTGACTCCGGCGCCGAAGAGCGCCCCCACCACTGCGCCGATCGCGAGCACGATGCCGGCCTGCCAGAGGAAAATCTGCGTGATGTCGTTCCGCTCGTAGCCCATCGACCGCAGAATCGCGATGTCCTTGGTCTTCTCGAGAACGATCATGGCGAGTGTGTTGAACATCGCGAGACTCGCGATGAGCGTGAAAACCGTGACCGTGATCGCCGTCGAAATCCGCAGCGCGCGGAAAACCGACAGCCACTCCTTCTCGCGTTCCTGCCACGGCTTCACGTTGTGCCGTAACACCTCGGTCATATGCGCCGCATCCTCCCGCGCCCGATTCGCATCGTGCAGGCTAATCTGAATGAAGCTCACCCCCGTCGGCTTCATCAGCAGCGAGCGGGCCTCCGTCAGGTCGAGATAAACATTGTTCTTATCCACGTCGCGGACGCCCGTTTCGTAAATTGCCGCCACCCGGTAGCGCCGTGATACGCCGCGCACGATGATCACGAAGGGATCACCCGCGCTCAGCTGCAATCGGTCCGCCAGGACGCGTCCGATGAGCACGCGGGAGGGCGACTCCTGAAAACTCTGCAGCCCATTCGGCGTGGTGATTTTTCGCTCGAGGTCCGAGACGCTCAAATGGTCGGAGAGCACAATGCCAAACACCTGCGCCGGCTCGGTCTTGAACGAACTGCTCAGCTGCACGTTGCCGCGCAACACGGCCGACGCGCCCTTCACGTTCGCGAACTGCCGCACCGCGTCCATGATGGCCTTCGGTTCCTCGACGCCCTCGATGTATTTCACGCCTTCGTTCTGCCGAATCTGAAACTCGGAACCGCTCGCCGCCTCCATGCTCCGCATCGTGTCCTGAATCTTGTCCTCGATGCGCAGGGCCCCGTTCGTGCCGAGCATCGTGCGCACGAAGAATTCCTCGAACCCGCTCGTCGTCGCCTGCGTGACGATAAACAGTCCCACGCCCAGCACGGTGCACGAGAGGCTCATCAACATGGCGCGCTTCTTCGCCGTGAGAAAGCGGAACGCGATCCGAAGATTGGGAGACATCAGGGACGTCGTTGGGAGCCAGGACGCGCGGCGTCAGTTCTTCTCCGCCCGCGCCTTGGGCAGACGCACGCGCTGGCCCGGATAGAACACATCCAGATTTTCCACGAGCACGAGCTCACCGGGTTTAAGA
This sequence comes from Opitutales bacterium, assembly GCA_038204695.1. Taxonomy (GTDB): domain Bacteria; phylum Verrucomicrobiota; class Verrucomicrobiia; order Opitutales; family Opitutaceae; genus ER46. The sequence goes on along the minus strand of JBBRCR010000404.1, from coordinate 170 downwards.
CCGGCCCGGGCCTCTATATAGTTGAGGGCGCGGAAGCCGATCTCGATTTTCCGCTTTTCCACGACGCCGTTTTTCACGACATAGACCTGATCATCATTGAACACGGCGCGCCGCGGCAGCAGCGGCTGATTCTCGCGTTCACCCACCGTGATGCGCGCTTCACCCGTGCT
>JBBRCR010000403.1:0-7869 GCA_038204695.1 Opitutales bacterium | reverse complement strand
GCATTTGCCGGAGCGGCGGCTTTCCAGCCGCCGAAGTACGTTCGGTCGACCGGTCTCGGGCGACTGGAAAGTCGCCCTTCCCGTCAACCGCGCCCTTGGCGTGACGCCATACGCGGTAGCGAATTTGTGGGGCAAGCGCAGGGGTAGCTCGCCGGATTGCCGAGCTGTTCTGGCGTCAGCAGTTTTCGCGCGACGGCGTTCGGATTCGTATTGGCCATGCCGAAAATCCGCAGCGGCAGCGTGGCCGAAGCGGGGCTCGGGGTGAAATACGTGACAATGACTTCGTCCATCGAAAGGGTGAACGCCATCAGCGCACCGGCGAGAATCGCGGGCCGCAGGCTCGGAATGATAACGAGCCAGAACGCCCCGAGCGGCGTCGCGCCAAGATCGAGGGCGGCTTCCTCGAGCGAAGGATCAAGACCCGCGAGCCGCGCCCACCGTGCCGAGCACGACTGAGAGCACGGTGGTGATCGCGGCGACGATGAGGCTGTTGTTCAGCGCGCGCATCAGCGGCGCGTTTGACCAGACCTGGCTGTACCAGCGCAGGGTGAAGCCTTCCCAGAGGATGTTCAGCCGCGAGCGGTTGAACGAATAAACCACCAGCACAACGATCGGCAGGTAGAGAAATGCGAACACGAGCGTCGTCCACGTGGCGAGGGTCGCGCGAAAAACGCCATGGCCGGGTGGGGAACTCATCGCAGGAAACCGCAGGATTGGCGGCGGCGGGATGCGCGCAAGCCTTCAGCGTGGCGAGACACGCGGCGGTGTGACGAACTTACTGCCGATCAAGCCAGGCGCCGATTTCCTGGGCGCGTTCCGAACTGAACCCGGCGATGGCTTGCTTGAGCCGCGTTCGTTGCGATGCGTCGGGAACGACCGTTGCAGCCGGTGGTACATTGCTGCCTTCACCGCAGATCAAGTTGTAGAGCGGAACTTGCAGCAGTCGGTCCTGAAGAGCTGCTGCCTCGGGTTGGAGCATCAGTCCCAGGAGCGCACGGATAAGCTGGATGTTTCGCTCCCGCAGAGGCGTCAGTTCGCCCACTTCGTTGTAGAGACCGTAGAGAAGCGCCTCCCGTAATTCGACGGTGGCATTCCTGGCCTCCACAAGATTGAGAGTCAGGGGAAGCAAGGATGGCTCCGCACTCGGATAGATTGGCGCCACCCGACTCCAGACATAGCGGCCGAACAGGCCCGCGGATGTCTCGCACTTTTCCTTGGCAAATTTGAGTAGATCCACCGCGGCGGACTGCTGGCGCGTGAGAGGCTCCGTGGGGCGTAAGGCCGGTTGAAAGCGCTGTTCCGCTGCCAAGGCCAGCTTCACGTCCGATGCCGCTTCGGCAGCCAGCATGGCCGTAATCGCTGGCTCCTTCATGTGCACTGCGACGTTATCGGTCGTGCCGTTGCTCAACACGAGGTAGCGAGAACCCTTTTGGAGTTCCTGGTGCGACCAGAATCCATGAAAGTCACTTACCGTGAGAGCGTCTTCGCGGCGCTGCGGTAATTCGACCTCAAACCTGCCTCCTGGTTGAAGAGCCAGTCTGCCTTTGAATCTTTCGAGCAGGGCCAACTGCAAGCGCAACTGGCGATGCTCGAGCCCATCAGCCTGACGGGTCCACGGCGTGGTGGACATCTCGATCAACTCAACGGTGAAGATGTGTGTCGCGGCCAGGATTTCAGAAGACGACGATGGCTCAACCGGCATGGCGCCCGGAGCAATCGATTCGGCGACGGGGTTGTTAACATTGCTCATATTGCTCTCTTTTGTTCGTAGCGCGCAGCCGACAAGAATACAGCTGAGCAGCACATGCGAGTAACGGTGCACTTCACGTCGTCTCCCACGCAATGGCGTCGGTGATGCCCGAAGGCGGCCGCACTTCGACTCCGTGATCCTGCGCCCGGCCAATCGGATTTATGGTCGCAGGACCGGTAACATTGATCACGTGCGGATTGGTGACCGTGAGTACCGGCACCGCGGCCGCGGAGTTTACATTCCAGTCCGCGGTCACGTCCCAGTTCATCGTCCGCAGCGCCGAATAGACTCGATCCGCGGGATCACCGGTTTGCGTGCGGCTCACGGTCACGTTGGTCCAAAAACAGAAATTGGCCCGGAACTGTTGCACGTAATGTATCTGAAAGAGCAGGGCGGATGGATGGTCTGGATGTGCCCGAAGGAAACCACGACCGGGTGAATCAATACAACGTAGTTTGTACTGCCGGCCGACGGGTCGATTGGGCGGGGCCGGATCCCAGACACCGCTTCTGCCCATCACCGCGGTCTCGCCGCCGAGACCTCCGGGGCTGCGACCGGTGTCCAATACCGGGAAGACCAAAAGGTTTGGGGCCGGGTCTCCAGGCTTGAACATTTTGCTTCCGCCATAGTTGCCGGTGGCCGCAGCCTTGTTGCGCACATAGCGGTTACGGATCACGTAATCAACTGGAGCCAAGCCGGTGGCATCCCGGTAGGTCAGTTGAATATCGTTTCCGCGAAGCATATTGACGAGGCCGCCGAACACCTTGTCCAAGCCGAGCCGCCCGTCCTTCCCGCCACCCGTGACATCGGCAACGAGTTCCATCGTCATCCCGGCGCCACCCGCGCCCGTGGCTGCCGCCCAAGTACCAGGCCACGTGCCATTCGTCACATTTACCGCTCCGGCCACTCCGGCCGCCCTGAGGTTTGCCTTGATGCCGGCGCTGTTATCCCTGACCACCGTGGCATTTGCCAGGATGAGATTGAGCGGAAATGAAGGCTCGAGCGGACTGTAACCTTCAACGCCATTGCAATCGATATAGGCACGAACGTGAAACGAGCCCTTTTCGTTCGCATCCAGCACGGCCTTGCGCTTGTCCACCGCGTCCGGCGTGACCGTCGGGAATTTCTTGGCCTCTCCAAGGCTGGCGTGGTCGTCCTTGTTGCGCACGGCCCGCCACGAGATGGGAAGATCCACCGGGCGATCAGGCTTGGTCGTGACTTCCAGCGCGATGTCGGGCTGGGCGTTGCGGATGAGCACGAGGGTACCCGCGTCAGTGAAGTCTTCCTCGTACTTGGTGACTTCGTGCGTGTGATTGACGGGCGCTGCGTGCCCGGCTCGAGGCGTGTTCGCCGGAGTTGATTTGATCGTGACCTTGATCTTCGTGAATTCCACCACCGTGACGGCGGCCCGACCGCACACGGCGAGGTGATCCTTGATGCTCAAACGAATTTCCGTGTCGCGCAACGCGGCGCTGACTTTTGCCGCCTTGCCCTCCGCCCAGTGTTTCAGCCCTTTCGCCGGGAACGCGGCGTCGTGATCGAACTCATAGGGATTGGCCCGGGCGGACTGACCCGACTTGGCGATTTCCTCCTCCGCCTTGAAGAGTTCGACGCGCGGACTCGCATTCGACTTCGCGGTCACATCCCAGACGGTCAGCGTCAGCTTTCCGATGAAGCCTGCCGGTTCCACTTTTTTCACGAGCACCATGGCCCGGCCATGATGGAAACCGGCGTCCTGCGTGTGGAGATAACGCCCCTTTTTGATCTGATCCTCCGCCGACATGGGCGCGGGATCGACATCAGGCTTGGTCCGGCTCTGGCCAATTTCCAGAGTGGTCTTGAGCACGGTGACGGTCACCCGGTCGCCTTCCACCAGGTTCGTGCCCTCGTCGGGCAGGTTGGTCAGTCCGACGCGAATGGACGTATCCAGCATCTTCTGACTGACCGTCTGGCCCTGCACCCACAGCACACGGCCGGTGGCGGGGATGGCGGCGTTCGCTTCCGAAAACGGGTGGGGATGAGGGGCCTGGCTCGCCGCTTCCGCATCGAAAAGCTCCAGGCGCTCGCCCAAGGCCGCTTTGCCTTCGTCCCAAACCCTCACTTGCAGCGTGCCGGTGAACGCGGCCGGTTCCGCCTTATGGATGATGAGCTTGGCCCGCTCGTGCTCCCGGTCCGTATTCTGTACATGGATATAGCGGCCCTTGGTGATTTTGTCCGCTTCGGGAATGAGCACCGGATCGGTGGCCGCATCCACTCGCCATTTGCAGATATCGATCTTGAGCCGCACGCAGGTGAGTTTGTCGGTGACCGGCGGACCGAGCGTGCCGGTGCCTCCCTGCAACTTGAAGTCCAACTGGACGTCGTTCATCGCGCCGCTCGGCGCCGCCCCTTCAATATAGAGGGTGAACGGCTGCCCCGAGAGACCCTGATTCAGTTCTCCTGCCGAGAGAGTGATCGGAAAGGCGACCGCGGTTCCGCCCGTCGCGGCCCTGAAAACCGAGATCTTGGCGGGAAGGCTGCAGGTCAGCTGACCGGTCCCGTCGAACTTCGCACTCACGCCCAACCGTACGGGTAGCCGGTGGGGTGTGGCCTTGCTCGTAGCGTTGGCCATGTAATCGCGCCGGACCAGCACGACCTTCGGATCGTCGATCGCAATCGTCGGATCCACCTTGCCGCGCGGATGGACCTGCACCGTAAGCGTGTTCGCCTGGCCCACGACGACCACCTTCTTCTCCAACGCGGGCGCGACGGCCCACTCGAGATGGGCTTTGTTCAGGGTTATTTTGACATCATAGCGGCCCGGCTTGAGCACCGCGAATTTGGCAACCCCCTGCACGGTGGACTGCTTCAACGTTTCGGGACCGCTCAGTTCAACGTCCGCCCCACCGATGGCACTGCCGCCACCCGATCGCTGCAGGACCACGTCGAGCGATGGCAGCGGCTGGAGCAGCAGCAACACGGTGGAAGTCTTGCCGTCCGTGGTGGAGATTTCCCGCGACGCCAAAGGCGAATATTTCTTCGCCAGGTCCTTCGACAGATTTATGCGCAGGACGTGGCTGCCAAGTTTCGCGGGCGTAAACTTCGCCAAACCATCGCCGTCAGTGGATTTTTTCTGGCTGGTTGGCTTGCTGACGTCGATTTCGACTCCGGCCACGGTCGCGGTGGTGTCGGCGTGTGCGACCATCACGATAAGCCCCGGCGTCTTCCTGGGGCATTTTCCCGTCGGACAATCCGCATCGCGATCACTCGCCTGCTTGTCCAACTTTGCGAAAAGGGTGGCGAAATCGGCCATGGCGGAGCTAGCCGTTTGTTTCCGTTTGCGCCGGCGCGGTCTGTTGGGCGGCCAGACGCTGGTAGATTAAATCCATTTTCGCCGCCGCCGCCGTCTCCTTTTGGGTCAGAATGCGCTTGATCCACATTTCGTTCCGCTGGTTTTCGAAATTCTGCCCCAAGGTGAAGTCGAGATCCACAAAGAGCGCGAGATCACGCTCGGAGGAAAGCCCGTGCTGGCGTGCGCGCGCAATCGCCGCATCCATGCGCCTTAACAGCATCTCGTCGGACAACGATCCGGTCTCTTCGCGCAAGTCCTGTCGCAAATGCATTTTCAAGGTCTCGCGGAAGCGCCTGCCCATCGTGGCCGCGAGTGCGTCCATCTGCTGTTTTCGAATAATGAGCATGAACCAAATCGACGAAGCGTTTGCTCCCCGGGGCGGGGTCTCAGCGAGAATATTGTCTGGGTTTACTCTCGCGCTGTGGTGCACCGAAAAATTTGCAATGAGCGTCGGCATGGCAAGCTGAATGTCGGCTGCGCGACGAACCGGCAGGCGCGAGGAGGCGTTCCCGCGCGCCGCGAGCGCTTCGCGTGACCACGGCAGGGATGCGGCGGGCGCGATCCGAGAATCTGTTTGCGCTACGCCGCGGCGCTGCGTTCTGCTGGCGGGCTCACTTTTCCATGCATCGTACCCATCACTGTGCCCAGCTCTCCGTTGCCGATCTCGACGCCACCGCGTCGCTCGTTGGCTGGGTTGACACGATCCGCGACCAGGGCGGCATCATCTTCGTCGATCTGCGCGACCGCAAAGGTGTCACGCAAATCAAGCTCGAGCCCCGCGATAACGCGACCCTGGCGGAGCAGCTGAAGCAGCTGAAGCCCGAGTCGGTCATCGGCGTGGCGGGCACGGTGGTTCGCCGGCCGGCCGGCACCGAAAATCCGGCTCTGCCGACCGGGCAGGTCGAGGTGGTCGCCTCGTCGCTGGAAATTTTCAACGTCGCCGACACTCCGCCATTTCCGCTCGACGACGTGGGTGGCGACAAGGTCAACGAAGACCTGCGGCTGACGTACCGTTATCTCGATTTGCGGCGGCCGAAGATGCGGCGGAATCTTCTCATGCGGCATCGGGCCACCAAGTCGATCCGCGATTATTTCGACGCCCAGGATTTCATCGAGGTGGAGACGCCGGCGCTCTTCAAGAGCACACCGGAAGGCGCGCGCGAATATCTCGTGCCCTCGCGGATCCATCCGGGCCAGTTCTACGCGCTCTCGCAGTCGCCGCAGCAGTTCAAACAGATCCTGATGGTGGCGGGCGTGGAACGGTACTTTCAAATCGCGCGCTGCTTCCGCGACGAGGATCTCCGGGCGGATCGCCAGATGGAGTTCACCCAGGTCGACGTCGAGGCTTCGTTCGTGACGCGGGAGGACATCTACGCGCTGTTCGAAGGGATGTTGAAGAAGCTCTGGAAGGATGTGCTCGGTACCGACATTCCGACGCCGTTTCCGCGGATGGCGTTTGTCGATGCCATGAATCGCTACGGCGTCGACAAACCCGACGTGCGCTTCGGCTTTGAACTGGTCGGGCTGACCGACACGTTCGAGAAGTCGTCCTTCAAGGTCTTTCAGCAGACCGTTGCCAACGGCGGCGTGATCAAGGCGCTCAACGCCAAGGGGCTCTCCGACATCACGCAGGGTGAGCTGAAGAATTTCGAGGACATCGCGAAGTCACTCGGGGCGAAGGGACTCGCTTTCATCAAGGTCGAGGGTGGCGAGTGGAAATCGCCCATCGTGAAATTCTTCTCCGAGGCGGAGAAGGCGGAGCTCACGCGCAAGCTGAACGTGGAGGAAGGCGACATCGTGTTCTTCGCGGCCGCGCCGTGGGAGAAGGCGTGCGCGATTCTCGGCCGGCTGCGGCTGGAAACGGCGGCACTGCTGCAGAAACGCGGCAAGCTGACCGTCCGCCACGACGACTGGAAGTTTCTCTGGGTGATCGACTTTCCCTTGATGAGCCACGACGAGGCGGAGAACCGCTACGTCGCGACGCATCACCCGTTCACCGCGCCGGTGGCCGAGGATGTGGCGTTTCTCGATTCGAACCCGAAGGCGGTGCGCGGCCAGCATTACGACGTCGTGCTGAACGGCATGGAACTCGGTGGCGGCTCAATCCGGATTCACCAGCCGGCGCTGCAGAAGAAAGTCTTTGAAGACGTGCTGAAGATTCCCGCCGACGTGGTGGAGAGCCGGTTCGGCTATATGCTGAAGGCATTCACGTTTGGCGCGCCGCCGCATGGTGGCATCGCGTTCGGGCTGGATCGCATGGTCGCGCTGCTCTGCGGCACGACCAGTATCCGTGATGTCATTGCATTTCCGAAGACCCAGCGTGGTCAGGATCTGATGGCGCAAAGTCCGACGCCGGTCACGGCGCGGCAGCTGAAGGACCTGCACATCCAGATTCTGCCGGAACAGGTTTCAACTCCGCCGGTCCCGGCTGCGCCGAATCCGTAGCCGTCGAGGGGTGAAAAACCGTGACGCGCCGTAACGTCAGCGGGAACGAACCGGCCGTGAATCGCCGGGCGCGCAACCCGCTTGCGGACAACTTCCGTTTGGCATAGCGGCTGCTCAGGTCCGGTTGGCGGCGCCGGCGGATATCCGCTGCGCGTCCACCATTCAGGTCCGTCCGTTTCCCGGTCGTGCAGGAACGAATTCTTGCGCTGATCCGGGCTCGCTCCACACTTCCCATACAACATCCATCTTCAACGCAGCACCCTCAGCATGAAACTCATCATCGCCATTATCAAACCGTTCAAACTCGAAGAGGTGAAGGAGGCGCTCAGCGGCGCTGGCATCG
>JBBRCR010000402.1:0-7888 GCA_038204695.1 Opitutales bacterium | reverse complement strand
GGGTGATCGGATCGATTACGAGCTTAAACTGGAAGGCACGTCAAACAGTGTCGTCACGCTTACGGTTACGGTTGCGACAAATGGAACGCCGGTCACGCCAAAGATCCTACCCATGACATCGGAGCCCGGATACTCAGGTTGGGCGGCTACGAACGTGACCCTCTACTTCAAGGCGGGGTGTTACTTTCCAAAGGCCGCCACGAACAGCGGCACGGCGAAAGTGACTATCTCCAGCCTGAAACCGACACATCAACCGTAACAAGAAAAACGACGATATGACTCCTATGAAACTACTCACAGCTATCTCACTTGTTTTGCTCGTTTTGCTCGCGACACTTGATGTCCGCGCCCAAGGTCTAATTTGGAGCGCAAATCAGTCAGAGGGCAACACTATCGCCGCCCCCGGCGGGGGTTTTCCCGGTGGAAGTTGGCAAATTGCGTTTGATTACAACTTGGAAGACGTGGGGTATCCGCCAAGCCTGAATCCCGTAGCGGGAATCTTCATCATGAACCTGTTCACCAACGATACGGGTCGCACCTTTTTTGCCAACGCTCTAAATGAGCCCGGATTTAAAGGCTTTGTCGCCGGTCTCACTGACGGCGTAAATGGAAATATGCGCTTCCAAGACGGAGGCTTTGGTTGGCGGGGGGCCGTGGGGAGCGAGCGGCTTTTCCTCGGGCGTTCCTCGGCGTCACCTGACTTAGCGGGCTACAACATTACGCAGATTGGTTTTCGCGTGAACAACTTCTACGACTATTTCGATGTGCAGGAGGACAGATACTTCCGGCAGTTGGACTATTCCCTGGACTTCTACGGCGCAGCCGTGCCTGAACCGAGCACCTGGGCCTTGCTCGGGCTGGGCGCAGGAGCAGCCTTGCTGTTACGGAAAAAGACGCGCAGGCGTGGTGATCCCAAATGAGAAAGAGGAATGGCGGCGGCCCCGAGCTCAACGCCCAGTTCAACGCGCTCCACGCCCTGTTCCAGGGGCCGTCCAAAGCGTTTGACCTCACTCGCTGGGAACTCACGTTGCCAGTGGATGCCACGAACCAGTTGGACAATACCCACAAGCCGCTCGACATCAGCACGGCGTGGTTGAACTCGGGTTTTAAGTATGTCGATCCGGCGGACTCGAAGCAGAAATATTTCTACCTGAGCAATGGCAGCCAGATGGTGTTTGAAGCCCCATGGAACGGCGCGGACCAGGATACGGCCAGTCCCGCGACCAGCTTGGGCAGCCCCCGCAGCGAGTTGCGGGAGACGTTGGCAAACGGGGGCGAGCACAACTGGACGCCGTACGACCCGGCGACCGGCACCGCGACCAATACGCACACGCTCCAGGCCACCTGCAGAGTGGAGAGCGGTCCCACCAAGGTGATCATCGGGCAAATCCATACGGAAACGCCGGAGCCCCCTGCCGGCGGCCTCGCCGCCATCACGCTCTTCCACGAAGGCTCCCGCACCGCCAACAAGCGGATCAGAATGGCCGTCTATTACAGTCCCGACAAATCCGTCACCAATGCCGGGAACACGGACCTGACCTATGACATTGTGAGCGGTGTGAACCTGGGGGATCGGATCGATTACGAGCTTAAATTGATCGGCACGTCAAACAGCACGGTCACGCTTTTCGCCACGGTTGCGGTCAATGGAGGAACAAACGCCATACAGCGCGTAAAGGGGTCGGTCCTCACTATTGACACAGATTGACGGTTTTGGCATGGTCGCGCCATGCCACGACCGCTGCGCATTGAATACGAAGGCGCGATTTACCATGTGATGAATCGCGGGGACCGGCGCGAACCCATCTGCCGCGATGACGCGGATCGGAAGCGTTTCCTCGAAACCTTGGGAGAAGCTTGCGCCAAGACCGATTGGCAGGTCCACGCCCTTTGCCTGATGGGCAATCACTTTCATCTGGTGGTAGAGACGCCCAAGGGGAATCTGGTCGCGGGCATGAAGTGGTTTCTGGGCACCTACACGGCGCGGTTCAACCGACGGCACAAGCTGTTCGGGCACCTGTTCGCCGGGCGCTACAAGGCGCTGGTGGTGGATGCGGCGGCGCCGGGTTATTTGCGCACGGTGTGCGAGTATGTGCATTTGAATCCGGTGCGGGCGAAGTTGCTGACACCGAAGCAACCGCTGCGGGATTACGCCTGGAGCAGTTGCGCGGAGTATCTCAAGCCGCCGACGCGGCGCTGGCCCTGGCTGCGAGCGGAGCGGTTGTTTGGCGAGATGCGGCTGCCCAAGGACAGCGCGGCGGGCCGGCGGGAGTTCGAGCGGCAGATGGAAACGCGGCGACGGCAGAAAAGCGGCAACGAGGAGTGGGCGTCCATCCGGCGGGGCTGGTTCTTCGGAGCGGACGAGTTGAAACAGGAGTTACTGGCCCACGCGTCGAAGCGGGTGGGGGCGCAGCATTACGGGGCGGAACGGCAGGAAAGCGGGGAGGCCAAGGCGGAGCGTTTGGTGCGGGAGGAATTGGCGAAGCTGAAGTGGAAGGACGCGGACCTGGCGAAGCGGCGCAAAGGCGATCCGGGCAAGGTGCGCATCGCCCGGCGATTGCGAGCGGAGACGACGATGACGCTGGCGTGGATCGCGCAGCGGCTCCAGATGGGCGTGTGGACGCACGTGTCGAATCTGCTGCGGACCATGCCGTAGGCGGGTAGGAGAGGAGTAGTGTTGAAGGTGATGGCTGCCTCCCGCTTGTCCTGCGGGGAAGCGAGAATCAGGGGGAAGAATTTGTAAGAACTTGAAAGTCCGCATTGACACCCACTCTTTTGCTGGATTATCCATCATCCATAATGTTTTGCGACTGTGAACTTGCGTGCTCGATATCGCGAGGCTGGAGTAATTCCAATCTCCCCGCGTAAAAACGCCTTTATGCCCATCCCTCCCGTCAAATCCCTTCGCGAGTTCATCCGCGATACCCTGCTTGAGCGTATCGCGCGGGGTGAGTTGCCACCCGGCCAGCGTGTGGTCGAGGCCACGTTGGTGAAGGAATTCTCCATCAGCGCCACGCCGGTGCGCGAAGCCATCCGCGAGTTGGTCGCCATGGGCGTGCTGGAAGCCCAGAACAACAAAGGCGCATCCGTCCGGCAAACCCGTCTCCATGAAACCATCGAGGCGTTTCAGGTGCGGGCCGCGTTGGAAACCCTGGCCGCCCGTGGCGCCACGCCCCGGCTGAGAGGCCGGTGTCAGGCGTTACGGCAGGCGGCAGAAGCCATTGTGGAAGCTGCCCGCTGCTCGGACTTCGCTGCCTTTCAGGAGAACAACCAGACGTTCCACCGCAGCATCGTCGAGGCCGCGGGCAACAGCATCCTGCTCAAGACCTGGGATGCGCTGTTCTTCCAGGTGCGCACACGGTTCACGATGGACTATTTGCAAAAGGCCGACCCGGTCGTCATTGCCCTGGAGCATGTGCCGATTGCCGACGCGCTCGACAGCGGCAACGCGAAACTCGCTGCCTCGCTGCTCGCGTCGCACTCGAACCAGCTCGTGGAATTCCTAAAACAGGAACAGCACCGCCATCTCACCACACGGAATCCCATCCCCGAATTAGCCACCTCTTGATCGCCATCTTATGAAAACCCAATTGTCACTGCCGACTCTGGTGTCCCTCTGCCTCGCCGCAGCCACCCTATCTGCCCTCGCCCAACGACCGCTGCTGCAACTCACCGGCGCCGACGTGGCGCACCTACGGCAAAGCCTCCCGACCCAAGCCACCGCCAAGCCAGTGCAGCCCCGCCGCCTGCTCATCTACAACTTCACGCGCGGCACTTATCACGATGAAGCCATCGCGTGGGCCACGCGCGCTCTGGAGTTGATGGGGGAAAAGACCGGCGCGTTCACCGCGAGCACGAGTGTCGATGCCAGTGTCTTCACGCCGGAGCGGTTGCGCGAGTTTGACGCCGTGGTGATGAACAACACCATGCTCAACGTGTTTGGCCCGCCGGAGGTCGAGGAAGTGAGGATGCGGGCAATGATTGATTTTGTGCGTGCTGGCAAGGGCCTCATCGGCATCCACAGCGCGAGTGTGTGGGAGAAGGACCCGGCCAACCCGACCGAAGCGGAGTTTCGCCAACTCATCGGGGGCCGATTCCTCAACCATCCGTGGGAGTTCGATGCGGCGCACATTCGCGTGGAAGACGCGGCGCATCCGCTCAATGCCGCCTGGGGTGGCCGGGCCGCGCTGCCGTTGCCGTGGCGCGATGAATTGTTTCAATTCAACCCGCCCTATTCCCGCGAGAAAGTACGCGTCTTGGTCAGCCTCGATCTGAGCGAGACGACGGACAAGGGCCAGCGCCCGGACAAGGATTACCCGCTGGCGTGGATTCAAACCATTGGCCAGGGCCGCAGCTTCTACAGCGCGCTCGGCCATAATAGGAATGCCTTCCGCGATCCCGCGTTCCTGCGGTTCCTGCAGGACGGCGTGCAGTTCGCGCTCGGCGATTTGGGTGCCGACACTACCCCCGTGCCGCAGCAGAAGACCGATCTTGAAAAGAACTTCGTTTCCATCTTCAACGGCACGGACCTGACCGGTTGGCGCGGCAACACGAATTATTGGTCGGTGCAGGAGGGCTGCATCACCGGGATCACACCGCCAGGCGGCATTTCTGAAAACAACTTCCTCATCTGGACCAACGGCGAGCCGGCGGAGTTCGACCTCAAGCTATCCTACAAACTGGAAGGCGGGAACTCCGGCATTTACTTCCACGCGAAAGAACGCGCCCCCGGCAGCAAGGCCGAGGCGCTCGTCGGGGTGCAGGCGGACATGTCCGCCGACCACGTCTGGACCGGCGTGGTGATGGAATATCTGCTCCGCGAAAAACTGGCGGAGCGCGGCCGCAAAGTCCTCTACACCGAAACCGGTGAACGCAAAGACGCCGGCTCCGTGGGCGACCCAAAGGAACTGCTCAAGGCTGTGCGCAACAACGATTGGAACGACTACCATGTCATCGTGCGCGGCAACCTGGTGGTGCTGCGCATCAACGACGTGGTCATGTCCGAAGTCCGCGACCACGACCCGCGCCGCGCCCTCTCCGGCCTGCTCGCACTGCAAGTCCACACCGGCCCGCCGATGAAAGTGCAGTTCAAGAACCTGCGCTTGCGGCAGTTTGACAGGGTGGCGTGGAACGTCGTGCCTTCCCCAGCGAAATGAGAGAGCGAACCCACCACTGCATGAAGCCCATGCTCCCATGTTTTGCCATCCTGCTGTGGGTTTTGGTGGTGGCGGACACCGCTTCATCCTCCGCTGCCACCGATACCAAGCTCGCTTCCCGGCTCAAGGTCAGCAGCAACCACCGCTTCCTCGTGACCACCGACGATCGGCCGTTTTTCTGGCTGGGCGACACGGCGTGGGAACTCTTTCACCGACTCGACCGCACCGAGGCGGAACTCTATCTGGCAGACCGCGCCGCCAAAGGCTTCACCGTCATCCAGGCGGTCGCCCTGGCCGAACTTGATGGCCTAAAGGTGCCGAATCAGCAAGGCCACCTGCCCCTGCTTGCCGAGGGCTATCTTGTCCCTGAGGTGAAGGAGGGCCCCGACAACGACTACTGGGATGATGTGGAATGGACGATTCGCCTGGCCGGTCAAAAGGGCCTGTATGTCGGGCTCTTGCCCCTGTGGGCCAAATACCGCCCCGCCGACACGGGCACTTGTGAACGCTATGGTCGCTTCATTGGCGAGCGATTCAAGAACCAGTCGAACATCATCTGGAACCTCGGTGCCGAACATGCCGACGACCTCAACGGCGGGCACGTCAAATCATTCCCGCACGCGGGCATCGGCTGGATGTGGGGGCAAAAAGGGCGCCGAGCCCGTGCGCCTGCCACTGGCTCCAGCGATATCCAATGCAGAGGAAAAAACAGTTAACCGCAGATGGCGCAGATGAACGCAGATGGGAACCAGTTTATCCGGACAACCATGAATACTCCAAACTCCATGAGAATCAGCCTCGCGCTCGCTGTCTTGAGCCTGGCCCTGCTCCAGCCGCTCTTGGCCGCGCCCGCCCAAGTCACCTTTGCCCAGTCGGCGGCAGTGGTGGAAACCTTTGACTTCGTCGAGGTCACGCTGAACGTCGTTTCGCCTGACGCCGCCAATCCGATCTCCGACGCGGTTGTCACCGGCGAGTTCGCGCGCGAAGGCGCCGCACCGCTGAAGGTGGACGGGTTCTGCGATGCTGCCGACGGCAGCGTGTTTCGCATCCGTTTCATGCCGATGGCCGCCGGGCAGCACACGTTCACCGTGCGCTACCGGCAGGGTGATTTCGAGCGCACGCACGCCGGCGCCTTCACCGCGCGGGACGCCAGGCGCCGCGGCCTGCTCCGCGTGGACCCCCAATATCCCGAACACTTCCTTTGGGCCGGCACGGGCGAGCATTATTTCTGGAACGGCACCACCACCTATTACCTCATGGGCTGGGAGGACGACGCGGTGATCCGCCGGAGCATCGACCGGCTCGCCGCGCTCAAGGTGAATCGCCTGCGGGTCCTCGTTTATGGCCGCAACAGCGACCGCCCCTGGGACCAACCGGTGAAGTCCACTGCCGACTTCAAGCTCTACCTGAATCCCTGGCCCGCCGCCCGGCCGGATGACGTGGAAAACCCCGGCTTCGATCTCCAGCGCTTCCACGTGCCGTTCTGGCAGAAATATGAACGGATGCTCCGCCACGCCCGCGAGCGGGACGTCATCGTGTCGGTGATTTTCTTCATTGGCGGCCAGGTGTTGCCGACGCCTTTCGCGGCTTACAGCGACGACGAGCAACGGTTCTATCGTTACGGCGTGGCGCGGTTGGCGGCCTTCGCAAATGTCACCTGGGACCTCGGCAACGAACACGACTTCCACCGTGAGTTCCCGAAGTGGTGCGACTGGCTCGGGCCGCTCGTGAAAGAATGGGATCCTTACAAGCACCTCACCAGCGCGCACAACAAGATTTACCGCACGCCTGGCAAGACTTGGAATGATCTGCAACTCATCCAGCGGTGGGACTCCGGCCAAAACGCCTTCATGCTCGGCGAGCGTGCCGGGCAGGCGACCACGGGCCGGATCATTCCGCAGATCAACGAGGAATACGGTTACGAAGACCTCTGGGAGAAAACCCCCGGCCAACGCGCGGCAGACACGCGGCGACGGTGTGCGTGGGAAATCGCCATGGCGGGCTGTTACCAGACCACCGGGGAAACCGCCAATCGCGGCGTGGGTTTCCCGCCCGACACCGGCGGCGGCTGGGTGAGCGGACGCGGCGATGATGCGATGACGATGCTGCGCGGCTACGCGCACATGGTGGATTTCTTCACGTCGTTTGACTGGTGGCAGGCCGTGCCGCGCAACGATCTGATGCGCGGCAGCGGCTTTTGCCTGGCTGATACCGGCAAGGTGTATGTGGTGTATCTGCCGCGTCCAGCCAAGGTCTCGCTGGCCTTGGAGCCGGGCAACTACCACGCCCGCTGGTTCAATCCGCGCTCCGGCCAATGGAGCGATGCTCCCGTGGCCAGCGGGCCGCGTTGGACGCCGCCACCGACGCCGGATGACGGGGATTGGGCGTTGCATTTACGGCACGATCCCAATCTTCGGGACACCGCGCCACCGACGCCGGTGGCTGCCGAGGGCAGCCTGGCGCGTAACGCAGTGCTTGTCACCTTCACCAAGGCGCTTGATCCGCGCGGTATTATTGCGGGCCATTTCGCGCTGGATCCCGCCGCGGTCGTGCTCGCCGCCAAGCCGGGCGCCGAACCGAACACCGTGACTCTCACCACCGGCGCGCTGGCCGAGGGGGTCCGCTACACGCTCACGGTGCGCGAGGTCCAGGATCAGGCCACCCCACCGAACCGCCTGACCATGCCGGCGCGCGTCGCCTTCGAGGTGCATGACGCCACCAAGCCGATTGTG
>JBBRCR010000401.1:0-7921 GCA_038204695.1 Opitutales bacterium | reverse complement strand
CTGGAGGGGCAGATCATCGAGCCGGGAAAGGAAATTGGGCAGCGACAAGGGAAAATGCGTCGACGGGAACGCCTCGGTGGCATGCTCAACTACTATTACCGTGACGCGGCGTAAGGGATTCGAATTTTTGGACAGGACGGGCGCAACATCAGGGGCGGCCGGGCAGGAGAATCGCCCTCCCGTGCCTTTCCCGCTCAGGGCACGTGCAAGTTAAGCGCCTGCCGGCCGAATCGACGATAGATGCGAAAATCCTCCGCATCAGTGGTCACAATCACATGCTCCCGGTGCAATTCCGCGAGCCGGACGAGACAGGCGTCCGCGTAGTCCATCCGCTGCCCATACCGGGCCAGCAAGGTGCGCACAGCCGGCGACTCGTCGGGAAGGATCGGAACCACGCGCAAAATACCCCGTTCGATCAAGGCGAAAATCTTGCCCCGCGAGTCGGGCGTGCCCCGCAAAAGGAAACATGCCTCGGAAATGACCGCGTCGCACGTCAGGGCAGGCTGGCGAATTCCGGCGAATTGCTTCGACGCCCAAGCGTGCCATTGGTCGTCGCGGTCCAGCGCGCCCACCAGCGGGCCGGTGTCCAGAATCGCGTCAATCACGGCCGTAACCGGCGAGCGACTTCTTCTTCTGACCGGAGTGGACGGAGCCGACCAAGTCGCCCATCGCATCCGCCAGGCTGACGGCCTTTTCGTCCGCCGCCCGGAAAACGAAGCCGTTGCCCGCGCGGTCCCGCACGCGGACTTCCTTGCCCGCCAGCGCCGCACGCCGGTAATTGGGAAATTTGCGGGTGAACTCACGGACGGTCACTTGCATGACAGACATCATTGTCAGTCATCGGCGGCTGTCAAGTGACGGAAGCCGTCCAACGCCCGGCCCGGTGGGCGGGGAAATCCGACGAATCTCCGGGCCCCTGCGGAGCAACCCTGCGCGGGGGTTTCAAGTCTTAAGGACCCGCCGTCCAGCCGCGCCTCATCGGTCCGGCCTCGGATCGAGATAATCGATGGGCCGCCGACTCATTCCTTCACTTACCGAGATCAAGACCGGCCTGCTTCCCATCGATTAGCGAGGTCATGCTCCAGATTGGTCGCAACCTTACGGATGCCTTCACCGGATTCCCCAAAGGGAAGCGTTTCCTCATCATGGATCGTGATGCCATCTTTCACGCGGCGTTTCGTGGTTTGCTCGAAAAAACTGGCGTTTGGCCGGTGCGGATTCCGCCGCGATCGCCCAACTGCAATGCCCATTTGGAGCGCTTTCATCTCTCGTTCAAAACCGAAGTCGCGACCGGATGATATTCTTCGGGCAGGAGCATCTTCAGCGTACAATAAACGAGTACCTCGCGTACTACCATTCGGAGCGGAACCATCAAGGACTGGAGGGGCAGATCATCGAGCCGGGAAAGGAAATTGGGCAGCGACAAGGGAAAATGCGCCGACGGGAACGCCTCGGTGGCATGCTCAACTACTATTACCGTGACGCCGCGTAAGGGATTCGAGTTTTGGGACAGCACGGGCTGTAGCGCCGGCGACGCGCCGGTGGAGGCAAACGGCCGATGCGTTTCCAAGATCCGCTTCGCGCAGCTGCCGCAGGGACGAGTCCATTTAATCCGTTACGCGATCACAAGCCGCTCTTCGGCGATATCGGATAGCGTTTTGTGCTCAGCTTTCGCTTTTGCGCGAAGTGCAGCTATTACCGACGGACTGAGCCGCAGCAGGATCGGTTTCCGGCCGACCGGTTTGCGGCCGGCACCGGAGCGGACACCGCCATGCTTGAATTTAACCCGGGCGGCGTCGGGCAAGGGCTCGCCGTTCAGGGCCTTCATATTGACTTGGTATCCCTCCGCGTCGAAGACCGGTTTTTCAGGACTGCGGTTGTGCTTTTTCATAAATTTCCTTTCCGATTCTCCAGTAGCCGGCACCAATGATTCGGATGACCCCACCCGGCCGATGGGTATACCGAACGAGCAGCACCCGCTGCTCAATTTTTCCCAAGAGCCACCAACGCAGTTCCAGCTTTCCGCTGTGTTCTGAGTCGAAGGCAACAATCGCATCGGGATCCTTGAATGCTTTGAGCGCTTCAGAAAATGGCACGCCGTGCTTGGCGACGTTGGCCATTTCCTTTCGCGGGTCCCAAGTGAATTTCACAAGCCAACGAGTAGCTCAGAATACTTGAAAAGCGATATCTGTTATCAAAAAAGAGTCGCTGCCCGGTTTTTGCGGGTCGGAGCTGGGGCGGCGCACTTCCGCGGCGCATTCTACTGTCCATTTACTGTCCATTTTGACCCCGTCCCTGTCCGTCCGTCATAGATGCGTTAAAAGGTTGATAGGCGATATTTAGGCTCATAACCTGAAGGTCGTTGGTTCAAATCCAACCCCTGCACCCAAATTAAGGCACAGTTAAGCACTGTTAAAGCCCGCCCTGGAGGCTACTTCCAGAGCGGGCTTCTTATTTTGCGGTATTGGACCCAGTTTCTTAGGCACAGGTTGGAATCAGCCTGCAACGGTCAAAATTTGTCTGCTATTTGTCCGCTAGAATTCCCCAAAATCGGCAAAAACAAAGCTCATCAGCACATACCGCCGCTACACCAGGACGAAATGCGTCAGCCGGGAAGACCGCCTTCCACTCTCAATTGCGACCTGGTTCGCCTGCTTTTCTTTCGCTCGGCATCAGCGGTGGGCTCTCGCCGCGATAGATCCGGGCATAGGCCGCTTCCAGTGAGGCCGTGTCGATCAAACACTCAGTGCCCGGTTTGCCTTCGCGCACGATCTTGACCCAAGGGTCATGCGGTTGATGACGTGCGCTCTACAGCACGCGCTGCAAGGTCTTGACTGAACCCAGTGCGATCGCCGCCTGTTTCTTCGTGACCGCCAATGGCCGAACTCCATGGACGATGATTCCGGAAGTCGGCGGCGGGAGCACGGGACGAGAATCGCACCGGGTGTTCATTCGGCTTCGAGAAATTCTTCAGATCGCGATTCGCGCCGGTTTCTTGAATCCCGCCTTACACGCTTTACACGGGACGCGCGACCGCTCCTCCCCTGAATGCCCGCCAGGCGGCAGCGTGCGCACGCTCGAAAATCCGTTTCTCATATCGCAATCCTCATCCTTCCAGGGTTGCTCGCCGCCAATCGCACCGTCGGTGCGGGCGACAGCGGCGATTCCATTTTCTCCCCCCGGCAGATCATAATCCGCCGGATGCGTGATGTCTCAGGTTCGGCCGGTTGAACGGAGATCGACACCGCGGTCGTTTCTTCCTGACTCTCATCTTCGCTGGGCGCGCCCGGCTCCGGCACCGCCGCCACCGATTCGACGTCGCCGGTTGACTCGGCGGCCTGTTGCGCCGCCGCTTGGTTCTTAGTGATATCGAGGAGGTCCACGAGTTCGCCCTGCCGCTTGAGGAGTTCGCGGTAACGTTCCTCGTGCTCGAACACCTTTCCGGTAAGAGCGGTCAAATCCGCGCCCGCCTGCTGAGAGAGCGCGAGTTCCTCACGGCATCGCGTCGCCTGCTCATCGATGGAGCGGACCGCGTGCTCCAGCGAGCTGATGCTGCTAATCGGCGACGGCGAAATGTTCGCCGAATACTCCGCCGCGCCCCGCAGCGTCACCTTTTCCGGCCATGTCGATCGGTACTCGACTTTGAACCCCGCCAGCTCCCCAAGTACCACCGTACCCGTGCGCCCGGCGAGATGATCGTCGCGATGCTCCGCCGGCAGGTACACTAGCGCCGCACCGGCCTCCGTACGCTCGGTGTAGGTCTTCCGACCAACCACCATCCGGAACTTGTCGCCGTGGGTATCTACCCGGGCAGCGGCGTCCTGTTCGATCGCGGCCAACTGCCTTTCCAGTCGCGCGGCATCCTCACCGGCCATGCGCAGCCGGCTCCTCGTGCCATACTGTGATTCGCTGTAATGCCCCGGGTCATACACACCATCCTCGTCCAGGATCAAGTGTGCGTCAGCGCGCTGATCTCCAGGAGCCGGTGCCAGTCGGCGCAATTGCGCGCCAAACGTGAGACCTCCAACCCCATCACGATGCCGGCCTTGCCCAGACCGACATCGGCCACCAAACGCTGGAAGCCCGCGCGATCGCTCGCGGAGGCGCCCGATTGCCCTTGGTCGTGATCGATGACCACGATCTTTTCCTCCGGCCAGCCGAGCGCCACCGCCCGCCGGCGCAGCGCGTATGGCCGCGCGGTGCTCTCGGTATTCTCGAGCACTTGATGTAAGCTCGATTGGCGGATGTACAGATACGCCGCACGTTCGAGATGTCCGGCCGTGACTTTGGATTCGGCATTCATGATAAAAGGGAAGGCAGATGCGGCGCGGTCATCTGGGCCAACAGCAGCGTCAGCTCACGGTGCCAACCCGCCGTGACGGGACCCCGCGCCGGCAGCGGGAGCGGTTCTGCCGGCGGTGCACTCGCCTGCCGCCACGCGCCCATCCAACCCGCCAGCCCGC
Source organism: Opitutales bacterium (assembly GCA_038204695.1). Taxonomy (GTDB): domain Bacteria; phylum Verrucomicrobiota; class Verrucomicrobiia; order Opitutales; family Opitutaceae; genus ER46. The sequence continues at coordinate 3,458 of JBBRCR010000401.1, read as the reverse complement.
GTCGGCACACCAGGCCCAAGCCCAACGGCTCGGCGGCGAGTTGCGCGCGGCCCGCCAAGACATGCTGGCGCAGCGTTTCATAGTGCTCCGTCCACGGTGTCCCGGGCTGGACCGGCGGTTTCATCGTGCTTTCTGGCGCCCATTTTTTACCCTGACCGGCAGGGTTTTTTCGATCGTGCGCGGATGGAGCTTCACCCGGAGTTGTTGCCGGAGGCGCCGGGCAAGGTCGTGAGCCGTCAACTGCGGCTCGGCCGTCGTCCACGCCTGCAACTGTGCCCGGACCGCGGCCGTCAGCTTGTGGGCGCCCTTCGGACCTCGCTTGTGAGGAAACAATCCTTCCAGGCCTTGGGACAGAAAATGACGCTGTGCTTGATAAAGCGTCGGTCGCGAGAGGCCAAACTCCACGGCGGCACGGGCGATCGGTCGACCCTCGACCCGAATCGCCCGCACCGCCTCGTATTTGAGCTGAAGCAGATCCTGCGGATCGAAGAACGCCGACGCTTGGAAAAGGTCGTGGCGCACTTGGGCAAAGCGCGGGTTGAACGTGCCAGCGGCCTCCAAGGCCTGGCGTTTCGAAACAGCATCGGGGGTCATAGGTGTAAGTATAAATATGCCCGACTATCCAGCCGATGCGCCGGCTGGCAAGACAATAGTGCCGACGCAATAGCACTTCACACCGCAGATAAAGGGAGACGGCACCGAGTGATTTTGGCCTTAAGGTCGGCATATTTAGCCTTACATGTGTGGCGTAATTTCCTTTACACTCTTCGTCGTCAACTCCGCCAGTTCCAGCAGGTCTGCGACCCGGGCAATTGCCCGGCCATGCGCCTGCTCAACGAACGGATCCTTCGGCCCGACATCGGTCCAGGCCGCCGGCAAATACGTCGTCACGTTCTCGGCGGTGAGATAATTAACCTGCCACCGCCCCCACCGCCGTTCGCAGTCGATCAGTTCCAGTCGCCGCCCAAACCACGGATGGAACGGGTGCGTGACGGTAAAGAACTGTGCCGCTTCAGTTGACCGATGGGGCGCAGTTCGTGCTTTAGACCAATCCTTGTGCCGAGCGGATGATCGGCACGCTACGCCGGGAATGTTTGGACAACATTATTGTCTTCAACGAGCGGCAGCTCGCACGCGTGCTGAGAGAGTATTTGGACTACTATCACCGGCATCGTCCCCACCGATCGTTGGATCGCGATTCTCCAATACCACGCACGGAGGAAGTGGTCGACGAAGGCGAGATCATCGAATTGCCCATGGTCGGTGGGTTGCACCATCGCTACACGCGGCGAGCGGCGTGACGTGCCGCGGTCGGCGAGGCTCGAGCATCACGACGGTCGGGGTAGGGGAGTTTGATTGAGTCGAAGGGTGCCCGCGCGTCTCGTCGTGGTCAGGTTTCGCGGTCGCGTTGTCGCACAACTCTGAATGGTCCCAAAGTGAACGTCTCCGCGCGCCGCGAGTTGTTTGCGCAGGCGTCAAACGGGATGTCGTTTGGGCGCGGGACGGTGGATCCCACGACCCGGTGGCGAAAATCGCCTCGTCGGTGACCTCCAATTTGCGACGATCACGTTTTCGTCACCCACAGCCATGTTGTCCACGGTCCAAGGATGGTTCCGTTGGGCTTCGTTGCGCTGGAGTTCGGCGAGAAAAAGTCCGACGGTGCGCTCGGTGCTCGTGAGCGACGGATCCAGATGCGGTTTGCGGCGCTCCAGCATTTCCGCGAGCAGCAGGAGCAGTTCGTTGATTTGGACGTGCAGCCGCGAATGCGATGAGCCATGGGCGTCACTTTCCACGGCGCGGGCAATCCGCTGCCAGCACTCGCGGGTTTCCTGACCGGCCGGCCAGACGGCATGTTCATTGTGGCGCAGCAACTCGGTGAGACGCGCGCGATCCTCCGCGGCGAGCATGATCCACGGTGGCCAGCGCCACGGCTGATTGGGGCGCCGCACTCCGAGGTCGATGATCAACCAATGCAGCCGGCTGGGTGCGACATGCGGGTCTCCAATCCGGTGAGGTTGCCAGGGCCGCGTCACGGTGAGCGAGCCGGGCTTCAACTCGATCAACTCGTTGCCAATTCCAAACGACAGCGAACCGCGCTCCAGAAACGTGATCTCGACGCCTTCATTGCGGTGCCAGTCCAGTCCCCATTGCTGAGGCTGCATGGCGTCCCAGAAGCCCACGGAGCAGACTCCGGCGAGCATCCCCGGCGATAGAGCACGGCCGGGATACGCGCCGCGAATCAGTGCCGGCAGCCGCACGTCGCCGCGCCGCGTGGCCGCCAGCAACGGCTCGCAGGTATCCGCGAGGTGGCGTTCCGACTTATCGGTGAAGATGGCAAGGTGTGCAGGCACGACGCAAAGCGGAAGAGGACGCGTCGATTCAGGCGAAGCGACGGGTCAGTGCAAATTTCTTCACTGGCAGAAATCGAAAGCAATTCGTCCCGGCTGAATGGCATGATGGAATCCAGCACCCGGCGCCTGTGCCGAGGCTGTTTTGCTCAACTTCCAACATCGAACAATCCTATGGCCCGCTTCCGCATCGCACTGAACATGGAATTCTGCCGCTCCGCCGACAAATCGTTCGAAGCGGGTGTCAAGATCGCCTCGGAGCTCGGCTACATGTGGGTCGAGCCCATGGTGCACACCGGCTGGGAACTGCTCAGCGAAGTGCACTATTTTCACTCGTTCTCCATGGAAGAAGACCCGCTCCTGATGCGCGACATCTGCGCTAGATATGGCGTGAAGGTCGCAAGCATCAGCGGTCATAGTCCGTTGATGAAACCCGAGGCAGCCGTCGATCGGCTCACGCGTGCCATCGTGCAGGCCGACGCGGTCGGTGCGAAGTTCGTCAACTCCGATGAGATGGTGCAGCCGGATTGGATGGACGACGAGTTCGCACACCAGGTGATGCGCTACACGCTGACGCGCGCCGAGCAGGTGGCGCGCCGGCACGAGGTGTTCGTGTGCATCGAGCCGCACGGCCTCTACACCAAGACGGCGGATGGCCTGCTCAGGATCGTGAAGCTCGTATCATCACCGTGGATTCAGGTGAACTGGGACACGGGGAACAGTTACCTTGCCGGCCTCGAGGATCCCTACGAGGGGCTGACCAAAGTGCGCGATTATGTGCGGCATATTCACGCCAAGGACATCTCGATCCAGCAGGGCTCGGCGGAGCGCGGCAAGGTCACCGGCACGCCCGTCGGGTGTGCGTGCGGCGAGGGGTTGGTCGACTGGGGCAAGGTCTTTACCATCCTCGATCCGATCGATCGCGAAATCTTTCTCTCGGTCGAATGGGGCAAGATTTGCCGAGGCGGAGCGCAGCCTCAGACCTCCTGACCCCCACCTGAAGAGAAGTTGGGGAGAGTGGAACGAAAAAGAGCCGCCAACGGGAGCGGGGCCGGTCAGTATTGAAGACGGGAGGCGGAAGTGGCAGCGGTGGGGATGCCCCAAATTCAA
>JBBRCR010000400.1:0-7932 GCA_038204695.1 Opitutales bacterium | reverse complement strand
GACAAGCCGCCGGTCGGAGACACGGCGCTACTCGAACGAGTTTCGACATCGTCCTCCGCTGTCCGGCGTCGGGCTCCCGTCGTCCGTCCGGCGTCCGGCACCTCAGGCGATCAACTCCCGGATGACTTCGCCGCCGAACTGCGAGAGTTGCTTGAACCGGCCGCCATGGAAATACGTGAGCCGGTTGTCATCGAGCCCCAGCAGCCGCAGCAGCGTCACGTGCAGGTCGCGCACGTGGTGGACGCATCCCACCGCTTCGGCGCCAATTTCATCGGTCGCACCGACCGTGTGGCCGGCCTTCACGCCGCCGCCCGCCATCCAGATGGTCATCGCCTTCGGATTATGGTCGCGGCCGTAAGCGGTGCCTCCGCGGACACCGTTGTCAGGTGAGCGGCCAAACTCGCCGCACCACACCACGAGCGTGCTCTCGAGCAGTCCGCGTTGCTTCAAATCCGCGATCAGCGCCGCAATCGGCCGGTCGACATTGCGGACCAGGTTGCCGTGCGCGCGCTCGATGTAGTCGTGGGAATCCCATGTTCCCGCATAGAGCTGAACGAACCGCACCCCTTGCTCCACGAGTCGGCGCGCGAGCAGACATTTGCGGCCAAACGCATCCGTCGCATCGCTGCCGATGCCGTAACTCTCCTTCACGTTCGCCGGCTCCTGGTCGAGATTCAAAATCCCCGGCACCTGCATCTGCATGCGGAAGGCGAGCTCGTAGGCGTCGGTCCGCGCGGCGAGTTCGTCGTGTTCCGGATGCGCGGCGTGATGTGCCGCATTCAACTCCGCCAGCAGATCGAGGTTTGAGCGCTGATGTTCACGCGTGATTCCGGCGGGTGGCGTGAGGTCGAGAATGGGCGAGCCTTTCGGCCGGAGTGGGGTGCCCTGAAAATGCGCGGAGAGGAAACCGTTACCCCAGTTGGCGGCGCCGCCTTGCGGATAGGACACTTCGGGCAGGACAATGAATCCCGGCAAATCCTGGTTCAGGGAGCCGAGTCCGTAATTCACCCACGAGCCAATCGCCGCGTCGCCGCCAAAGCGGTTGCCGGTGTTCATCTGGTACATCGCCGTGGGATGGTTCACCGAGTCGACCTGGCATCCGCGATAGAAACACAGATCGTCGGCGACCCGCTGCAAGTGCTCCCAGTTTTCCGCCATGTCCGCGCCGCTCTGCCCGCACTTGCGAAATTTGAACGGGCTTTGGACATAGTAGCGTTTCCCGCTTTCCATCGCCGACTTCATCTTTCCCTCGCGCGTGAATTCGTTGAGATGGAGCGCCGCCAGCTTCGGTTTCGGGTCGAACGTGTCGATGTGCGACGGGCCACCCTCCATCATCAGGAAGATGCAGCTTTTCGCCTTGGCCGGGACATGGCCGGGCTTCGGCGCGAGCGGTCCCGCACTGCCGGCGGGAGCGGCGCCCGCATTCCGGGCCAGCAAGGCTGTGAGGGCGACGCTGCCGATGCTCGCCCCGAGGCTGTAGATGAATTCGCGCCGGGTCGGCGCCCAGAGTGCCCGGTGGCCGGCGCAGGGGAAAATGTGGCTCATGGGGTGGGTTTGATCTCGGGCCCGCGGCGATCGGCACCCCGGTCATTCTTTTCAGTACACATACGCGAATTCATTTGTATTGAATAATACGAGACAGACTTCCGCCAGCGCCCGCGTTTCCGGCGTCGCGTCGGCCGGTTTCAGATCCGGAACGAAATCGGCGGCAATCTCGAGTGGTTCGGTGAACGTGAATTTCTCGCCGGTGTTCTCTTCAACGGCCTCCCTCACCACTTGGCGGGGCAGGGCGGGGCGCTCGAATTTCAGGTCGCGGTGCCTTGCCCGCATCTGGTCGAGATGCACCAGCGACCGCGCACGTTCGGTGGGTAAGGGCGCCCGGCCGTAAACAAGCTGGAAGGCGCGCGCCACGGCCTCACTGGCGCCTGACGTTTCCCGCTGCAACCGCGTGGCCAGCGCGAGCGCGCGGTCCAGGGTGGCCTCGCTGTTGAACAGCGCAAACACCTGCGGCGTCACGGTCGAGCCTTCGCGCCGCTCGCAGGAAAGATCCGGACTCGGCGCATTGAACACCTCCATGAACGGATCCAGCTGCCCCCGGATCTTCAGCGCGTAAAGGCTGCGGCGGTGGCGCTCCTCCGGCCGCGCGGAGGCCTGCCACGCCTCCGCAAACGTGCCCATCACCTGCCGCGGCTGCAGCGCGGCTTCGCGGTTCATCTCCGGCCGTGCCGGAATTCCGCCGAGCGTCCGGTTCAATTCGCCCGTCACCGCCAGCATCGTGTCGCGAAACTCCTCCGCCGTCAGCCGCCGCGGCTTGAACGCCGCATAGCTCGTTCCATTCGGATCTTTCTCGCGGAGCAACTTCAAGTCCGGATGCACCGCACTGCGCCGGTACGCCGCTGAATTCATGATCACGCGATGCATTGCTTTGATTGACCACGGGGCGTGGGCCCCGCCGGCACCCTCGGCCAAGCTCGCCGCCAGCCAGTCGAGCAGCTCGGGATGCGTGGGTTTCCTGCCCATGCCGCCAAAATTGTTCGGGTTGCCGGCCAGGGCCTGCCCAAAATGCCACCCCCATATCCGGTTTGCCATGACGCGTGGCGTCAGCGGATTTTGCGTCGACGCGATCCACTCCGCCACGGCGAGCCGTCGACCGCTGATTTCGGCGGGCACTCCGTCGGGGGCGGTATCCATCTTTCCGAGCACCGTCGCCACGCTCAGGACGCCGGGCGTCACCTTTTCGCCATTGGCGAAGGGATCACCTCCGGTGAGAATGCACGTCGCCTCGAGTTCGCCCTGCTCCATCCGACTCGCGGGCATTCGCATCGGTGAGGTGACGGCGCGCAGCTCCGGGGTCCGGCCGCTATAAACGGCAAAGGCCATCGGTTCGTAACGTTCGTAATCCCATTTCAGCCGCTCGAGACCTTTGCGCGAGATCCGCTCGATCCCGTAATCCTCGGGCGAGAAGCCCACCAGCTTGGGCGGAATCTGGTCTTCCGGAATTCCTTTTCGCGTCAGGGCGGCGCGCACCTCGGCATAACCGGCATCGCGCCCTCCGCGGCCGGACTTCTTGCCCAACGTTTCCTCCACCGCCTGTTCAAACGCGACCGGCTCGATTTTCTTCTCCGCCATCCACGCCCGCGCGGCGGCGAACATCTTCGTGTCGAGCCGCTTCAGGATCGCGCGATAATGCTCCTCCCGCTGCTTGAGGTATTTCTTTTCCTCGAAACCCTGCGTGTTTTCGACCGGCAGAAATTCCGCCGATCGCTCCGCGAGCTGCGTTGTCGCAAACGCCGCCTGGAAGCCGTAGTAATCCCGCGTCGGGATCGGATCAAACTTGTGATCGTGGCAGCGGGCACACTGCAACGGATGCGCGAGGAAAACCTGGCCCACACTATCGGTCACGTCATCGAGGAACCGCTGCCGCGCCACCTTCGCGACCTCCATGCCCGTAAGCTCCCATGGACCCATGCGCAGGAACCCGGTCGCCACGAGCAGTTCGGATTCCGCGCTCGTCGTGCTGGAATTGATTGCGCCGCCCGCCTTGCGACGTTCCCCGATCTCGTCGCCGGCGATTTGTTCACGAACAAACTGGTCGTACGGCTTGTCGTCGTTGAACGCGCGGACGACGTAGTCGCGATAACGCCAGGCGTTGCCCCGCGCAAAATCGTTCGCGAACCCGCTCGTGTCAGCGTAGCGCGCGATGTCCAGCCAGTGCCGGGCCCATTGCTCACCGTAATGCGGCGACGCCAGCAGCCGATCCACCACCTTCGCAAACGCGTCCTCGTCGGCTGCCGGATCACTGATGAAGGCGATGACTTCCTCCGGCGTCGGTGGAAGTCCCGTCAGATCATAGGTCGCGCGGCGAATCAATGTCCGCCGGTCCGCGGCGGGTGCGGCGGGAATTTTGTCCGCGGCCAGCCGGGCGTTGATAAACGCATCCACGGGATTCAGCCGTGCGTTCGACGCCGGGCCCTGCGGGGATGGAACGGCTGGCTTTTTCAGCGGTTGATAAGCCCACAGATCTTCCAGCTTGTAGCGCCGATTGGACCAGTCGGCTGAAAGTCCTCCACTGGTTTTGACGACGACTCCATCGGTCGCGCCCTTGTCATACGCCGTCCACAACTGGCTCGCCCGCGCGGCGTCGGGCCAGGGCGCACCGCCGGCAATCCAGTTTCGGATCTGCTCGATTTGCTCCGCCGAGAGCCGGTCGTTTTCTTTGGGCGGCATCGGCTCCCAATTCTGATGCTCGCGGGTGAGCGCGAGAAAAAGCGGGCTTTCATCGGGTCGGCCGGGCACGACGGAGGCGGCCAGACTGTCACCGCCCTCGAGCATGGTCGCGCGCGTGCGCAAATCGAGGCCGGCCTTCATCTTCTCCTCATCGTCGCCGTGGCAGGGCAGGCACTTGGCCTTGAAGAGAGGCTGGATGTGCTGAACGAAAAGCTGTTCCGCAGCGGCGGGAGCGGGGGCAGCAGAGGATTGCGCAATAGCCGCGAGCGCCAAGGGGGCGGTCGCGGCCAAAACGGCGATGAGGAAGCGTCGCGTCATGGACCGGGGTGAACGTGGGAGAACGAATACAGGACGCGGATTCGGAGCGGGTTCAAGCGAACGTTGCGGGTTCACCTGTCTTTGGCGCATCTGCCGAACGGCGATTGATACACGGACGCCATGGAGGGGTTCGCCGGCATCGAGTTCATCGGAAGGGCGACTTTCCAGCCGCCCTGGGTTGTCTGCCGTCCGGCGGCTGGAAAGGTTGCTCGCCGGCTGCTGTTTCTGCATTTCCACCCTGCTTTACCGCGAACGTTCCTCCAAGTGGGACACTCTGGACGCACGCGGATCCGATTTCCCGCTCCGAACGGCCGGCCATGCAGACGTGAATTCCGTCCGTGGCTGCGAGCTTCAGATCGTGGCTGCGGCCACTCCGGGATTTTGCTTCTCAGTCCGGAAGGCGGCTGTTACACGCCCGATCGTCCATGGCTCCGCCCAAAGTTGTCCAGCGCAGCGCCAGCCGTACGCGCCATCGCCTTTTGCAGGCCGCCATCCGGCTGTTTGCCGCCCGGGGATATCATGGTGTCTCGGTCGACGAAGTGGTCGCCGCCGCGCGCGTGAACAAGCGCATGGTGTACCACTATTTTGGCAGCAAACAGGAACTCTTCCTGGCCGCACTGCGGCAGGTGTACAGCCGGCTCGAGACGGTGGAGTTTCACGCCGTGGAACGGGGTTCGAATCCGCGTGAGCGGCTGACCCGGCTGCTCGAAAGTTATTTCGAATTTCTCGATCAGAACCCGGAGTTCACGCGGTTGCTGCAATGGGAAAACCTCGAAGAGGGCGAGCGCATCACCAGGAACAAAGAGGTCGTACTCACGAAGAATCCATTCATGGAGCGATTCCGGCAAATCGTGGAGGGTGGCATCGAGAGCGGTGAGTTTCGCCCCGACCTCGATATTCCGCACCTGATGATTCAGTTGATTGGGCTGTGTTTTATTTATCACTCCAACAAGTTTTCGCTTTCGCAGGGCCTCGGCATGGATCTTGGCGACGCGAAAGTGAAGGCGCGGGCCTTGGATCAAGTGCGGCAGTTTGTGTTCAAGGGGATCTGCACGGCGCAGCCCGTCGCTCCCTTGGCGCGGGCCGTGAGCGGACGATAGGCGGTGAGGGAAGACGCATAAGACTGGGAAGACATGGAAGACGGAGAAGACCCGATCCACTCGCTGGCGTCTCGCAGCCACGGATACCAGGCGTCGACTCGGGCGCCTCGCAGCTACGCAAAATAACTCGCGGCTGCTCTCGATTACGAACCGCTGGCGCCGGCGAGCGATTGAATCTCTTTCAAGCGCTTCTCGATTTCGCCGATTTTGACGGACAAGTCCTGCTCGGTTTTTGTGCGATCGCGACTGACGAAATTCATGTTGGCCGCGTCGATCACCAGGTTGGCGGGCAAAGAGAACAATCGCATCAGCACGCCCTGATCCTTGAAGGAGTCGACGTAGAGCGCGGAGATCTCGCGGGAGAGGCGCAACGCATCCTGCGCCGCGGCCTGCGTGGCGAGCAGACCCACGTTCAGCTGCTGGGCTCGGTTGTCGTTCTGCTGCTTCAGCTGGGCGGTGACGGCTTTCTGGTCGGCCACGGCCTCGGCGAGCACCGGCCGAATGTTGTCGACCAGCCGGCTCGCCACTTTGTCGACCTGTTCATTTTGCGAGCGCTCGAATTCGTTGGCCGACTGCGGTGCCGGCAGCGACGGGATGACGCGGTTGGCGATCACTTCCGCGAGTCGCGTCAGTCGATCTTCGTCGATCTTCTCAATCTGTTCTCCCGCGCGAACGCCATTCACGCCCTGCTGGGCGATGACGTCCTTCAGCAACCGGGTGGTGGCCTCGATCTGCCGGCGGTTTTCCTCGTTCTGGGCGCGCAGGTTCTCATTCTCGGCCCGAAGCGGTGCGAGGTCGTTCCGTTGGCGCATCGCCAGGTCACGGATGATGAACGCGGTGCCGCCAACAATGAGCACGGCCATCACGATGATAAGGGGAAGCTGTTCCTTGGTTTTTTGCCACATGGGTGTGAATGCGTGTGCGTTAACGTGAACTTGAACCCGCACAGGGGCGGGTTTTCGCGGGGGTTGTCAGAAAATTCTTATTGCGAAATTGAAAAGCAGCAAGCCGTCGCTCCTGACATCATTGTAAGATGTTTCTGCGGCCCGCGTCCGGTGGCGATCGCGATGACGTCGCGCGCCCGCGGCGCGCCGCATGATCGAGCCCCTGCTGGAAATGCACGTCGATCTGGCGCACAAACCCTGGCGCCCGGCGTAGCCGTCGCTTTCATACGTGAGCATCGGCATGTCGAGTCGCGCGCTCAGCGGACGAAGAATCGCTGCGGCGATGCGATGGTGGGTTTGGAGTGGCATGGGCGTCCCGCCCATGTTCAGCGCAACATGGCGCGACGTGTGTATAAGGCACGGCGTCCCGCCCGTGGGTTTGAGCCAGGGCGCTCAATAATTTGATTTGCGTTCCTGCCACGACATGCCCCGCCAACCCTTGACGGCACCGCGCGCCGGGAATAAAATCACGCCATCGACTGATCGGCCGTGCCAGCCAGCGGCTCGTGAATGTGGCTGGTGGATTACGCAACTGCCATGAAACCACGCTCGAGGAGGGACTGCCATGCAGAATGACCCGATCGTATTCGCTGGATTGATGCCGCATGCGCCCGTGCTGCTGCCTAACGTCGGGAAGGAACGCGTCGCCCACGTGAGGCGCACTGTATGGGCGATGGCGAAAGTGGCTGCGCATGCCGTGGCCGCCGCGCCCGAGACGCTCGTGCTGATTTCGCCGCACTCGCCGCGCCGCCCGGAAACGTTCGGCATCTGGAGCACGCCGAGGCTGCGCGGTTCGCTCGCGGAGTTTGGCGGGGCGGGGGAATGGATCGACCTTCCGCTCGATCGCGCGTTTGCCGAGTGGCTCGAAACGGAAGCGGCCCGCCGTGGGGTGGGCACCTGGCGGATCGCCGGCGAATCCCTGGATCACGGTGCGCTCGTGCCGCTCTCCTATCTCGTCTCGGCTGGCTGGCGCCGGCCGACGGTGATTATCAGCCTGCCCACAAAGAACCAGGATGGACCCGAGCGGTTGGGCGAAGCGATCGCCGCTACGGCGCAAACGCTGGAGCGGCGCGTTGCGCTTATCGCGAGTGGCGACATGAGCCATCGCCTCACGGCCGCCGCGCCGGGCGGTTACGATCCGGCGGGTATTCACTTTGATAAGACGTTCCTCGGCCTGCTGCGCCGCGGCGCCGGCCAGGAGATCGGAGACATGGATCGCGACCTCCAGGCGCACGCGGCCGAGGACGTTGTGGATTCCACGCGCGTCGCACTCGCGGCCAGTGGCTACGCCACGCAAGGTCGCGATGTGTTGAGTTACGAGGGACCGTTCGGTGTGGGCTATG
>JBBRCR010000399.1:0-7981 GCA_038204695.1 Opitutales bacterium | reverse complement strand
ATCGGTGCCAACCTCACGCGCCACCCGCGTCACCTCGGAGGCGAACGACCGGAGCTGATCGACCATCATGTTGGTGGCCTCCTTGAGCTGCAAGATCTCGCCGCGCACATCCGCGGTGATTTTCTTCGACAGATCGCCGTTCGCGACCGCGATGGTGACCTCGGCGATGTTGCGCACCTGCGCGGTCAGATTGCCGGCCATCTGGTTGACCGAGTCGGTGAGATCCTTCCAGACGCCCGACACACCTTTCACCTGGGCCTGTCCGCCGAGTTTGCCTTCCGTGCCGACCTCGCGGGCCACGCGCGTCACTTCCGAGGTGAAAACGGAGAGCTGCTCGATCATGGTGTTGACCAGCTTGGCGGAGCGCAGGAACTCGCCCTTGAGCGGCCGCCCGTCGACCTCCAGTTCCATCGACTGCCCCAGATCACCCTTGGCCACGGCACCGATTGTGCGAGCGACATCCGCCGTGGGACGCACGAGGTCGTCGAGCAGCGTGTTCAAGTAATCGACTTTCGCGGCCCACTGGCCGATCGCACCGGGCACCGACATGCGCTGTTTGAGGCGACCTTCTTTACCAACCGTCACGCTGAGGCGCGTGACCTCGCGAGTAATGCGGTCTTCGTAACCCAGCGTTTGGTTGAACGCCGTGGCGATTCGGCCGTCGATGCCGGTCCAGTCGGAGGGCAATCGCACGGAAAAGTCTCCGTCGCGAAACGCCACCACCGAGGCGAGAATTCGTCGGTCGCGGTTTTGAGCGCCGTTATCGTCCATTTCAGCTATCGCCGCCGGGAGCTTCGTCGCGCGAGCTTTGGATTGAGGCCTTTCCAGGCGGACTCGCTTCACGCGCGAAGCCGAGGTTTTTCCAGAGCCAGCGGTGGCGATTTCACTCATGATGGGGGAAAATAAGGCAGGTGTTTGGGTAGGCAAGAATAGACATAGCCAACCACTCGCGTCGGGGCCGGACTTAGCCAACCACTCGCGTCGGGGCCGGACAGGACGGTATGTGAGAGACGCGGACGATTCCTGCGGGTCAAGCACCCTCGCGACCGGAAGATTCCCGAGAATACTTGGGGGAAATCCCGATAGCTCACGCGCATGACGGCGGAAGGCTACGGACGCTCCATCTTTGCGCCCCCTGCGACGGGCTTGGCCTAGCGCGCCCCCTTGCGACCTCTGCTGTTGGTGTCGAGAACGCGACCGGTCCGGTCCACCGGCGGGACCTCGGAACCACCCCAATACTCCACGATGGAGGGCGCATCTGCCAGTTGGCGGTGATTCAGGAGCTGCGCTGCCGAGCTACCAATTCGATTTTTGAAACGCGGAGGTCACGGAGAGCGCGGAGAAATTTCCTGGCGATGGATGGCTTGACTTCGCGCCCTCCGCGTTCTCCGCGTTACAACCTGGTTTTTTTGGCGAATGCCTTCGCTGCTACCGTCAACTTCCAGATGCACCCCACGATGGAGCGCATGCGCTGTTCCATTTCCGCCTTCGTCGATGGTTTGATGTGATAGGCGCTGGCACCGAGCCTGACTCGCTTTCGCGCCAGACACGCTGGGCTCCTGATCCTGGCATTCGGCTCTTTCATCAGCGCCCACGCTGATGACCCGGCCTGGACCAAGCCCATGGCGCTCGACATTCCCGCGGCGCCCGCCTTGCAGTCATTCAAACAATTCGCCGCCCAGACAAGGGTGCAATTGCTGTATGCCGTCGATGTAGTCGAGGGTGTCACGACGAATGCCGTCACGGGCGAGTTGACCCCGCGGCGCGCGCTGACGCAGATGCTCGCCGGCACCGGGTTGATCGTGACGGAGAGCAAGACAAGCGGCGCACTCGCCGTGAGGAGAGCCTCCGACCCAAACGCATCCAGGGCGGTGACGGCGGGCACCGCCGCGGCCCGCCCAAATCCGAACGCAGGTGAACAGGAACTCTTGCTGCTATCGCCATTCACCGTGGCGACCGACAAGGACATCGGCTATGCGGCGCACGAGACGCTATCGGGGACGCGGTTACGAACCAGCCTGCGCGACGTGGGCGCTTCGCTCACGATTCTGACGCCCGAATTCCTGCAGGATCTGGGCGTAAATTCATTTGAACAGGCCCTCCTATATACACCGAGTGTGGATTCGACCGAAGGCGATAACACCGACGCCAATCGCGCCAGCGGCACTCAATTACGCTATGGCAACGGGCAGGCCTACTCCATCCGAGGTTTCAATTCGAATGCCGGAAACCAGTCGATTTCGCATGATTTCTTTCCGGCGCTCGAGCCGACCGACATTTACAACCTCGAACGTGTTACGCTGGCGCTCGGACCCAATGCATTGCTGATCGGGGTCGGCAATCCACAGGGCACCGCCGTCACCACGACGAAGCGGGCTCAAGTCCAGCGGCGTAAAACGACCGTCGAAGCGCAGATCGATCGATGGGGATCGCGCCGGGTCGCGTTGGACCACAATCAACCGCTGATCCAGGACAAGCTGGCGCTGCGTCTGAACGTCCTGTACGACGAACATCGCGAATTTCGCCGTTACGAGGGAAAGGATCAAAAGCGGGTCACGATTGGGTTCACCGCCAGGCCCTTTGCCAACACCACGATCACGGCCAATCACGAGAACTACAGCCTCCATACCAACGCTTCGAGTTTGATGTGGGGCTTCAACGGCAACGTTCTGCGCTGGGTCGCGGCGGGCAAACCGACGGTCAACTTTGTTTCCGGTGGGCTGACGTGGACGGCGAACCGGCCGTATGTCGATGCCAACGGCAAACGCGTCCCCGTCGCCCCCGGCGTAGTCAGCACCGACGGTTTCGTTCGCTCCCGAGCCGACTTCGATCCGAATGCGGCACTGGCCACTCTGGGATCGATGGCGCAGACTCAGGATCGTCGGACTCGAGTTCACGAATCCGATGGTGAACCTGCGGTACCAAGGCACGCTCGAAAGGTCCACTTTCAGCGGCATCACCAGTGCCAATTATCAATCGGCGAATCCGTGGACGATGGTCGGGCTGCCGAAGGATGCGAATCTGAACGGCGGCACCTGGGACGATCCTTCTTCACGGGAGCAGGGAGGTTGGACTCAGTTCATGGTCGAGCAGAAGCTCGCGGAGGGGCTCTATATCGAACTGGCGGCCAATTGGGCGAAAAAAGATCGCCAATTCTCCCCGGACAACTTCACGACGATTGAGATCGATCCCAATCGGTACCTGCCCAACGGCTCCCTGAATCCGGGGTATCTGGTGCCCTTCAACGAAAATGCGGCCGGACAATATAATGAACAATTCGACCACTCATACGCCTACCGGGCGATGCTCTCGTACCAGCAGGACCTGACGAGGTTCAATCGCTGGCTCGGGAGGCACAGCTTCAGCGGACTTTACCAACATAGTCGCGATTCCTCGAACCAGGATCGGATGCGCGTGATGAATCTCGCCACCGTCGGCCGCACCGGAGCGGGCTGGTCGCCGGATACCATCAATGCGGCGAGTGTTCTCCGCCGGCGCACCTATTTTGTCGGCGGAAACGTGCCGGTATTCCCTGACCAGTTGCAGGCCATAAAGAGTATAGCGCTGCTCAACAGTTACCGCCAGGAAGTGGGGGCAACGGCCAACGAAGCCGCGCCGATCAATCTCGCGCTTCGCCCATTCCTATCCCCGTCCCAAAGCGGATCGACGGATGACTCGCTGTCACTCGGTTGGATGGGCCGGTGGTTGAAGGAGCGGCTGGTGACAGTGATGGGATATCGGCACGACGCCACGAAGAGTTATAATGCGCCGATCGTCCGGGAGGTGATCGACCCGGCGGTCCCCGGCGGGCTCACCAATCCTCTCTCCCGGTTCTACGAGTCATCACAGAACATTCCCTTGAACACCGATCCGACGGTGACCTCGACGGGCATTACGCGCACGTATGGCGCCGTTTTCCATACACCGATTCCCTGGGTGTCTGTGACCTACAATCGTTCGAGCAACTTCCTGCCGAACACCAATGCCTCGGCGATGAATCCACTCGGGGAGGCGCTCCCGAACGCGTCCGGCAAGACTGAGGATTACGGACTGCGCCTGTCGTTCCTGCGCGACCGGCTTTCGCTCAGCCTGAATCGCTTCAAGACGTCGGCCAATAATCAGACCCAAAACGCCAATGGTTATCTTGCCGGTGCCATCGGCATCATGAGGCTCCTGCGATCGAACTACCAAACGGTCGGGGATTCGCACTTCGCTGACATGGCCGGTTCGTACCCGCTCGAAGTCGGTGGATCCGCCGACGTGTGGAACTACGTGGCCAAAGGGTATGAAATGAACGTCGTTTTCAATCCTTCGCCCAATTGGCGCATGGCCCTGACCGGAAGCGACAATACCAACGTGCTGGGGCATTACCTGGATGGAGTCGGGCGGCTATCTCACCACCAAGGCGAAGTACGAGGGGCTGGAGACGTGGAGCAACTTCGCCACCGAGTTGAACAAGGTGGCGGCCGGCCAGCGCTCCACCTACTTCGATCTGGATCCGGCCAGTGCCGCGGCGCGAACCCAGGCCGCGGCCGATGCGCGGTCCATCGCAAACAATGTGACCACGCAATCCACCCGTTACGACAATGCGATGGCCCTGCAGGGCATTACCACCGCGCGCAACGGCAAGTACGCGATCAATGGCCTCGTGACCCGGGTCTTCCACGATGGGAGGCTGAAGGGTTGGTCGGCCGGCGGAAATTTCCGCTGGCGCAGCGCGAACACAATCGGCTACGAGCAATTCACGGATTCCTCCGGCTTGCCGAACAATGTGATTAACGTGTCGAAGCCGATCCAGGGTGACGATTACTGGGACGTTGGAACCATGCTTTCATATAAACGCCGCCTGTCCAAATTCGTCGATCTGAAGTTCCAACTCAATATTCAGAACCTGCCCAACTGGCAGACTCCGAGACTCGTCTCGGCGGGGTACGACAACCTCGGTGTCAAGGGCGCCGTCAATGCGATTATGCCCACCCTTTGGGAACTGCGCCGGCCCCGGAATTTTGTCCTGTCCACGGCGTTCGACTTCTAACCCGGGGAGCGCCCGGGACCAGACAGCATGGAACGGCAAACCATGAAGCACCCGAACCTACTTCTCACCTCGCTCCTGCTGCTCGCGCCCATCGCGACGTCCGCTGCCGAACGGCAGAAACCGCCGGAGCGACCCAACATCGTTTTCATACTGGCCGATGACATGGGAATCGGCGACTGCACCGCATATAACCCGGAATCCAAGGTTCCGACGCCGAATATCGATCGGCTCGCGCGCGAGGGCTTGCGTTTCACCGATGCCCATTCCGCCGGGGCGATTTGCGTGCCCAGTCGTTACGGACTGATGACGGGGGAATATGCCAGTCGGACGTGGAACCGGTACCCTCCGCCGGGTGGCTGTGCGCTGAAGGACCCCAGGAAAGCCACGGTGGCCTCCGTCCTCAAGACGGCCGGCTACGACACCGCGATGGTCGGCAAATGGCACCTGGGGATCACGTATAACAAGAAGGATCTCACGGATCTCAATGTACAATACAGTCCCGTCGAGTTCGGCTTCGACTATTTCTTTGGGATGAATCAATCTCTGGATACGCAGCCGTATTTCTACGTCGAGAATCGGCGCATGCTCGCGGCTCCGACCGAACACACCGAGGGACGGGAAGGCGATCCGGCCAGGGTGAGCCGACCTTCCATCCAGGGTCCGATGTGGCGAAAGGGAGGAATCGCCCCGGGCTTCGTCCATGCGGAAACGCTGCCGCTGCTGACGGCGAAGACGGTCAACTACCTGAAGAACCGCCAGCCTGGCGGGAATCCCTTCTTCTTCTATTTCGCCATTCCCGCCCCGCACGCGCCCTGGCTGCCGTCGGCGAAGTTTCGCGGCCAAAGCGGAGCCGGAGAATTCGGTGACTATATGATGCAAGTCGACGATTGCGTCGGTCAAGTGCTGGCCGCGCTGGAGCAGCGCGGCCTGGCCGGGAATACGCTCGTCATCTTCACCTCAGACAATGGACCGCTCTGGTTCCCCGAGGATGTGGCGCGGTATGGACATCGTGCGGCCGGTATCTATCGGGGCATGAAGCTCGACTATTATGAAGGCGGACACCGGGTGCCTTTTATAGCCCGCTGGCCGGCGAAAATCAAAGCGGGATCGAAAACCGATGCGCTGGCTAATTTCACGGATATGATGGCCACGTTGGCCGCGATTGCCGGGGCCACCCTTCCGGCCGATGCCGGTGCCGATAGCTTCAACCTGCTGCCGGCGTTTCTGGGAACCGACCGCAATCCGATTCGTTCCGGCAGTCTTCACGAGCGCTATGGAAATTACGGCATGGCTTACCGACGGGGAGACTGGAAGCTGTGTCTGCCGGGCGGGATGTATCAGATCTTCAACCGATCCATCATTCCTGGAACGATCAAGGATCTGGCCAAGCTGGAGCTATATAATCTGCAGAACGATCCCGGCGAAAAGACCAACCTCGCGGTGAAAATGCCCGAAAAAGCCGCGGAACTATTCCAGGAGTTGAAGGAGAACATCGAACGGGGACACAGCCGGCCCGGCTATGGACGGCAATAGGGCCGCCAACACCTGCAGTCGCTCACCCGCCCCATCCGGTGTTCGAAAATCATGAAGCGCAATCGACCCCGTCATCCTGACATCAACCGCCGGCAATTCCTGAAAGCGGCCGGCGGAGTCACGACATCAGTGCTGCTGTCGCCGCTGGCTTCATTGGCGCAGCCAACCCCCGCCGCCCCAGGGAGCCCGATCGATCTCGTGAATCTGTTTTTGGGAACGGATTCCTCCACCCAGTGCAGCCCGGCGGCGATCCGACCTTTCGGGATGATTTCACCCGGTCCGTTCAACAGCCCAAAATCACCGAGCGGCTACCGGATGCGCACCGCGGAGCTGATTGGCTTCAACCATACCCATCTGCAAGGCACGGGCTGCGGGTCCTATGGTGTGCTCGTGCTTCTGCCCACGACCGGAAATAAAGAACTGGGCGCCACTGTTCGCGTGCCCGCCGCCCGACAAGCCGCAACGCCCGGATATTACAGGGCCGGGATTGACGATATGGGCATCAGGGCCGAGATGACGGCGACCAAACGATCCGCCATCCATCGGTATACGTTTCCCGCCAGCGACTCCGCCCGAATCCTCATCGACACCAGCCAGGGGGTGCTCTGGACGGGAAAGGGGGAGGTCCGGGGCGAGATCACCCGCGTGGGTGCCACGGGATTGAGCGGCAGCGTCACGACGACGGCGTGGCGGCAGCATGGCACTTACTTCCACCTGGAATTCAACCGCACGTGCACGTTCACCGGAATGGGCGAGAAGGGAGGTCATGTTTCCTTCTCCACGCGGGCCGGCGAACAGGTCCTCGTCAAGGTGGGCATCTCCTACGTCAGCGCGGCCAATGCCAGGAGGAATCTCGACGCCGAGATCCCGGGCTGGGATTTCGAGGGCGTCCGGCAGAAGGCGCGGGATGAATGGAGCCGCGTTCTGGAAGCGATCGTGGTGGACGGCGGGACGCACGACCAGAGGGTGAATTTCTACACCGCGCTGTATCACACGATGTTCCATCCACAGCTGGCCAGTGACGTGAACCACGAATACCGGGGAATGGACGGAAAGGTGCACGCCACCGGCGGCCACAACCATTACAGTGTGCTTTCGACGTGGGATACCTTCCGGGCGGTGCATCCGCTTTATACGTTGATCGCCCCCGAGGTCCAACGGGATGTAATCCGGACGATGCTCGATGACTACAAGGACAGCGGCTGGGGCCCGCTTTGGAAGCTCGCCTACACGGAAACGGCCATCATGCCGGGGACGTGGGCGGACGTGATCATCGCGGACACGTACATCAAAGGGATCACGGACTTCGATACGACTGCGGCGTGGGCGTTGGTCCACAAGAACGCCACGGTTCCCGGACGGCGTAACAATCTGAAGGAATACCTCTCGCTGGGCTATGTTCCCCATCCGGCC
>JBBRCR010000398.1:0-8016 GCA_038204695.1 Opitutales bacterium | reverse complement strand
GGAATGGGACGAACCGTGGAATGATGGCGACTGACGGGCGACGCACCGCGGTTGGTCTGGGCGCCGACGGTTGCAGGTTTCTGCGTGCGGCAACCTGTATCAACTGCCCTGACACGCTCCTGCGCATCCGGCTTTCCGAAGGGCGCATCTCGTTGGCTCACCGAGAAACTCGGCTCACTTAAGACGTGAGGATACAGTTGAAAGGTGGGCCGGGCGCTCCGCGCGCGGCTGGTTCGACGGACGCGCTTAAAGCCGCGCACAGAGCGCCCGGTCCACCTTTTGGTTTCCTCCGGGTTGCGGATACGTTGCGCCAAGACAAATCGTGCTCGCGGCCGGCCGGGCAAAATGTTGGCTTTCACCCTCATTTGGGCAACCTCCCTCCGACGATCACCGTAACCCGCCCCCAAAACCATCACGCACAATGACATTCCGATTTTCTGCCAAATCCATAGACGCCACCCAATTCCAGCGATCACCTGACCACGCTCAATGAATTCGCTTACCGCCACGGTGGCCGAAAAAACCTCGCTGGGCCGGAAGCTTGCTCCGCTGTTGGAGGGTGGCTTTTTCCGTCCCCTCGCGCGGCCCAGCGCCGCAATCTACGTGGATTGCGCCATGCGGTTGAGCGAGGCGGCCGACGAAGGCGGTCAGATTCCCCATGACGAGGCGCGACTGCTCATTCGCGAAGTGCTCGCAAGCTATCCCGACACCTCGCTGGACGAAGACGAAGGTGGCCAGCTCCGCGACTTGAGCCAGCGAGCCGGCCAGTTTTTCAACCGCCTAATCGAGGCCCGGTGGCTCGAGCCGCGCCGCGTCAGCCTCGATGAAAACCAGATTCTCATCGTGCCGCCACTGCGCCGGCTGCTGCGGCTCTTGCGCGAACTGGCCGAGGATCGGCCGGCAGAGTTGAAGGATTTTTCCGCGACGTTGCGCTCGCTTTGCCGCGATCTGCTGGCCGAGGGTGCGCTCGATCCCAACCGGCTCGATCCCGAGGCGATGCGGCAGACGGTCAAGGATCTCCTCGACCGGGCGGATCGGGCGCAGGAACAGATGCATGCGGTCGAAACGCTGATTCTCCAGCACGAGACGGCGCAGCGCGCCAGCGGCTCGGCGCAGGAAACGTTGCAACGTTTCCTGATCGAGTTTCATGCGGGTGAACACATGGTGTGCTACGATGTGCTGCAAAAAGCGGGTCTGCTCCCTCAGCTCAACCACGTCCGCTCCGTCGTGCAGGAGTCGCGGTACGATCCGTTCACGAAGCAGCGGCTCGCCGCCGGTCTGGCCGGGCATCTGGGACTCGATGAGACGGCGGCCTACGCCGAGGCGGAGCGCTGGCTGCTCCGGCTGGAGCGGCTCATTGGCGCGATTCCGGTGAAACAGAGGATCATTGACGGGCGCATGGCCGATTTCAGCCGGCTCTCGTCCGCGCGTTATCGCTACCAAACGGAAATGCGCGGGCGGCGCCCCGAGCAGGTGAAAAGCTATCTGGATGCCGCGGCGCGCGCGCATGCGGGCAAATCTTTCTCCCAGCTCGCCAACGAACCGGGCATGCCTCTGCTCTCGCCCGTGGTGGAAATTTTCTTCGGCGTCGATTCGCTTTCGCGACCGCGCCGCCAGCGCCTCGCGGTGGATTTGACGCTGGCAGTTCCGAGCCGGGAACATGACCCCGAGGCCGCCAAGGACGAGATTCGGCGTCGCAATCTTTATGTTCTGAATCCGCAGCGCGCCGCGCGTTTTATCCACCGGCATTTGCCGGCAGTCGGAGATCGGATCTCGACCGAACAATTGCGGGTGCACGTCGAGGACGATCTCCTGGATTTGCTGGCGACGCTCGCGTTCGACCACGGGTCAACCGGGAGATCGCCCAAGACGGTCCGCTGGCGGGTTCATGCGCAGCGCACTGCGCTCGGCACCGCCCCCGATGTCATTCCCCGCGATCCCGAGGCTGACCGCCTCATGGAGCGCTTCACCCTCGAACGCGTTGCTTAAAGATGTCTTTACCCTGGCCCTCTTTCTCAACCTGGCAGCGGATTCGCGAGGAGGATCGCGCCGCTGTGTCCGATGTGCTCACCGAACTGCTCGCGCATGGCGCACTGATTGGCGACAGCGGACGGGATCGAGAAGCGTTTCTGCTCGCGCGAGAATATCAGCGTGAAATCGCCGAATATCTCGCCCCGCTGCATCTCGTACTCGAGGCCGACCCCGACCGGCCGATCTTTCAGCTTCGTCCGGTGCCGGGCGACTGCGGCCTTGTCGAGCGGTTCAACAAAGCTGAGACCCTGCTCGTGCTCACACTCTGGCGAATTTACGACGACCTCCGCATGGAGCGCCCGGTGGAGACGGCCATCGTGTCCGCCAACGAAATCTGGCAGCGGTTGAAACTCTATTTCGAGAACGTGGATCTGCCGGCCGAGGCGCAGCTCCGCGATATGCTCGTCAAGCTTCGCTCCCGCCGCCTGGTCCGCCTGCAATGGCATGAGGATGCGAATCGATTTGGCGAGTCGCAGGTGGAAATCCTGCCGACCCTGCCGCGCACGATCCCATTCGAGTCCGCCGCCGCTTGGGAGCAGCAAGCCGCCCTCTACCAGCAGTCCGGCGATGACCCGGCGGTCGGGTCGAAGGAGGCGGCGCCGTGAGCCAGCTCATTTCGCTCACGCGCATCGTCGCGCTGAATTGGTATGGCTTCCGGCAGATTTTCGACGTGGAGGACAACGTGCTCATCTCCGGGGCGTATGGCACCGGCAAGTCCGCGCTGCTCGACTTGATGCAATACGTGCTGCTCGGCGAGCACTGGCGGGCCAATCGCGCGGCCGCCGGCAACGCCCGCGGTCGCGATCTGGTAGGCTACTGTCTGGGCGACACCAACCAGACGCGTCACAACCAACGGCATTTCCTCCGTTCGAGCGGCGTAACGCTCGTGGCGCTGGAATTCACCCGCCCGGCGGATCGCGCCGGACACGAGCCCCGGCGCGAGACGTGGGGCATTCGTTTGGAATTCTCCAGCCCGGACGCCGCCCCGAGGCACACCTATTTTTGCATCCCGGACCGGCTCGACTACGCAGAGATTGCGCCCGATGGCCAGATGCTGACGGACGATGTGTTTCGGGCGTGGCTGCGCCGCACCTACGACAAAGAAGGTCTTTTCGCCCGGCAGCGCGACTACCTCGAGGAAATGGGCACGCCGCGACACCTCAACTTCGATGTCGCCGCCTTTCAGCGCACGGTTCCAAAGGCGCTCGCGTTCGAACCCGAGGAGAATGTCGAACGATTCATCCGCGAGTTCATCCTCGAGGCGAACCCGCTCGACGTGCGCGACGTGCGAGCCGCCCTTCGCGCCTACGAAGATACGCGCCAGCGGCTGGAGTTGCAGGAGGATGAAGCCGCTTTTCTGCGGCGCATCGACGAACAGCACGCCACCTTTCAAGCTTCGCGTCGCGAGGAAGCCATACTGCTGCACAGCATCCATGCGCTCAAATTGCTCCAGGCGGAGGAAAGCCGCGCGCGTCATGCCGCCAGACTAAAGCAGCTTCAGGCCGAACACGCCGCCGATCTTCAGGAACTGGCGAAGACCAGCGCCGAGGCTGCGGCCGCGGAGAAAATGCTGGCCGAAGTGCTTTTCGAGATTGGGAAGGATCCCGACGCCATCAAGATTGCCGAACTCAAACGAAGTCAAAAAGAGCTGCACCAGAAACTCTCGGTGCTGCGCGAGGCGCAGAAGTCGGCGAGAAAGCAGCTCGATGACCGACACTATCGCTGGACAAACTGGCTCAGGCACGGGGCGAGTCTGCCCCTGCCGGAGCTAAAGGAGGCGCTGGTTGTGGACGATACGCTGCTCGCGCGGCTGGGCTCGGGCAACGACCAGGAACGCATCGCTTCACTTCCGCACCTGGCCGGGCGGTTCAACGAGATGTGGATCGCCATCGAGAAGCTGACGCAGCCATTGCGCAGGGACATCGAAGACGCCGAAAAAGCCCTGCGTCAACTGGCGGAAGATCTGGAAAACCTCTCGAAAGGACAGGCTCCGGGCGCGTTCCCGCTTTTTCAGGCGCTGCGCCAAAAACTGGGCCACCGCGTCGAACAACTCGGCCGCTTGATCGAGGTAAACCCCGATGCCGAACGGTGGTGGCCCGCGCTCGAATTGTTTCTCGGCCGCAATCGTTGGGTGCTCGTGGTGAACGACCCGGAGGACTACCGCACGGCGTTGGAGATTTTGCAACGGACACCGCCGGGTCGCGAGCCGGAGTCGCTTTTAAACCCGGGCGAAATCCGGCTGCTTCGCGCCGGTTCGCGGCCAAATTCGCTGTTGCAGAAAGTCGACGTGATGCATCCCGTCGCCCGCCCCTACGTTGAGCACCTGCTGGGCGAGGTCGAGTGTGTCGAGACCTTGGAAGAACTAGAGAATTCCACCGCGGCACACGCGATTACCCCGGAGGGCGTCTGCAAACAGAGCCCGTTGCGCCGCCGGCTCAAACCCGCCGCCGCGGTGACTCTGACGCTCGGTCGCGAAGGGCTCGAGCGGATGCGGGCCGCGAAAGGGAAAGAACAAGATGAAACCCGCCGTCAGCACGGCGCTCTCCGGCAACGACTCTCCGACGTGCAAGCCTGGCTCGACAGCGGGCGCAAGGGTGGTCTGGCGGACAGCACGCTGCCAGATCGCGCGGCCGAGCTGCCGCACCTGCCCCAACTCGTAAGCGAGTTCGAAACCGTGACCGAGACCGTCAATCTGCTGATGACGCCCGAACATGCTGCCCGCCAGAAGCGTTTCGACGATCTGGAGCAGCGGCATCGCGGTTTTCTCGCGACGGTGGCGGTGCTGAACGAGCGAAAGAGCCGCTTCGATCTGACGGAGCAGCCCGAACGCGACGGAGTGGAGCGTTCGAACCAGGAAGCCGTCGCGGCCAGATTGGAGGTTGAGGCCAGCCGGGTTGCCCTGGGCGGTCGTTTCAGCGGCATCCTCGATGTCGAACTCGCGGAGCGCTGTGCCGTTCTGCGCGCTGAATTTCCCAAATGGCCCGACTGTTTAGCCGCCGCACAGAGTCGCGCCGCGGACGCCAGGGGCCGCGCCGATCTCGCCCGCGTGCAACGCAACCACGAGCGCCAACAACTCGCCGCTGCCCGCGATCTGCACGGCAACCTCCGTCACCCGGAGTATCGGCCTAACGAATTTCCTGCCGAAGACGAAAGCAACGACGCTTGGGCTGGCCGGCTTCGGGTATTGGAAACGGTCGAACTGGAGAAATCCCGCCAGCTCGCCGCCGACCGCAAACGCGAATGGGAGCGCCGGCTCGAGGAAAACGTTCTCAACGAGTTGAACCGACGCGTCACCGACGCCCAAGACACAATTCGCCAGCTCGACCGCTATCTGAGCCAGCCGATCGGAAAATTTCGCTATCGCATCACCCAGCGGCGCGACTCGGCGGGCTACGGGGCGATCTGGCACCTGTTGCAATCCGGCCTGGAACCGACCGACCCGCTGATTGCCGCCCTGGGAGAAGACGAGATCCAGCGCGCCAAAGCAGAGCTGATGAGCGCCGTCGATGCACCCGACCAGGGTGACGAGCGCGCCCGCCGGGTGCTCGATTATCGCAACTACCACCACTACGACATCGAAATGGTTCCGGCCGACAAACCCGACGCCCCGTCGATCTCGCTCGGTCGCAGCGGGCGCAACCTGAGTGGCGGCGAAAACCAGGCGCCTTTCTTCATCTCGATGCTCGCGGCCTTCCGCCGGGTGTATGACCGCGGCGACCGCAATTCCATGCGTTCACAGCAGCTCGGCCTCGTGGTGATGGACGAGGCATTTTCAAAACTTTCGGGCGACGGCATCGAAGACTGCCTCGCGCTCGCGAGGAACTTTCAGTTGCAACTCGTCATGGCCTTCCCGCCCGAACGCCTTGGCGTGATGGTGCCCCACGCGCAGACCGTCGTGATGTGCCAGAAACATATCGAATGGGACGCCGAGGGTTACGTTACCCACATCGAAAATATTCCACTCCTCACCACGATGGCAGAGGCTCTGGAGGCGCTGGAGTGACGAGCCATGGGTCCCGACGAGATGCCGGTCGCGCGTGAACTGTTCGACCAGTGGCGACGGGCGCGCGGGGATCGCCCGGCTCCGGCTTCGCGTCCGTTTTCACGGGGTTGGGAAGATCTGCTTGCCGATGCCGGCCTCGCCTCAGCCGCCGATCGCAACGATGCCGACCGCGATGCGCAACACCTTGAAAGGGGAGGCTGGGTGCAGCTTAAGACCGTTCGCTATCGGGCGCACCTCATCGATCGCATCGTCATCCCGCTGGAGGCCGAGGCGCGCTGGCGCGAGGCCTTTGGTTTTGTGCCGCTGTCGGACTCGGAGATGGCGGAGATCCGCGCGTTTTCGTGGGAACCCGAGCTGGCCTTTGTCAGCGGGGCCCGGCTGAACCTCGCCTTTTCCGAATTGCGGCAATTGAACGAATTTTTTGCGAACGGTGGGCGGGCGCGCGAGACCGTGCCGATCAAGGAGCGCTCGCTCGAAATCTTCGGTGACGAAAAACGATTGGATGTGCTCTTGGGCGGCTCGGCACTTTTCGGCGATGGCCGTCTGACCCCGGAGCGACTCCGCTTCGTCGTCGTCGCCGAGCCCCTCGGCTGGAAACGAGGAACCCTGCCGGCGGGCCCGGCCATCGTCCTGGAGAACCTCGCGACCTGGGAAAGCTACGGCCGTTGGGATCGGCAAACGCCGCAATTCAGCGCCGTGATCTACGGCGGCGGCAACCGCTTCGCTGAGAGCGTAGGTTTTCTGGCGGACGTATTTCGCGAAATCGGCGGATCTCGCCGGGTGCTCTACTTCGGCGACCTCGACTCGGCGGGCTTGCGCATACCGCAACGCGCGGCGGTGATTTCGCTGCGGCTCGGCCTGCCTCCGGTCGAACCCCATTTGCCAAGCTATCGCTGGTTGTTGGAACGTGGGCGCGATAAGTCAATGCCTTGGGAGGTTGGAGAGCCCGCCCGCCGGGAGATGTGCGCCTGGCTTGGTGAACTCGCGTCTCCCGCTTGGGACATCCTGTCACGTGGGCATCGCCTTGCTCAGGAGCACGTCGGTTGGACCTTCCTATCGGAAATGTCTTCCGATTTAGATTGTTCGCATCATCAAACCGGAGATTTGCGGCCCGCTTGATCTCAATGATCGCCCTTCACGTCCAATATTTTGCCATCCTTCGCGAGCAGCGCGGGCTCGCGCAGGAACGGCTCACGACGGACGCGGGCACGCCCGAGGCGCTCTACGAGGAGTTGCGCGTACGTCACGGTTTCACGCTGCCGGCCGATCGGGTTCGTGCCGCGGTGAACGATGAATTTGTCGCTTCGTCCGCGCTGCTGCGCGACGGCGATCGGGTGGTGTTCATCCCTCCGGTCGCGGGCGGCTGATCGGGGGAGTCCGCATGTTCAAGATTTCGTCGGAACTCTTCGACCCGGTCGCGCTCCAGCGCACGCTCGCCGATGCCCAGGCGGGGGCGTGCGTGACCTTCGAGGGCTGGGTGCGCAACCGCAACGAAGGCCAGCCGGTGCTTTCGCTCGAGTATGAGGCCTATGCGCCCCTCGCGGAAAAAGAGGGCCTGCGGATAATCGCCGAGGCCCGGGAGAAATTTGGCGTGCTTTCAGCCGTGTGCGTTCATCGGGTGGGCCGCCTCCAACTCGGCGAAATGGCCGTTTGGGTCGGAGTGACGGCTGAACACCGCGGGGCCGCCTTCGAGGCGTGCCGCTACATCATCGACGAAGCCAAGGCCCGAGTGCCAATCTGGAAATAACCCCTCCCGACCCGACCCCGGAAGATCCAGTTTCCTAGCAGTCAACAGAAACCTGCTTGATGTTGAGCGTTCTCGCAGAAGGTCGAAGTGTTATTATACTTGACGCCATAAAAGATTGCGGATCATAACCGGCAGAGATGGGCCAGTTCTGCGTTCGGCAGCGACCACTTCACGAACTGTTCTTCCACCGCTTTTGTGACCATGGCTAGCTGCGGAAAGTAGACGTTGTGGAGGC
>JBBRCR010000397.1:0-8025 GCA_038204695.1 Opitutales bacterium | reverse complement strand
TTCCGCGCCGGATTTCAGCTCGATCACCGATCCGTCGGGGAGCACCTGTCGATCAGGCCGCGCGGAAACTGTTATGGGCGGCGCGACGGCCACCCGGGTGGTCGGGAAGAACATCCCGAAAGCGAGCGCCGCGGCGGCGAGTCCCACCGCCGCAATCACGGGCCGTCGGCTCCGCTGCTCCCGGCGACGTTGCAACGCATCGAGTGCGCGATGGAGCTCCGCCACCTCGCCGCGCTCCCGAGGTTCGTTCAGGGTGCTCCACGTTCGCTGCACGCCGGCATAGGCCGTTTGGTTTCTTTGATCGGCCGTGAGCCAAGTCTGGAACTCCGCCTCCTCGCCACCCGTGAGCCCGGCGGTGCGTCGCAGGAGCCAGTCCGCGGCGGTCTGCGCGATGGGGTCGTCGTCGCCGCGTCGATCGAAACAATTGGGGCGGTTCATATCAGCTCCTTCTCCTCGATGAACCGCGCGCACCGCGCAATGCCCTGGGCCATTTGCACGCGCACCGTTGCGTTGGACACGCCAAGCTCATGCGCGATCTCTGCCGTCGACCGACCGCGAACCACCGCCATGCGCAAAACAGCGCGACAACGCGGTGGCAGATGATCGATAGCTTGGGCGACGAGGTCCAAGCGGTAGGTGGCATTGGCAGCGGCGGCGGCATCGGGACCATCTGCTATGACCCGCCACTCCGGCAATTCGTTTACGGGGACGGGGGAAAAAAATTTCTCCCGTCGCCGGAAAACCTTCAGCGCCGTGTTCCGTGCAACGGTGAAAAAGTATGCCTTGGCCGATGCGATTTTCCCCTCCGTCTCGGATTTCAGCAATTTGAGATACGACTCCTGTACGATCTCGTCCGTGTCGACCGAGGGAAATTGATGCCGCAAATAGCCGCGAAGCGCCGGTTCGTGCGGCTGAATTTCGTCCGCGAGCCATTGCGCCTTGTGGGCGGCGCACGCGGAGTCTGGCATTGACGACGGGGAGTTCACACGGAAGCGACCCGCAGACCGTGCGCGCGAAAGCCAGTCGGTGTCCAACGAATTTGCCGCCGCCGCGCGTTGGAAGCGATTTTTTCGCCTTTCTTCTTTTCGCGGTAAACGACTCGTCCGCTTCGAGGCTCTTGATAAGTGTGGCACCGTTGTCGCTCCAAGGCGACGGGTGCATCGGAAACCCCGCCGCCTTCACCATGACTCCTCCTTCTTCGACTATCCGTGCGATCGCCCGAGCGATCGGCATCTGCCTCGCCTTCGCTGCGGCCAGCCCGCTGTGGGCGGCCGATGCAGCGAAACGAACCTACGACCTTCCGGCCGGGCCGGCCGGAGAATCACTCAAGCTTTTCTCGGAGCAGTCAGGCAAGGGACTGATCGTCAGCACCGAGATTGCCCGGGACGTCACGACGAATTCGGTGCGCGGTGCTTTCACGGCGGGCGAAGCGATCGAGAAGATGCTGGCCGGCACCGGGCTGGTCGCGGCTCAGGATCCGAAAAACGGCGCGTTTGTCGTAAAGAAGGAAACCCCCAGCCCAAACGTCTCCCGGGCGGCGCCGCTGACGGCAGGCGACCGCCTCGCCCGAGATGATGAAAAAGCGGCCGGTCCCAGCCAGGGCGAGACCGTGCAGATGACGCCGTTCGAGGTGAGCAGCGCGGGCGACCGCGGGTACTATGGCGCGAACACAATGTCGGGCACGCGGCTGAACTCGAAAATCGAGGATCTCGCGTCATCGATCACGGTCGTGACGAAGGAGCAGATGGACGATTTCGCGATGCTCGATCTCAATGATATCTTCAACTACGAGGCGGGCACGGAGGGGACCGGGAACTATACCGACTTCTCGTTTGACCGGAACGGTGTGGCGACCGACAACACGGAGCTCGATCCCGGGAACGCCAACCGGATCCGCGGCATTGGTCCGGCCAATATCACTTCGGGGTCTTTCGAGACCAGCGGCCGAACGCCCATTGATCCAATTGACATCGACGCTGTGGAGATCAGCCGCGGCCCCAATTCGAGCCTCTTTGGAATCGGAAACGCGGCCGGCACGGTGAATACAGTGCGTTCATCGGCAAATTTGACCCGAAACCAGTCACGTTTGACCCTTCGAGCCGACAGCAACGAGGGATACCGTGCCAGCTTCGACCTGAACCGCGTATTGAAAAACAACGTGCTGGCCATTCGCGGCAGCGCGGTCTTCCAGCACGACGGCTTCGCGCTCAAACCCTCAGGCACCGACTCTGAACGCTACAATGCGATGGTCAAGTTCCGGCCCTTCAAGTTCACGTCGCTCACGGGTTCGTACTCGACCTACCACCTGTACGGCAACCGCCCCAATACGTCGACGCCGCGCGATGGGATCACGCCGTGGCGTGATGCCGGGGCGCCAACCTGGGATCCGGTGACGAATACGGCCAGGACGAACGGCATCACCACCACGGGGCTGCCCTTGGCGCTCTCGCGCATCGATCGGACGTACACCAACATGTTTATGGATCACAGTGGGGTGACCCATTGGTCGTTTGGTCAATCGACCAACACCAACACGCCCATATCGCAGAACGGCGCCCGCATGCTGGTGGTGCCGCACTTTGATCCCACACGCAGTTTCACGGAGCAGCCGCTCATCCAAAGCTATTTTCCGCCCTTAACATCGAAGGCGATCTACGACTGGTCCGAGCTCAATATATCCGCGCCGAACTGGGTGGAGGACAAGACCGCCACCAGTTCGGTGTTGTTGGAACAGTTTATTATTTCCACGCCCCGCCATTCACTGGCGGCGCAATTGGGGTGGTTCAAGGAATCGAGCGAACGAAACAATAACAATATGTTCGCGCCCAATACGGGCATCTCGACCGCGGTGCAAATCGACATGAACGAGCGCTGGCTGAACGGCGCGCCGAATCCGAATTTCATGCGTCCGTATTTGAATGCGGCCAACCCGCGGAGGTCGTTTTCGCCGCTGGAGCGGAATACCTATCGCGTCCAACTCGCGTATAAACTCGACCTCGGCCGCGAAAAAAAATGGCAGCGCTGGCTCGGGAGCCACCACGTGAGCACGTATGGAGAATACAAAGAAATCCAGTCGCGGAACCGTTCGTACGTCACTGCGATTGTAGACAATCAAAGTTGGATCCCCGCGGGTGTGACGCGGGGCACGAGCAACGCCGCGGGCGGACTTCCCGTTGGACCGCGGACCGCCCAGGTTCATTTTTACTCCTATGTGGGAGACAATCAGGGCCAGGACGTGGATTACGTTCCATCCGGGATCCACATGGGCGCTTTTCCACTCACGTGGGGCAATGCGCAAACGGGAGTGTTCGTGCAGGATTCGGCGGAACTTGGCAGCGCCTATTTCAGCGGCGGCGGTGGCTCGAACAACTGGAACATCTTGAAGACGCGCGGTGCGATCCTCCAAAGCCACTTGCTGAAGGATCGGATCGTCACGACGTTCGGCTGGCGACATGATGCACGTTACAGCCGCGCGGGCGCGCCTGTCCGGCTCCTGCCCGATGGTGTCACGCTTGACGAGGAAAGCTTCCATGGGTGGTCGCCGAATAACTGGAACGTCGGTAAAGGCCCCACCCAGACGCGTGGCGTCGTGGTCAAACCCCTGCGGTGGCTGAGCCTGTTTGCGAATCAGTCCGACAGCTTTCAGCCGGCAAATCCCGCGCTCAATCTTTATCGCGAGCGGCTGCCCGATCCGGCCGGCAAGGGCGAGGACTACGGCATCATGTTGAAGTTGTTCGATGGAAAATTGTTCATCCGCGCCAACTTGTATACAACGCAGCAACTCGGCTCGAGGAATGGAGACAATGCAACGCTTGGCCGACGCATGCTTCAAGTGGATCGTTCGAACGTGCCGGGGGTGTCCACGGCGGCTCCGGCTTACCAGCTGCAAAGAAACGCAACCGAGTGGGTGATGACCGCCGCCGAGGCGCGCGGCGAGGTCCTGACGAACGAGCAACTCGAAGCAGAGGTTGCAACAATCATGGGCCTTTCGGTCGAGGCCTTGCAACCGTTGCCGTTTGGAAGCGCGACGACGTCGGACATCACCGCCAAGGGCAAGGAGGTTGAAATCAATTACAATCCCAGCGCCTACTGGACAATGAAGCTGAACGTCACGGAACAAAAGACGATCGATTCCAATCTCGCTCCTGACGTGACCCAGTGGCTCACCGAGCGGATGAAGGTGTGGCCAAATATCATCGATCCCCTTACGGGCCGCCCGTGGTTCACGGAACGCTATAACAATCAGATGTCGGCATCAGAGTATGTCGCTTTCAACGTAACCTCGCCCCTTGGACTCGCAATTGCCGGCAACGGACTCAGCCGTCCGCAAGTGCGGAGGTATCGGGCTAATTTTCTCACTAATTTCCGACTCGCGGACATCACCGACCACCGGGTGTTGAAGCGTTTCAATGTTGGCGGATCGATGCGGTGGGAAGACAAGTCAGCCATTGGCTATTGGGGTCTGCAGCAGCTGCCGGAGATCATCACGGACTACGATCGGAGCCGTCCCATTTACGATTCCGCTCACCTGTACGTGGATCTGCTCGCGGGCTATCGCACGCGGCTGTTCAAGGACAAGGTCGGCGTGACGTTTCAGCTCAACATCCGTAACGTGACCGAGGACGGACGGCTGCAGGCGATCGGCGCAAACCCGGACGGCACTATTCGCGCCTATCGGATCATCAGCCCAAGGGTATTCATCCTGAGCGCAACATTTGATCTGTGAGAAGTGGGTTGTGGTGCAGCCCGAACCGACGGACCACTTTATTGTAGAAGCGGATTTATATCGTGCTTGGCGGTCCGCAAAATGGCTTCGCGACTTGATGCCGCTCGTTCAGGCTCGTTTCAGCACTCGATAACTTGGCTAACGCGTTCCGTATGAAATTCACTCCCCGGCTCCACGCGGTTGCCCTTTCGCTCTTTATTTTATGTGGCGCCCGCCTCGGCGCTGCGGAGGTTGCGCCGGTCTGGCTTCAGCCACAGAAGAAAGGTGTAACCATTGCGAATCAGCCGGACGGGATCTGGCACGTTACGTCTCCGGTGACGGGCGAATACTCGCTCGAGTCAGCAACGAGCCTGCCGGCAAAACCAGGCGACAGCTTTGCGGTGAAGGTACGCGTGCAGGTGGGAATCGACATGAACGCCCTGCCTGAGATCGTGTGTTACGACGCGCAGGGCCGGGAGATTCCGATACCGTCATCGTTGCTGCGCGGCAATCGGTTCGCGACCACTAACTGGCAGAGCTTCGATCGGGTTTTTCCCGCGCTGCCCAATACCGCCAGCGTTCGTGCCCGCATTCGCGCCCGCGGTCGTGGGACGCTCAAGGTCGATCAACTGGCGTTCTTTCCAACGCAGGTTGATCCCTATCAAACGGGCGCGTTGATCTCGCAACCGCACGCGAAGACACGGGTGGACGTCGTCCTCGAGTCCAATTTTGGAATACTTAATCCCGAGCGGATCAGCACCGTGGACCAGGACGGCGACGAAAAGTGGGCACTCGTCACCGTGAACCTGGACCGGCTGACGGCGCCGGAAAAGAAGGGCGAGGACTGGCGCAGCAATTTCGAGGACAATCCGAACGCGATTCTTTGGTCGGACGGCGCGGTGTTGAAGTCAGACACCGTGCGGATTGATCGCGCGCCGGACCGCGCGCGTGCGCTCCATTATCGGACGCGCGTCCATGCCGGTCCGTACGTGGCACGCGCGAGCGATCCCGGGCGACCGGTCGCCGTTTCGCTCGACGGGGAAAAGTGGCGGCGTTGCAATCCGGGCGAAGAGATCAACTTCGGCCCGCTTGCGATGCCGGACGGGGTGCTCGAATTCTGGATCGATGCTTGTTATGTCGACGCCGTGGCGCCGGGACCGGCGTACTTCGACTACGTGCGCCTCACGCCGGTCGTCCATGCACCGGATATCGAGCGGATTTTCGCCGCCGCCCAGGTGAAAACGCCCCAGCTCGCGCGTGGTCGCGCAAATGAACAAAAAATTCCAGTCGTCGTGGATGCGCCGGCATTTGCCAGCGGCCGCAATTGGCCCGTGCGCTGTGGCCTGCCGATACCCCAGGGCGATCTCCTTTCAGCGGGAAACGTGGGCGTCCTCGACGCGACAGGCGCCACAATCCCGAGTCAGAGCCGCGTCACCGCAACCTGGCCGGACGGAAGTGTGCGGTGGGTGTTCGTTGATTTCATGTACGACGCCGCCGCCGGCCGATCGGTGCAGTACGCCGTTGTCTACGGGAACCGGGTGAACCCGACGCCGTCAACCGCCGCCGTGCAGGTGCGGCGCGTCGCCGACGGGTTTGAAGTGAATACCGGCGCACTGCGCTTCCTGGTCTCGAGCGCCCATTTTAGCCTCATCGAAAATGTCCGGACGCCGGATGGCCAAATCGCCCAACGCGAACCGATGGGCGCGGAAATCGTGGAGGCGGGCGGGCTCACCTGGCGCGCGCTCGACCTGCCGGTAAGTAAAATCGAGGTGGAACAGGCGGGTCCGTTGCACGCAGTGGTGCGGGTCGAGACGAAACTGGCGGAACCGGGCAAACCCTCCCGTGGGTTTTTTCATCGTGCGCGAATTCACGCCTATGCGGGCAGTCCGCTGGTGGAGGTGGATTATTTTGTGGCCAACACGGACAGTCGTCCGGCGAAAAACGTCGGTGGCTCGATGGCGAGCAAGGTGGTCATCAAATCCTTTGCGCTGAAGGTGCGGCCCTCGCACGCGGTGGTTGGAGCGATCGACGATACCGGAACGGTCCCGGCGACGGGGGCTCGAGTGCAGAAAACGGAAACCATCGTGCTCGATATCCGCGCCGCGGAGACCAAGGAGTCACGGGCGCAGGTCGCCGGGTGGGTGGGCTTGACGCTGCAGGGTGGAGGCAGCCTGCACGCCGGCGTCGTGGATTTTCGCGAGCAATTCCCGAAGGCGTTGCGGTGGCACCCGCAGGGGCTGAACATCGATCTCTGGGCGGAAGAGGGCGGCGAGTTCGACTGGATCGAAGGGGTGGGCAAGACGCACCACCTGGCATTTTATTACGGGAGCGGCGCGCCGACTCCGGGCGCACTGCTGGCGTCAGGTCCGGTGCTCGCGACCGCTTCGCCGGAATGGTACGTGCGGAGCGGCGCGTTCGGGAAAATTGAGACGGTGGCCGGGAGCGGCCTGCCCGAAGTCGAGCGATCCCTGGCGGCCTACATGAAGAATCCCGTGATCGAGCGGGTCGGCCTGGGTTTTGAAAACTACGGCGATCACACCTCGGGTGGCTACGTCAAGGGCAACCCGCTGTGGGATAACAACGAATACGATCTGCCGGCCGCGTGTCTGGTGCACTTCGCCCGCACGGGCGACCGGGCCGCGCTACGGCTCGGGCTCGCGAGCGCGCTGCACTACGTCGATGTCGACATGACTCATTATTCGAGCGAGCACCCGGACTGGGTGGGGACGCAACACACGCACAGCCACGGCCTGTTTGGTCACCATACCGCCCAGGGGCCCGACTTCGGACACGCGGGCTATGTTCAGGGATTGCTCTGGCACACGTATCTCACGGGAGATCCTGGTGGACTCGCAGGCGCGCGCGGCATTGCCGACTGGTGTCTGCGCAACCTTGGCATCCACACGAATGGGATGGAACGGGTCCTGGGCCACCCGCTGATGACGCTCAACGACGTATATGAAGCGACGTGGGACGAGCGCTATCTGCGCGGCTCGGCGCACCTCGTGGACCAGGTGTTCAAGTGGGAGCACCCGGTGCGCGGCGGTTTCCTTGCGCCCATCACCGAATCACCAGCCTATTATTCCGGTTCGTCTTTCAACAACGGCCTCGTCTCCGCCGGTCTGCTCAAATTCAACCGCTGGGCCCACCTGCCGGAAATCGATGCGGTGCTCGAGCGATTCGCGCGCTGGACGCTGACGGATGTATGGATCGCGCCGCTCGCAATCGCGACCAAGGGCGGTTCGCCGCACAAGGGCGGCAACGCGCAGTTTATTTCGACTCATGCACGGATGATGGCGCATGTCTATGAACGCACGAAG
>JBBRCR010000396.1:0-8046 GCA_038204695.1 Opitutales bacterium | reverse complement strand
GTGACGGAGAGGCTCGTGAACGGCCAGTATGTTTTCGACGCCGAAGTGATGGTGATTACCATCGGCGACGAGGTCGCATTCGTCGGCATACCCGGCGAACTCTTCGTCGAGCTCGGCCTCGCGATCAAGCAGGGCTCGCCCTACCAATATACGATCATTGACGAACTCGCGAATGGCGCCATCGGCTATATTCCGAACCGCAAGGCGCAGGCCGAGGGCGCCTATGGCGCGTCGCCCCAAAGCACGCGCTGCGAGCCGGGTTCGGGCGAGGCGCTGGTCGAGTCCGCCATCCGCCAGTTGATCGCCCACCGCGCGATTCAGCCGACGCTTCGATAGTTCCCGCGAATTCGCGCCGGCAATACGAAGCCGGCGAAAGACAAAACGGAAGCCGTCTTCGAATTCAGCTCCACCAGCAATTCACTGCCGACATGACCTTATTTGCTTTCCGAGTCTTCACCGGGTGCGTTGCGCTGGCGTCGATCGCGCTGGGCGGTCCGCTTGGGGCGGCCCCCGCCAATACGGCGTCAGCCAAGCCGAACACGGTGTGGCAGGATTTGGGGGCGTGGCCGCTCGAGGGTAAAGGTTGGGCGCAAACGAAACGCCGGTATGACCGGCTGCCGGCAAAGGCCGAGGCGGTGGTGCGCGCGCCGGTCTGGAGTCTGGCGGGAGATTCGGCCGGGTTGCGTCTGCGGTTCGTCAGCGACGCCACCGAAATCAAGGCGCGATGGAAAGTGCGCAAGGGCGATCGGATGGCGTTGCCGCATATGCCCGCGACCGGTGTGAGCGGGCTCGATCTGTACGTTCGCGATGCCGGGCAATGGAAGTGGGTCGGCGCAGGGCGACCCCAAAACTCGGATACGAGCGAGGCCACGCTGGTGAAGGGCCTCACGGCGGGCGTGAAGCGCGAATTTTTGCTTTATCTCCCGCTCTACAATGGAATCGAGTCGGTCGAAGTCGGCGTGCCGCCGGGCGCCGGATTCGAACGGCCGCCGGATCGGTACGCCGGCCGCAAGCCGATCGTTTTTTATGGCACCTCAATCCTGCAAGGCGGCTGCGCGTCGCGTCCCGGCATGGCTTACCCGTCCATCATCGGCCGCGCGTTGGACTGGCCGATCGTGAACCTCGGATTCAGTGGCAACGGAAAAACGGAGCCGGAAATGGCTCAGCTGCTCGCTGAATTGGATCCGGCGGCATATGTGATCGACAGCCTGCCAAACCTCGACGTGGCGCAGGTGAAGGAACGGATCGAGCCTTTCGTGAGGCAACTGCGGACTGCGCACCCCGAGGTCCCAATCGTCCTGGTGGAAAATGTCTCTTACGCTGATGCCGGTTTCATCGAAACGAGACGGAGCAAGGTGTCCGACGCGAACGCGTACCTGCGCCAGCTCTTTGCCCGACTGACGAAGGAGGGGGACAGGCACCTGCACTACGTTCCTTCCTCGTTCCTGCTGGGGGGCGATGGCGAGGATACGGTGGATGGCACTCATCCGACCGATCTGGGATTCGCGCGGATGGCAGAGGGAATGCAGCCGATCCTGCGCGAAGCGCTGGCGGCGGCAGGCGTCAGCGCCGTGCCCGAGGAGGGGTTCGTTTCGTTGTTCAACGGAAAGTCGCTCGGCGCATGGAAGCCGCATGAGGGCATGCCGCCACTTCATCTGGCGGGAAAGTGGTGGGCGGAAGACGGCGAATTGCGCGGCACCCAGGATCCTCCGGGCAAGGGCGGACTGCTGTGGCTGGAAGGACCCTATACAAACTTCGTTCTCAAACTGGAGGTTTGGCTCACCTATCCGATGGATAGCGGCATCTTCCTCCGCGTCGGGCCCGATGGGCGCAGCCATCAGGTGTGTCTTGATTACCGGCCCGGCTCCGATGTGGGTGCGATATTTATTCCTTTCGTGAAGCACGCCTATGTACAACGGAATCAGGACGGGGCCCGGCTGGTTCGTCCGGAGCAGTGGAACGAGGTCGAAGTCCGCCTCGAGCGGGAGCCGGCCCGCATTCGGGTGTGGCTGAATGGACGGTTGCTGACGGATTTTCAACATACGACCGAAACGACCGCGGGTGTGCCCTCCGAGGGCGGCATCGCGCTCCAGGTGCATCCGGATGTAGCGGGACTGACGACATGGAAACCGGGTGCAGTGGTGCGCTTTCGCCGTATCCGATTGATGGAGCTCCGCTGAATCGCATACGCAGTTTTTCGATTGCACTTTCGGGGCGGGTATCGCGGGAGTGGGTGACAGAGGATGAAACCGATTTTTCAGAAACTAACGGCGCCGCCGGAGGAGGGGTTTGCCTTCAAGAATCTGAGGTCGTCGGGGTTCGACTGCCCCTGGCACATGCACCCGGAATACGAGTTGATCCTCGTGCTCCAGAGCAACGGGTATCGGGTTGTTGGTGACAACATCGCCCCGCTTTCGCCGGGTGACCTGGTCTTTGTGGGACCGGGGCTGCCGCACATCTGGCAGAATGAACCGGCGGAGGCGCCTGTGCACGCGCTGCTCATTCAATTCGGCGAGCGGTTCCTCTGCGACGGGCTGCTGCGGCTGCCGGAACTCGACGGCATACGGCGGCTGTTCAAGCGTGCGGCGCGCGGGCTGCATGTCACCGGTGCCACCCGTGACGCCGTGGCCGCCAGGATCCTGGGCATCGCGGAACTGGGCGGGCTGGAGAGGATCATCCAGGTGCTGCGGATCCTGGAGCGCCTGGCGATTTCGGCTGAATGCCAGCCGCTCGCGAGTGCGGCGTTTGCGCTCGAATTGCAGCCGTACGATCAGGAGCGAATGAACCGGGTTTTCCAGTTCGTGAATGCCGGGCTTAATCATGTCCTGCGCCTGGCTGAGGTCGCACGCGTCGCGGGATTGAGCGAGGGCGCTTTCAGCCGCTTTTTTCATGTGCATACCGGCAAGAGTTTCCCCGAGTTCCTGAACGAACTGCGGATTGGCCGGGCGTGCCGTCTGCTCATCGAGGCGGACGAGAGCATCACGCAGATTTGCTATGAGTGTGGGTTCACGAACCTCTCGAATTTCAACCGCCAGTTCCTGCGGTTGAAAGGGCAAACCCCGACCGCCTTTCGAAACCGGGTGCGGCGCAATTTTGCGCACGGCACAGACGCAACGGATTAATCCAATGCCCCCCGACCAGGTTGCAGTTCGTCCATCGTGCGGATCGCACACGAGCCTGCGCACGGCAGCCGTCCGTCCGATCGCATGAATCTCATTCATCCATGAAGCCGGCGGAAATTGTCATCGGTTCGAACGGGCTCCAGCCGGGGGCACGGCGGTGGTCGGTCCTGGCGTCTGTGTTCGCGGTGGTGGCGACCGCCCTGTTCGCGATCGACCTGAAGGAAATCCCGCCGGACCTCACGCTTCCCGCCCCGATGGAAGGCGAAGCCTCCCCCGGCCGGCGCATGTTCCAATTGCTGCCGGCCTATGCCGGCACCGCCGTCCGCCACTCGTTGTATCTTCCGACGGACTGGAAGCCCGGGCGGAAATTTCCGGTGATCGTCTGCAATGTCGTCGGCCTGCATGATGACGCGATCGCTTCGCTCTGGCGCGGTATGATCTGCCACAGCCACTATGACGATGGGCGCTGGAAAGGCACGAACCGGGAAGGCGCCCGACAGCGCCTTCAACGCCTGGCGCGGATTCCACAGTTGGTGACCAACGAACTGCCCGTGGTGGAAAAGGAGAAAATCGAGGCCTACCTGGCGTCGGTTTGCCCCGACGGGGAATTCACTTTTCTCACTCTGCCGATTGTGGAACACGCCGAGACCTGGGTCCTGCGCGACATTCCCGCGCGTCGGTGGCCCGCGAGTGGCTGCAGCGCGTGCTCACGGCCGAACCGCCCATGGGCAGTGCTCAGGTGAAACGCCGCCCTTAGCCTGAATTTTTCGCACCCAAACCAATCCAAGGCATGGTCACAGAGGACACAGAGGTCGAACCAGAGGACACAGAGGAGACCAGACACACCTCGCACGATCGCGAGGGAGTGGACGCGCAGCGACAATTAGAAACCCGGAGGGGGAGGACATATCAGATCGATCGGCTTGAGGTCGCTTCTGAACGTTTTTTGAGCGTTTCTTTGAGCCGTTTTTAATCGGGCAAATCTTCCCCGGCTACCCGGGCGTGGCTTCGATTTCCGGCATGAAATCGGACCGTCACTCACGAGTCTCGACAACGAGAACAGTTATTCGCTGTGCTTGGATTGTGGTCGTGCCGTTGCTTGTTCTGGGCTGCACCACGCAACGCCCTGTTGCAGTGCGAACCTCGACGCCTGCGCCGCCTATCGTGATCCCAGCGGTGTCACCGACGAAGCTCGTGGAAACGAGCTACGACGTGCGCGGCTACCGCGAAGCGGTTGACCCTGCTGTCCGCCATGAGGCCCACACCGTCTATCGGCGGACCATAGTGCCAATCACCGCGAGCGAAGAACTCGCAACGGTGCCTCGCACGAAGTATCCGCCGGCAAGTTACACGCCGTTGCTGGCCAGCGAAGAGCTGGCCGCGGAAATCGCCGGAACGCTCGGTGTCGGATATAGTGATTCAGCGGGGGTATCACGAGCGGCTGGGAGCGCGTCCGATGCGTGACGCCACGGAGCTTTTGATCCGCAACGCGCTCGCCCAAGAAATTCTGCACGGAGGCGGCGGCGCGGGACGCCTCCGGTCCCATCCCGACGGCATGAAACTTCAACTCGAAGCATTGGCTCCATAGTCATGCTACCGAAAACTGCTGCTCCCCGGATCGTGGTTCTGAAAGCAGATCGACTTTACGGGGATTTGATTTGTCGGCAGATCAAAGAGTTTTGGCGAAACGCAGTGGGGCAGTTCTTCCAGCGTGGATTCGATGCGTTGGATGCC
This sequence comes from Opitutales bacterium, assembly GCA_038204695.1. GTDB lineage: Bacteria > Verrucomicrobiota > Verrucomicrobiia > Opitutales > Opitutaceae > ER46. The sequence goes on along the minus strand of JBBRCR010000396.1, from coordinate 3,190 downwards.
ATTCAGGCATGCCCGCCCGACATGTTTATCACCGGAGTCAAAATCGAGGACATGGACGGGCTCGAACATCTCGAACCACTTGTCGAAAAAGATTTGCCGGTTTTGATCGTCACTTCCCGAAAAGATGCGCGCACCTTCAGTCTGTTGAGGAGCATTCGCTACGACGGCATTTATGACGGCTTCGTAGAAGGTTTGGGCAACCTGCATACCGCCATGCAGCAGGTGTTGATGCGCCAGCTCTACGTCAGTCCGACGATGGTGGAGCGCTTGAAAAAACCGAAAAACATCACGCTCGATGCGCTGACGGAGAAGGAGCAGATGATCCTGTCGGTCATCGGAGATGGCTCCGATGACCACGAGACCGCGGAGCGGCTCGGCCTCTCCCGCTTCACCGTGAACACGCACCGCAAGGCGATCATGGGTAAGCTGGGCCTTCATCACAAAGGCCAGCTCATGTTGTATGCGCTGCAACAGGGATACGTGCAGGTAAGTTCCGACGGCGTTTACTATCCCGGTTTCCAACGGCGAATTCGCGGGGTCGTCACCGAAGCAAAGGCCGGTGAAGCGAAAGTATGTGCGTGAGCGGAGCCGGCTGTGATGAACAAGGGAGCGTCGCACCGTTACGTTTGACAGACGAAAAAAGGGGCCGAAGCCCCTGCGCTCAGTCTTCGTAAGGCAGCATGAGGGTGAGCACGGCTGCGGCCGTGTCGCCGGGGCCGATGTGGAGTTTCATGGCGTGCTTTTTCCCGGTGATGATGACCGTGAAAAGGATCTGGTCGGCATCGCGGGCGGAACGGATGGCGAGTTTGGCCATCGTGGAAATATCGTGGCAGATACCGCATGAATCCTGATCGGGCCGCTGCAACGCTTCCTCGATAATTCCCCACATCGCCGACGTGCAGGCGAACGGATGTTTCCAGTGCTGGCGGATGGAATCGGCCTGGCTCAGGTCCACGAGGACACCGTCTTCGATGGCTTGGGCACGGGAGTAGGAGTAGATCGTTTCGCCGAACAGGTTTTCGTTTGTCATGGTTCGTGCCGTTCGGCCCGTGGGGCGTGCGTCACGGAACGTGACCTTATCGCCTACTGCCGATTGGCGATTTCGCCCCCCACCCGAAAGTCAAAGCGGTGGACGGAGCGCTGAGGCGGCGGGCTTGCCCGCAACGAGGGGGAAGCGGAGTGATTCCGCGTGGTGGAGATCGCGCAGCGAAACGACCTTGACCGGGTGTAGAATGGGGAAATCAGCGGCTGGCAATCGCTAGAAAAAAACGAGCGTCAGCGAGCATCGCTCGGATTAGGCTCGGCTTGCTGTTGCGGCGAAGGACACAAAAAAAGCGGCCGGAATTTCCGGCCGCCGTTGAGGCGAGATTTACTCGCTCTATTCGGATTTCAGTTCTGCGAGCCTTGCGAAGATGAACGTGTGCGCCTGATCGGCCAGTTTGGCGACGAGCGGGAGATCATCACGACCGTAGCTGTCGGTGTCGTGGAAGTTCCTGGCCTCGTCCATGTAGGTTCGGGCGAAGGTCACGTTGAAAAACTTCTTCTGGTCGGTTTCGTTCTCCCACACGGCGGCTTTGATGCGGCCGAGGCGGAAGGTTTTCACCGGAAGCTTGGGGCCGGTGGCGGCGTTCTTGGTTGGCGAGGTGGGTTGGGCGTTTTTCGAGGGCATATAGTTCCTTTTTTTGATTTTGAGGAGCGGGAGTGCGCTCTCGTCGAAGGGTGGGGGTGCCGGCCGGAACGAGGGGACGGTTGGGGGGATTCCTTTCAAGGAGGACCCAACCGCTCCCTGTCCGCGTAGCGGCGGACCGGCCGGAGGGGCCGCCAGAGAGAGCAATAACGATCCGGGAAAAAAGAACGTTCCGCCATGGCGGAATTGCCCGGAAGAACGCGAACCGCTCGCAGCATTGAATGCATCCGCCGTCTCCGGCTGAAACGGAGGCCGCTCTGATGCCGGAATGCCGGGTGGGAGAATGAAGCGGCGGGAATTTCGCCGTGACCTCGCTTGGACGTGGACGAGGCCAATCCACGGCACCGCTGGGTGTGATGTTGCGCGCGGAGCTGGACGAACAGGGTGTTCATCATCACGCGCGAAACTGAAAGCCGGGTTGCGGGCGAGTTTGCCTCGGCGGCGGCGGTCCGGCCGCTTTGTGTCCGCAGACGCTTCGCTGTCACGGTGGCGTTTCATGGCTCCTCGCGCGGTGATTCGAGGATTGACCCAATGGCCTGCGCCTACCGATTTGACGGTAGCCGGTCTACCTCAAACTCGGCAGGCGCGCTCCGTTGAGAGGTCGGCCGTCATGAGCAGGAATGTGCGTATCGAAAGGACTAATCCCATGAAAAATACGCACAGCTCAAAATCCATCGGGCCCGTCGTGGGTGCGGAAATAGAATCGCGGTATCAAATCTACCGCCAGACGCGGACGGGAACCTACACGGTCGCTTTAAAAACGGATTCGGCCGTCGAAGCGGTCAAGGCATTCCTGAATCAGTCACCGACATTCGAGGGCGGCGGACTCCGAATCTGGAATCAGAGGGAGCAACACGTGGGCGCATCGGTGCAATGGGGCATGCAGAAAACCGAATTCGGTTTCCCTGTCTTCAATCGCACGAACGTATTTCACGACCGGCTCATCGAGTTGATCGCGCGCCAGGTGCAGGTGCGGGAGGAAATTCGCGAAGAAATTCAGCACAGCGTTCGGATGAGCGCCTAACGACCATGAATACGACTCTCTCTCCTCTACCTGCTGCGGCATCTCTCGAAGCGACGAAACCGGAGTGGGTGCGCCTGCCTGCTCCGGGCGCGCGCTGCCGGTTCACTGGCCTTTCTCGAAGCACTCTAAACGAGCTGACCATTGCCGGTCCCGCCAATGATGGGGTTCCGCCGGTCAAGAGCGTGGTGCTGCGAAAGCGCGGAGCGGTGCGCGGCATCCGCCTGATCAGTTACGACAGTCTGATGGGATACCTGGCTGAATTGGTTTGAGTTCGTTTATCGGGCGATTCTCGGCCTCGCCGGTTGCTGATGGCCGGGGCAAAAAAATGCTCATCCCTGTCGCCCTCGAATGAAATCCCAACGCCTTCAGCCCAATCCCCGTTTCGCGGAATTCGCGGCGGTATTGGCCGCGCATCCCGAGTGGTTGCAGCCGTGGTCGGGGACGTTCTTTCGTTTTCAGACCATCGACTTTCCGGCGGC
>JBBRCR010000395.1:0-8095 GCA_038204695.1 Opitutales bacterium | reverse complement strand
GTCCGTCGTGAATCAGCGCGACGCGGTGCCGGTCGAGGAATGCGATGGGCGCATTTGGTTCGAACGCATTCACAATCTTGATGCGCGAGGCTTCGCGCGACGCGAGCAGCGCGTCCGCGTCGGCGATCGCCGTGTCCCACGCACGGCCAAAATTCAACACACAGAACTCGCGGCCAAAATCGATGATGCCGATTGACTCGCCGAACCACGCGCCGGGGTCGGGCCCGCGATGGTTGCCGAAGTTCACCACGAACGGGATCTCCAGTCCGTCGAGTGCGCCGGCGGCATAGGCGGGGTTCGCCTCGTTCGCAACCAGGACCATGTCGGGTGCGACGATGTTCGCGATTCCGACAATTCTCGCCAGGTACTCCGCCTGATACTGGCCCCACGTGTCGAGATGGCCGAACGAGAGAAACACCGGGTCCGCGGCAAACCGGTCCACCACCATTACGCTGCGCCGGGACACCATCGTTTCCTCGCCGCGGCCATCGCGAATCGTGATCTCCAGATCGTAAAGGCCCGGCGGTGTATCGGCCGGCGGCACGACGGTGCCCTCGCGATGATAGTAGTACGCGGCAGCCTTGTCCTCCTCGAAGCGGCAGCGTCGCGAAATGATCGCGGGGCCCATGCGGCGTACGACGCGCGCACCAAGAATTTCCGCCTGGTGCGCCTGAAAGCGGGCGCGGAAGGGTTGTTCCGGCTGGCGCACGACCGCCCGGCCAAAGGCGGGAAACTTGAACACGTCCGCGCGCAAGTCCCATTCGCGTTCGAGGTACACCGGCGGCAGTCGGGTTTCGCGTCCAGCCTGGATGGATACGCCTTCGATTCGCGCTGTTTTCCATCCGAGGGCGCGCAGTTCGAGGGTATAGCCGTCGCCGGCGGGAATACCCGCCAGCCGCAATTGCCCGGTCAGAAAGTTGCGGGCGAGCGTGTCGCGAATGACGCGGCCTTCTTTCGTGATGGTCGCGCGCACATCAACCAGCGCGGCGTTGTCCTCTCCGCTAACCAGCATGGCCAGTTCACCACCCAGCGTTTCGGTCACTCGGAATCCGCGGATCCGACAGCCTGCGCCCGCGGCGTCACGGCGATGAACGACGCGGATCCGGAGGTTCGCCTGCCCGTCGGAACGGGCGATCACGACTTCGCGGTCCTCAGCTCGTGGATACAACGTGCGGGTGAGTGCGCCGTCGACGAATACCTCCAGCCGCCCAAGTTCCGGCGGGCCATAATTCGACACCGTCAGCGTATCGAGACACAGCACGAGTGCCTGGCCGGAAAACGTGAGTTCGAGCGACGCACCCTCTTCGATCGTGCCCCAGGCGGCCTCCCCGGCGTAGCGATTACCCGCCGCAGTCCACGCGCCTTGCCGTTGAATCGCCGTGTCAGTTGCAGAAAGCCAGCGCTCGTTCGCAGCGGCCGACACGGCGAGAGTGGTGGTGAGGAAAACGATCCAATTGCGGAACCACATGACTGAGGCGGAGCGCGAGAGAGTGGAGCGCGTTCAGCGGATGCCCTGCTCGGCCAGGACACGCGCAAACGTTGCACGATTGATGAGAATACCGGCGGTGCGCGTGTCGAGCGGCGGTTCCTCGCCGTTGGCGATCCATCGATGGAGCATCACGACCGTATCGTAGCCGTGCCGTTTGGGCGCGAGCAGGACCGAGGCGAAGAAGGCGGTGGGCGTTGGCTTCTCGAGTTCGACCATGCAATCCGTGCCGTTGATTCCCACCGCGATCGCGTCGTTGGCCGTAAACCCGCGGCCCTCGAGCGCGCGGACCGCGCCAAGCACGAAGTTGTCGGCTGGCCCCAGCACGAGCCAGCGTTTCACGCCGGAGGCTCGGACGAACAGCGCGTTCGCCGCGTCGAAGGCACCGGGAATATCGCCCGTCCGCGCCGCGGCGCGAAGAATCCGTTCCGGCGGAAAACCCGCCGCGGCCACGAGTTCGCCCGCGGCCTCGGTGCGTTCGCGCGTCGTGTCGAGCTGGTCATAAGTAATCATCGCGACTGCCGTCTCGTCGGTCGACCAGCCACGGCGCCGCATTTCGTCGAGCGCGGCCTGCGCCGCCATGGTGCCGATCTGGCGGGCGGAAACGCCGAGATAGTGGACGTCTTTCATCACGCCGTTCGGACCGACAAATTGATCGTCGACGGCGATGAGCTTCAGGTTGGCCGCGCGGGCTTTCGCCACGATGGCCGGGCCGAGCCGGACGTCGGGCGTGCAAATGACGAAGCCCTGTGCCCCTGCCGCTGCAAGCGTGTCGATCGCACTGAGCGCTTTCTCGCCGTCGGTGGCGCCAATCTTGATCACCTCGATGCCCAGATCTTTCGCCGCCTGATCGGCAAACTTCCACTCCAGTTGAAACCAGGGCTGGTCCGGCTGGTTTACAAGAAAACCAACCTTGATCGGCCGGGCATGCTGTTTTCCGCAGCCGGACAGCAAACCGATCAAAAGCGAGACACACGCAACGATCGCGAGTGAGCGGGGTGAAGTGATCATAATGCTCAATCTTCGTCGCCGAGTTTCACCGCCCACGATGGATACGCGGTGTCGTGGCCTTTCATCGCGTGCCACAGGATCCGGTTGAGGCGATCCTCATCGGCTTCATCGGGACGCTCCAGCGGCAGCGTGGCGGATGTGATCGCGTCCGCGCGCTGCCCGGCTTCGGTGATGTGGCAAACCGCGCCGGCAGTCCGTGGGAGGGTGCGTTTCGGGCGGGACCGAAGGTCAGAGCGAGGAATCATATCAGCGCGGATTCACGATCAAAAGCGGTGCGGCCGGATCGTCCGCCACCGCCGGATCGAGAACCATGATGCTCCATGCGCGGCCGTCGCGCGCAAGGCTCAACCGGCCGTGCGCGAAATGCATCGCTGGCGGTTGGGCCTTCGCATTCGCGAGGACGCTGAGGACGACGAGAAACTGCACGTGGCCGCTCCCTTCGGCGATCAAATCTAACGTGGTGACAGTGCCGTTGGTCTTCGAACCGCGCAGCGGTCTTTTCTCAACCTGATGCTCGAAACGCACCGGCAGCAGCGGTCGCACCAAGAATCGGACGCCGGCCAGTTGAATTTCGAACTCGCCCGCCGCTGTTGGGACCACCGCTTCATACGCCTGCAATCGCCAGTCGATGCGCGCCGGGTCTTTCACCGAGATATCGTCGTACACGATGAGGATGTCCGGCTTCAGGAAAAGCAGGTGCCGCCGGAAATGAGTGAGGCCGGCCTCATCCACGTAGACGTTGCCGGCGTCGCCGATCACGTAGTCGAAATTCGGATTCGTTTCAGCCCGGAGGATTTTGGGCGCAGGGGTCCGCTGCTGAAATGCCATGAAGTCGAGCCATTCATGGCCTTCGCCGGTTTGACCATGGCCGTTCACCAGGATCGTGTTCTCATCGCGGGTCCACTTCTGGTGCACGTAGCCGGGATCCAGCACGAGCCACTGCCCCCCGGCGAAGAGGCTGAAGCTGTTCGTATCCGGATGAGCATGACCCGGCCCGAAACCGCGTCGCTCGAGTCGCAGCGGATGCTCCTGATTGCGGTGCCCGGGCCCGGGGCCGCAGTGAAATGCAATCAAAGTGTCCCCCGCCGCCCAGCCGCTGCGCATGATCACGAAACCATGGTCGTCGAAGTGGCGAAAGTTCGGCCGCGTGGTGAAATCGACGGGCGCGACGCCGGGGTCGAACGCGATGAAATCCATCCAGCTGAACTTGTACGGCCGACCGGCGCGCGTCCAGTTCGCGAAATCCTGGAAGTACCCGTTGCGGTAAATCGAGGCAGGCAGGAAGAACAGAAATCCCGCCCCGTAGTCGTTCATGCCGCTGTCGGCGATGTTCACACTTTCTTTGGGGAGGCCGGGCAGCGAAAAATCGATGGCGAAGTAGCCCGTTTGCTTCAGCCACTCGTAACGCGGAAAATAGTCGTGGTGCCCCGAAGTCCGTGCGGCTTCCAGGTAACGCAGGAAATAGCCAAGGCCGTATTGCCAGTATTGCACGCCCTCGCCCCAGGAGCCGTCGAGCGGGGCGTGCTCAATGATCAGATCGGCGCGCTCCCGCGCCGTCGCCAGGAACTTGTCCGTTCGCTCGTCCTCACCCTGAAGCGTTAAACCGATCAATCCGAGCGCCGACGTTTCAATCAGGCAATGGTTGCTGAGCAGCCGCCAGTACGACGTTTCCCGCAGGAGAATCTCGCCTTCACTTAGCAGGCGCTGGCGGATCCGGGCGAGAGTGGTGGCGGGCAGCACGTCGTGCAGCCAGTCATACACCAGTGCGGAGCCCACGACCCAGGCGGAGCGTCCGAGGTTCTGGCTGCCACGCCACTCGGACACATCGAGCATCGCGTTCAACCAGCGATCGGCCGCGTCGATGAACGCGCGATCGCCCGTCATGTGGTAGGCCAGCGCCAGCGCCGGCAGGGTGTCACCAAAGGTTCGATACCGATTGTTGGCCTCCCGCATGGCCGGAATGGTCGCGTGCGACAAATCCACCGCGCTTTGCAACGCCGCGGGCCAGAGTTCGCGCCGCGAGGTGGCGATGCTTGCCTTTAATTCCGTCACGCGCGTCGGCGTGAGGATGAGCCGCGGATGCGGTGCCGGCGCGCTGGCCGCGGCACTCCCGCTGGACGCCAGTAGGAGGCCGGTAATGAGCAGAGGGCCAAAGTGTCGATGGATCATAATAGCGAGGCACCGCCTCAGACCAATTCAGCCACAGATTTCACCGATGGGCGCAGATTCAGAACTGCCTTTATCTGTGAAATCCGTGGTTGAATCGGTCTGAGGTAGTTCCTCGCTGGGATACTGCATCCACTCGCTGGCGCTCGCAGCCACGATCGGCCCAATTTAAAATAGGTGGGCGCCCACTCAGCGAACCAGTCCATTCCACACACAAGGCTCACGGCCCGGTGGCCCGGAGCTGGCGGGCTCGTTCGAGATTGTTGCGCGCGGGGGCGAAATCGGGATTTGCTCTCAGCGCAGCTTCGAAATGCGCAATGGCCTCTTCCAGCCGGCCGGGGACGCGAACGAGTGCCGTGCCGAGATTTGTATGCGCTTCAGCGAATTTGGGCTTCAACCGTACCGCCGCTTCAAAATGCGCGATCCCGTCCGCTTCGCGGCCCGGCGTTTTCACAAGCATGTTCCCGAAATTGTAATGCGCCTCGGCGAAGGTTGGCTGCGTCCGCAACGCGTGCTCGTATTGTGTTATAGCCGCGCCGGTCCGTAAGCGAGGAAGGTCGCCCCGAGCAGGAGCGCAATCCGCCTGCGCTGCGTCCAGTGAGCGTTGGTACCGTCGGGTGGCCGATGCAGGCTTGAGGATCGCGCTCCCGCCACATCGGCCGCCTTCATCCGGCGTCACGCCCGATCACAGTTTCATTGTCAGGGTGAGATTATAACTGATCGGCTGCTTCAGTCCGAATCCGTCGGCGACGGACTCGCGCGCCGGTGAAGTGTAGTCGTTGTTCTTCGGACGCACGGCGATGGACTGGCCGTAGATGGGCCCCCGGTCATTCAGCAGATTGTTGATCACGAGATTCGCCCGCAATTCGCGGCGATCCTTGAGCCTCCAGGCGTAGCTGATCGAACCCGTGACAATATAAAAGTCGTCGGGGGTATAAACGGGAGTGTAAGCATCCACGGCCGGATCGTCGATGGCCCGGGTGGGATTGGCGGGATCGACCATCGTGTTCGCGCCGCGGAACCCGGCGATCTGTTTGCCGCGGTAGCGCACGCCCGCACCGGCGCGGACGCCCTTCAGCCATCCATCCTGAAACGTATAGTCGCCATACACGTTCACGATGGGCTGATCCTGCGTCCGCCGCTTGCCATCGATGATGTTGGCCCGGAAAATATATATATTGTTGTAGGCATTCGCCGCCGCCTGCGCATCCGGCGAGCGGTTGTTGATCGGGATCGATGTGTCCACTGTGGCCAGATTGTCCGCTCCGATGACCACGCCGGCATCGTTGGCGATCTGCTTGAACACGGCGCCGTTCTTGTCGATGTACGCCTTGACGTCGGGATTGAGGTCGGACTCGTAGACCTTGGGGAAGGCCACATTCGCCGTGAACCGGAGCGCCTTGGTCGGATTGTACGCCACCTCGACTTCGACGCCATCACTCGAGCGCGTGCGCGTGTCGCGGTATTGTTTCGGCAGCGCGCCCATGCCGCGGATGTTCCGCCCCGAGGCGGACTGATCCCCGACGATATTCGCGTCGTAGAGATCGTTGAAATAAACGGGTCCGTCGCCGCCCGTGTTACCGTTGACTTCTTCCGCGGTGTAATAGGTGAAATTCACGTTGAGCCGCCGCTCGAAGAATTCCATCCGCAGACCGTAGTCGTAGCCCGTGGCAACCGTGGGTTTGAACGAACTGCCATCGATCCGCGGCACGGCGGTGGGAATATTGAACGTCTCCGCATAGTTGATCGAGGGGTTGAACCAGGACGCCAGGTGCAGGACGGAACCGAGGGAGTGGGTGACCTGACTGCCTTTCTGCCCGGGGAGGATGTTTGGCGTTGGCCGCCCCGACCAAATACCGGAAGTCCTGCGTGGTGAGGGTGTCGGTGTCGGGGCGCGACGCATCCACCACCCACAGCGGCTGAATCTCCCGGGTGCTGCGGTTGATCGGGTCGACGAATGTGATGGGCCGCGCGCTCAGGTCGGGCAGCGGCCGGCTGGATTCATTCCAATAGCGACGAATATATACGCGTTGCGTGGCGGGCTGGGAGAGGGCGCCCCATTGGCGGTGGTCCGGACCCTGGGCAATACTCATCCAGCGGGTCGTCACCACCGACTCGCTCTCGTTGATTCCGCCCATGGTGTTGAATGTGAAATTGCCGAACCGCGTATCCATCACATACGCGGCCGCGGCGCGCAGGTTGTCGTAGTTGAAATTCCGATTCGAGCGGTTGAACTGGCCGTCACCATAGGGCTGGAGGAAGTGCGGATTCGGGGCGCCATTGGGCTTCACCCGGTTGATGTCGATATAGGTGTTGTTGTTCTGCCGGTTCTGCTCGGCGTTGACCTCGATCGCGGTGCGGTTCACGTCCCCGGCGACCTCGAAGTGGAAGTTGCCGATCCGGTGACTGAGCGTGAGCTGGAGGTCCTTGAAGCGCTGCTTCAGGAGCGGCGCGTCGATGTTCATCGTGAATTCCTCGCCGGGAATCCGGAATTCGGAATTCGCAATGGCGGTATCGAAGCGGTTCGCCGGCACATTCAGCAGATGGAGAATGCGACCCTGCGAATCGAACGAGGCGTTGCTGCCGTAGGTGTAGCCGGCAATCGGCGTCGTCGCCGTGGTGCCACCGCCGCGGGTGATCGGATCGTTCTGGTAATTCATGATGGCGTTCTGGCCATCGAACGGATCGTAAACGAAATAGTTCGCGCCGCGGCGATTGACGCCGAGCGCGGCGGAGTTGCTGGGGAGAGTCGCCAGCGCCATCGGCGCGTTATAGGTGGTCCGGCCATCCCACCCAGCGAACAGCTCGTTCAAGGTGGTGAAACCTTTGTTGGCGCTATTCGTGCCGTATTCACCTTCGAGCCGGACTTCCATGCCCCGGAACGGTTTCACGGTGGTGCTGAGAAAGGCGGCTTTGCGCCGGTCGAATTCCTTCATGCGCCAGCCGTCACTGTCACCGAGAACGCCCGCCACCCGCAGCGCCACGTTGTCGGTCAGCGGCCGGTTGACGTCGAGCGTGCCGCGATAATTGCGCCACGAACCGACACTCACCTGCACCGTCTCAAAGGCCTGATGGGTTTGCGCGCGCTTGGTGGTCGAGGAACTGACGCCGCCCAGGCTGCCATTGCCGAAGAGAATGGCGTTGGGGCCGCGTCCGAAGTCATAACGCTCGAGATTATAGCTATCGAGATTGTTGCGCTGCGGGAAGAAATTCCGCTGCTGGGTGCCGGGACCGGAGCCGCGCGTGCTATAATTAACGGCCTGCCCGAAAGCCATCGGAGTTTCGATGTCGTAAGTATAGGTCCCGCCCGTCGTCCAGTCAGCCGCCGCCTGCAAATCAGTGAGATTGAGCGCGTCGATGAATTCACGCGTGATGATCGAGTATGAAACCGGTGTGTCACGCAGTTCGGTCGCGAGCCGGCCACCGGAGAAC
>JBBRCR010000394.1:0-8145 GCA_038204695.1 Opitutales bacterium | reverse complement strand
TGGTCCAGTTACCGCTGGCTGCGGGCGAAGGCGGAGCGCCCGGCGTGGCTGCGGCCGGAAACCGCCTTGACCGAGGCGGGCGGGTTGGCGGACGGACCGGCTGGGTGGGCCGCCTATGATCGTTATCTGGCGTGGCAGGCGGCGGACGGGCCGGCCGGCAAGGGACCGGCCTACGCGTCGCTGAGCCAGGGTTGGGCCATCGGCACCGAGGACTTCCGGACGGCATTGATCAAGGACCACGACGTGGCGGCATCGGCGCGCGCGTGGGAGACGGGCGGCGCGCGCGAGGTGCGACGAGTGCGGTGCGAAGAGCGGTTGAAGGCGGCGCTGCGTGTAGTCGGCGAGACGCTGGCGGACCCGGCCGCCGCCCCCAAGGGCGCGCCTTGGAAAGTCGCCGTCGCCGCGTGGATGAAACAAAACACCGAGGCGTCGAACGGCTGGTTGGCGGAACGTCTGGCGATGGGGAGCGCTTCCCGCGTGAGCCAGGTCACTGCGGTCGTCGCGCGGCAACCAGACTCGGACGGCGCGCGAATCTTGCGGCAGTTGAGTGATAGTTTAGCAACCTGACCCCGTGATACCTCCTGACCCCGTGATACCTCCCGCCGGTAAGAAATACGTGGGGCGGTTGTGCGCCATTCGCAAAAACGCCGTGGCGACAATGCGGGCGCAAAAAAAGCTGCGGCGTCAGGCGAGAAAGAAGCAAAAACAGGTCAATGACGAAGCCCTGAAACTAGCCGAGTTCATCTTGGTATTCACGACCGTGAGCCAGAAGGATCTTAACACAATGGACATTCTGGAGTTGTATCGAGTTCGCTGGCAAATCGAACTACGCTTCAAGCACCTGAAAAGTCTACTGGGGTTGGGCTGTTTGCCCAAGTACGACGAGGCGTCATGCCGAGCATGGATCCAGGCCAAATTGCTCTGCGGCCTTCTGATCGAGCGATTGATGCGGGAGGCAAAATTCTTTTTTCCCTGGGGATATCGCTTGCCTGCCACCGAGCCATTGGCGTGAGTTCATCGAGGCGCGCGATGCGGTGGTATCAGTAGTGAGTCGACCGTTACGGCCCCGGCAGTTGGTCGCTCACGGGCCCAGTATTCGTGTGGAGCTGAAAGAGCGGCGCAGAACTCGAAGCTCTCAACTCAATCGTTACCCATGGGAACGGATTAGGCGTTAAGTTAGCGCCTATGCCCCGTGACACCTCTCGCTCTTGCGGCGGTTGAGTGATAGTTTAGCAACCTGACCCCGTGACACCTCCCTGACCCCGTGACACCTCCCGGATCCATTCCGGTCTTTCTGATTCATATTTTCCTTCCGTCGCCCGAACCGGCCGACTCCGCGTTCTCCGCTGTTTGGTCGCTTCCTGCGGCAAGCTCTTCGGCTCCTGTCATCGGAAGCAGTGACGAGTTTCTCTCTACAGGGCTTTTCTACAGTGCAGGCGTAAAATCGGCCAATTTGGGAAAGCGTAAGAAAAACAGAAAAGCCACATGACGTCGCGCGGAAATCGACCAATCCTTTGTGTTAGAATTCACGCGGCTGGAACGCCGTCAAGCGATGCTCCCTTCGCCGCTCCCACGGCAAGACGTGAGGCGGCAACATCCGCCTCCGTCACACGGTAGCCGGAAATGAGCGCCGCAGCGATCAGCGCGAAAATGATCGTGCCCGCCGAGAAAGCGATGCGCATGGCCAGAAAAGTTTCCGGCGTTTGCGCCGCCTTCAGCTCAGTTTGCCAGCCGGTCAAATCCAACACGACGCCGGCGAGAAAAATCGAGCCGGAGAGCGCCACCTTGAGCATCCAGCCGAGCACGGCGTTGAACATGCCTTCGCGGCGCGCGCCGGTGGTGACTTCGTCGAGATCACAGATGTCCGCCGTCATCGAAGGCACGAGCACCATCACCGCCACGAGCCCCGGAGCCAGCAGGAGCGAGGGGATGACCAGCAGCCAGCCACCGCCCGGCACAAAGCAGAACCATTTGGCGACGCCGGCCAGCATGATGGTGGCGGTGCAGAGGAGAAACGCATTCTTTTTCCCGATACGGCGGGAAAGCCAGACGATCGCGGGAATGGAAAGCAGACCGCCCATCTGGAAACACGTGCCCGCGGCGCCCTTGAGCAGCGCACCGTAAGCCATGTCGCCCCCGTTAACGTAAAACACGTTCAAATAAAAGCCCGTGTTATCAATGACGAGAATGCTCGCGTAGATAAACACCTGCGCCGCGACAAGCCGCATGAAATCCTTCCGCTTCATCGTCTCGCGCCAGCCGCGCCAGACGGACAGCCTGGGTCCGGCCGGCCCGGCGGGGCGCACCCGTTCCGGCACCCGCCACACCGTGAGTGCGCCCAGCGACGCGACCACGCAGCCGAGAATCACGCCGCAGAAACGGCTGCCCGCGACGAGATTGTTGTGGCCTGCCCACAGCACGAGCTTGAGCAGCCATTGGTTGATCACGCCCGAGAGCTTGTGAAGCATCGACTTTGTACCCATTAATCGGGTACGCTCGTGATAATGCCGCGTGAGTTCGAGCCCGAGCGCGCCGTAGGGCACCACGAAGATGCTATAGGCCGTCGCCAGCAGGAAGGAGCCGGTGGTCAGCCAGCCGAAGTAAAACGTCGGCGACCGGCCGGCCGGGAAAAACCAGATCGCCGCCGAGCACAGCGCCGTCAGCAGGGCGCCGACGAGAATGAACGGCCGCCGGCGGCCCCAGCGCGACTGGCAGTTGTCGCTGAGCGAACCGATCCACGGGTCCATGACGGCGTCCCAGACCCGGGGCAGCGCGAGTGCCGTGCCGACGAGCACGGGGCTGACGCCGAGTGCCAGGTTGAACACCGGATTTGCGATCTGATTGACCGAGTTGATCGCGATGTTTTCGGCAAAAGCCGACGAGCCATACGCGACGCGGGTCCCGATGGGCACGCGTTCGGCGGCCGGCGTATCCTGGGAACTGCCGCGGCGGGCGGGCAGTGGAGCCGGTGATTTCATCACGAAGGGATGGGGCCTTGACCGAAGTCAGTCACGCCCCGCGGAGGTCCGCAGCGCTCCCGCACGGAACCAGCGGGGGCCGGTTACTCCGCCAGTTCGTCCGGGAAAGCTCGCCAGCGGTCGGCAACGTCCGGCGGCCAAGCAAACAGAAGGGACCCGGGGAATAGGCGTTGGTGCACGCGACGCCGCGCCGCACGAGTCGGTCGAGATCGGGGGTGCGCGCGTGTGCGCCGCCCGGTCGGGCAATGGCGTCGAACCGCTGCTGGTCGGTCATCACGAAAAGAATATTAGGCGCCATCAAGCGGGGGAATTGGACGGAAGGGTGAAAATGGATCACGGGGGGAGCAGCCGCGCGGGTGGTGGCTAACGAGTCCGGCGCGGGCGACGGGTCGCGTGAGAAGATTATCAGAATCGGTGGGGAAAAAATATGGATCGGTGAAGAATCTCTTGTTGTTTTGCGTTCCTTCGGCGGCGCCTGCGAATCGAGAGCGGGGCGAACTGGTCGCGGCGCGCGCCAGCGAGTCGATGACGGTTTGCCCGTGGATCGTTCTTCGACCGCCGAACGAATCGCGATGCATCCACTCGTCGGCACGCGCCGCCACGGCCACTCAGGCGGCGCCGGTTTTCGTGGTCGAATAGAACACGCGAACCTCGGGCTTCTGATCGGGGAGGAGGCCCTGCGCCCGCTGCAGTGCCTTTTTGGTCGCGAGCGTCGGGTTTTCCTCGGCCGGAAATATATTTTCGAGCCCGATCCGCTGCGCCAGGCCGCTGCGTTTGAGCACGAGCGCAACGTCTCCGTGGGCGCCCGAGATGAGCAGGTGGCGCCCCTGGGATTTGAGGTAATCCAGTAGTTGGTCGAGGGCCATGACCGTGGTGGCGTCTAGATGACGGGCATTTTTCATCCGCAGGATGAAGACCCGGATATTCGGATCTGTGGCCAGTCGGCGGACACCATCCTGGAAAATGTCCGCGGCCCCGAAGAAGAGATCCCCTTCGACATGCACAATGGAAATCTGCGAGTGATTGCGTTCCTCCGGTGAATCGATCTCCGACAGATGCCCGTGATCGTTAAACGCGTGCTCGGTGAGCGCCGGGGCGCTGGCTTTTTGCAGAAAGAGAACCAGCGAGACGCCAATCCCGACGTAAATCGCGGTGTCGACTTGGAGAAAAAGCGCCGCGATCAAAGTTATCCAGAACACCGCGGCGTCGGCCCGGGTCGAATGGCGGACCAGAAAAATCTGGGTGGGTTGAAACAACCGCGCCGCGACGACGATCAAATACGCGGCGATGGCGGCGATCGGAATCTGGCCCAGCACCGGCGAGATCACCAGGACGATGGCGAGCACGAAAAGGCTGCCGGCGACCACCGCCCACTGCGTGCGGCCGCCGCTGTGAAGGTTGGCGGCGCTGCGCAGGAACGAGGCCGAGCCGGGCATCGCACCGAATCCTGCGCCGACGAGATTGCCCAGGCCCATCCCGATCAGTTCCTGGTTGGGGTCGATCACTTCTCCGGTCTTGACCGCCAGACTCTTGGCGACGGTGACGGCCTCCAGCATTCCCAGAATGGCGGCCGCAATGGCGATGCTGGTGATCTTCGGCAGCATGAAAAGCGTGTCGGCGCGGAGCGGGAATCCCGAGTAGAAGGGCAGGCCGCCGGAAATCTCCCCCGAGTCACTCACGACGAGCACGCCGAAGCCCGGCAGGTCGAACGCGAAGGAGGCGCCTCCCGCGAGCACGAGGACGGGCAACCCATCCGGCCAATGGGGCCGCCAGCGGCGGATCCAGAGGATCGCCAGCAAGGCCAGCAGACCGGTCAGGGCAGTGGCGGGGTTGAGATCAAAGGTGAAGAAACTGGATACGAGATGGCGCAGCGTGCCCGGGAGACTGGCGTCGGTGCTGCGGTCGATGCCCAGCAGATTGGTCAGCTGGCCGGTGGCGATCAAGATGCCGACCGCCGTCGTGTAGCCCACGATGACCGAGCGGGAGACAAACTGCGTGATCTTGCCGAACCCGGCGAGGCCGGCCGCCAGTTGGAGGGCTCCCATCAAAAAACCGATCAATAGCACGATTTGCAGCGGCGGGAGGGGTTCGGAAGCCAGGGCCAGCAGCGAGCTGGCGAGAATGATGCTGATCGTGTTCGTCGGCCCAAACACGAGGTGAGACGAAGAGCAGAACAGCGAACACAGCACGGTGCCGACCACCGCCGTGGCGACCACGGCCGGAACGGGGATCCCGATGAGCAGCGCGAACGCGATGCACTGGGGAATGGTCAGCGCAGCGATCGTGAGCCCCGCCAGCGCGTCCGAGCGGAGACTTGCCGTGTCATACCGGCGGACCGATTTCAAGAGCGGTGGAATAAGGTTGGCCCGCAACTTTGCCCCGGCGCCACTCAAGCGGCGTTCGGCCAAATCGGATAGCTCGGAAAGTTCGTCCATAACGTTGCCGCGAAAGCGCGGCTACCTGGCGCGATGATTGCGGATGCGTTCGGCGGTGCAAAGCCCATCGTGTGCGATCTTCTCCGGCGCTCGATGGCGCGAAATTTCGGCGAAACACCGAAGCTTGCCGCGGCACGAGACCATCCTGCGGGCGTCTCTTGTAACAATGGACAAGTGGGGAATCCCTTGTTTTTTTGCATCCCGTGATGCCATCGAGTGCAACCCGGACGCCATCGGCCCGCCCGATGTTCGCTGCGGCAAAGATGGCGCCGGCGATTTGTCGGGCCGGCCTGTTTCAGTTTGCGGCGCAGCAGCAATTCACCAACCGGTGTGTCCAGAGCCGTGCGCTGTTTTGGTGCAAAAGCGGACGCGGAGAATTTGTGGTCGATGGTGTCAGCTACCCGCTTGAACCGCACGATGTGTACGTGTTGCCGTGGAACCGTTGCATCACGTACCGTCCGTCAGCGCGGGAGCCAATGTACACATCCCACGTGCATATCGTGCCATGGTATCGGCCCGGCTCCCGGTGGGTGCCGAACGTGCCCCACGAAGCGGGCGAACCGGAGTTCGACTCACCCGATCGGCGCGACGTCAACTGGCCGATGCTCCCGGGGGTGTTTCGGTTGCGCACCGAGGCCGTCGAACCGCTGGGGCGCTTGCTGGACTATTCGGTTCGCTGGTATCTCCAAACAGCGCGGACGCAGGAAGAATCGCGGGCCCTCGGCCTGCTGCTCGTGCGGGAAATGCTTCGGGCGGCCGCGGCCTCGGTTACCCCGCAATCCAGCCGTCCCGAGGAGTTGCGGCGTTTGCTGGTCAATATCGAGCGCGGCTTCCACCTCGCGCCGAGAATCGAGGATCTCGCTGCAATCATTGGCCGCAGCCGCTCTCATGTTCTGAAGCTCTTCCGGCGTCACCTGGGTCTCTCCGCGAAGGGTTTCATTGTCGCCCGCCAGTTGCAGGAGGCGCGCGAACTCTTGCTCAGCACGACGCTCGCGATCGCGGAAGTGGGGAAGGCCGTCGGGCTGCCGGATCCCTACCATTTTTCAAAACTATTCCGGCGACATGTCGGTCTTTCGCCGCGGAACTTTCGTTCGCAGCATGGTCCGTTTTCGACTCCGCCGAAGCCATCGAGTCACCAGGCGATGCCTCCCGGAAGCGGGTCTTAGCCGCACCGAACGCAAACGACCGAAGGTGCGACGGCGTTGGGGGAAAGCCATCTCGCATGGGCTCGAAGTGGGGCATCTGCACGGTTAAACCTCCTCCTGCGGCATTTTAAATCGCCCGCCAAAGTTTTGGTTGCTTTCGCTGCTCTCAACCGTATCACCTGACCCTCTTTTCCACTACGCCTGCCTCCAATTCCGGGGTGACAGGGGGAACGAAACCATGAGCCAACAATTCAAACTCAATGTCGCTGAACGCGCCCAGACGGGCCGTAGCGCATCACGTCGACTCCGCAAAGCCAATCGCGTCCCCGCGATTCTTTACGGCAAGCACACGAAGCCGATCTCGCTCTCCATCGAAGGGCCGGAATTTGTCCGGCTGCTCAAAGTGGTGGGCGATCGCGCCGTGCTGATCGAATTGCAGCGCAACGAGAACGCCGACAAGCCCCTCTCCTTCCTCCAGGAGGTCCAGCGCGACCCGATGACCGATAAATTTCTGCACGTCGACCTGCAGGAAGTTAAGTCCGATGAGAAATTTGAAATCCGCGTCCCGGTTCACCTCGAGGGTGAGTCATACGGCGTGAAGAACCAAAGTGGCGTGTTGGAAATCGCCAGCCACGCCCTGCGGGTTCGCGTTCTGCCGAAGGATTTGCCCGAGTTCGTCATCGTCGACGTCGCCGAGTTGAAGGTCGGTGAAACGATCAAGGTCGCCAGCTTGAAGCAGATTGCCGGCGTCGAGTTTCTCGATCCCAAGGGCCAGCCCGTCGTTTCGTGCGTCGAGCCGGTGGCCGAAGTCGTCCAGGAAACCACGGCTGCCACGCCCACTGCGGGCGAGGGTGCCGCTGCGGCTGCTGCTGCTGCTGCCGCTGCTCCGGGCGAAGGCGCTGCCGCTACTCCGGCCGCAGGCGATGCCGCCAAGCCAGGCGCTGCTCCCGCTGCGGGTGCTGCTGCCAAGCCGGGTGCCGCTCCTGCCGCTGGTACCGCCGGCAAACCCGGCGCGGCTCCCGCCGGTGGGAAGCCCGCCGCCGCCGGTGCCGCGAAGCCCGCTGCGCCCGCCAAGAAGTAAGCGCGTTTTCCGCCTCGCTTCGCCGCTTCATCGCGGCGGGGCGGGGCGATTGTTCTTTGAGTCATGTTCCTCTCGCTCGTGGCCGGCCTTGGCAATCCAGGTCGCGAATACGAGCATACCCGGCACAACATCGGGTGGCTCGTCCTCGATGAGCTCGCCCGAAAGCACAAACTGGTTTGGAAGCGCTCCGGGCAGTTTGAAGCCGAGGTCGCCCGTTGGGATCTCGGTCCGAGTGGCACACGCTGGCTGGTGAAGCCGCAGACGTTCATGAACGCCAGCGGTCGCGCCATCAGCGCCCTGGCGCGATTCTACAAAATTGTGCCGGACGCCGTCGCCGCCATATACGACGATCTCACGATCGACCTCGGGCTCGTCAAAGTCACGACGACTGGCAGCGCCGGCGGCCACAATGGTGTGGCCAGCATGCTCGAGCACGTGGGCGAGGGTTTCGCGCGGTACCGGGTGGGCATCGGGCCCAAGGATCCGCCGCAGATGGACATGGCAGA
>JBBRCR010000393.1:0-8146 GCA_038204695.1 Opitutales bacterium | reverse complement strand
ATACACAAGTCGCACTGTCCATGGGCGGGACGCCCATGCCACATCAAACCCACGGGCGGGACGCCCGTGCCACCTCGAACCGTCGGGCGGCCGGCCGGTGACTGATTCAATTCGGTGCGCGGGCCGTGTCCGGCGTGGCATGGGCGTCCCGCCCATGTTCTTCGTCCCACGGGCGTCCCGCCCGTGGCTGACGATGTGTATAAAAGGTATGGCCTCCCGCCCGTGGAGAGCAATACGTGGACCGGACGTCCGTACTGTAAGATACGACAAACGTGGCCGAGACGCGCCCTGGCACATCATATCCCAACGAAACAGGCGTTCAGCCATCCACTCGCTGGCGCTCGCAGCCACGATCGGCCGCCAGGCCAAATCTTTTCCGCGCGCCGCCGTTTGCGTTTGGCGTCGGCGCGTTTGGATTTAGAGTTGCCCGTCTTGGAAGCTAAAACTCAACCGTCCCCCCAGCCCCCGCGCGGCGGCCCCTCCCCTGAACCCGCCATCGATTCGACGACGCTCAACCACGCGGCGCGCATTCTTGACGGCGTGACCGAGGATATCCGCGCCGACGCCGCTCTTCGTCACTACTTTCTGGAGACGCGCCGGCTCGGTCCGCGCGAAAGGCGC
Source organism: Opitutales bacterium (assembly GCA_038204695.1). Lineage (GTDB taxonomy): Bacteria > Verrucomicrobiota > Verrucomicrobiia > Opitutales > Opitutaceae > ER46. The sequence goes on along the minus strand of JBBRCR010000393.1, from coordinate 7,525 downwards.
ACCATCAGCCGCGCCGTGTTTGCCTATTTTCGCTGGTGGCAGTGGCTCGATCCGCAGGCATCCGCCCAGAAGCAGCTGGAGCAGGCCTGGTCCATGCATCAGCGATTCATCGCTGACGAGCGATCGCTCAAGCCGGAAACGCTCGCCGCGCGGGCGGTCCCGTCCTGGTTGCGCGACGAAATGGAGATGCCAGCGGAATACCTGCGCCAGCTCCAGCGCGAGCCGGCACTTTGGTTGCGCGCCCGCCCGGGCACGGCGGCGAAATTGATCGCGGAGCTGGGCGCATGCGAGTTGTCGCCGCGGGCACCTGACGCGCTGCGGTACTTCGGGACGCAGGACCTGTTTGTCACTCCGGCTTTTCACCGCGGCGCCTTTGAAATCCAGGATCTCGCGTCGCAAATCGTGAGCCACGCCGCCGCGCCGAAGCCCGGCCAAACCTGGTGGGATGCCTGCGCCGGGGAAGGCGGCAAGGCGCTGCACCTCGCGGCGCTCATGGGCAACAAGGGTGTGGTCTGGGCCTCCGATCGCAACGAGCGGCGACTGCAGGTGCTCAAGCGTCGCGCGGCCCGCGCGGAGATCTTCAACTACCGCGCCGCGGTCTGGGATGGGACCGCGAAGCTGCCGACCAAGACAAAATTCGACGGCATCCTCATTGATGCCCCGTGCAGCGGAGTCGGAACCTGGCAGCGCAATCCGCACGCGCGCTGGACGACTACCATTGAGAGCGTGCGTGAGCTCGCCCGCCTGCAGCGGGCGTTGCTCGAGCACGTCGCCGGTGCACTGAAGCCGGCTGGACGGCTGCTTTACTCGGTTTGCACGTTGACGCGCACCGAAACCACGGCGGTCGCAGAGGCGTTCAGCGCCGCGCATCCGGAGCTCGAGCCAAGCCCGGCTTTTTCCGCGGCTGGGCCCGCGACTCCGGCCGCCGTCACGCTGTGGCCACAGGAATTGAACGCGAACGGCATGTTTATCGCGGTCTGGCGGAAGCGGTGATGCCGGAATCGGTGGCACATTGCGGGTTACAAGCGGCTCAATCCGTGGCTGCATCCGTCGAGAGCCGCCGAGAGAAAGCGTCGCTGATGCGGATCGCCTGATCGCGTGAAGAAAATTTCCGCCGAGCAAGTTCGAGCCGATTTCAACGACCTGCACGCCGTGGTCCACTACACGCGGGCGGCGCACGAGCTTGGGCTCTGGAAATCCGAGCGGCTGCTGATCGAGCGTTTCTTTCCCGAGCGCACGGCGCCCTTGGTCGAGGCTGGCTGTGGAGCGGGCCGAGTCACGCTGGGCCTCTGGTCTCTTGGCTACCACCGGTTGACCGCGTTTGACTTCGCGCAGGAGTTGCTCGACCAAGCCATCAGCCTGGCCGCAGAACGAGACGCCACTGAGATTCGCTTTTTTCATGCGGACGCCACGCAGTTGCCACGCGAAATTTGGCCGGAAGAGGGCGACAGTTCGGGCGGCTTTGCCGGCGCGCTGTTCATGTTCAACGGACTGATGCAGATCCCGGGGCGGCAAAACCGGCGCGCGGCCCTGCGCGAACTGCACCGCGTGTGCCGGCCGGACGCGCCGCTGTTGTTCACCACGCACGATCGCGAACACTCGGCCACCGAGCGCGCGCTCTGGCGGATGGAGACGCTCCGCTGGGTGCGCGGCGACCAGGACGCGCGACTCGTCGAATTCGGCGATCGCTACTTCGAGGACGAAGCCGGCCGCACCTTCATGCATCTGCCGGATCGCGCGGAAATTCTCGAGGATCTTGCCGCGACGGGCTGGCGCCGCGAGTTCGATGAGATGCGCAGCAAAGTCGCCCGGGAATCGCGGCCGGTGCGGGACTTTTCCGACGAGTGCCGGTTCTGGGTCGCGCGGCGATAGGGCGAGCCAAAGGGCCAGCCCCAGGAGAAATTTTCCGCCCGAGCTGAGTCCTCCTCGCTCTCTGAGATTTCGCCGCTACGCCGGCAGCTTGAATTCTCCGATCTCCTTTTTCACCGAGTTCAAAAAGCCCGCTGCGCCGCCTCCGTTGACCACCTTGTGGTCGAACGTGAGCGACAGCGTAATCACCTCGGTGGGGTACACCACGCCGCCATCGTTGATCAGCCGGTCGTGCGCTTTGCCGATGAACAAGGTGGCCATCGAAGGCGGCACCACAATGGGAGTGGCCACCTCGACGCCGAACGATCCGAGGCTCGTGATATTGAGCGGCGTCTGCACATCATCGATCCGCCCCGCCCGCACCTCGGCGAGCGCGCGCGAGTACGTCTCAACAAATTCAGGCCAGCTCAACGATCCCGCGTGCGCAATCGCCGCGGTGCCGAGCCGATCTCCCTCCAGCGCGACGGCCACTCCCACGTCAAACGCGTCCTGCTGCACGATGGTCCCGTCCTTCGTCACCAGCCGGCGAAACGGGGCGTGCTGCTCCATGGCGCGGGTGACACACCACGCGAACATCATCGACGGCGAATAATCGAGACCCCGCTGTTTCGCCTCCTGCCTCGCGGTGCGAATCGCCGTCCACGAAGCATCGAGCTGGATGTTTGCCGGCACGACGCCCGCCAGCCGCCGCGTAATCGCCGGGGAGAGCGCCGGCGCCACCCTGTTCTCCGGCGAAGGAACGGTGAACCGCGGTGCCCGTCGTCCCGGCGGCACATCCGGGGCATTCGCCACCGCCGGCGCGTCGGAACGACTGGCCGGCGCCTCCGAATCCCCCGTCCGCCCCGAGCGGCCGCTCTCCGGCTCCACCGCGCGTTCCGCCATCACCTTCGCCCCACTTCGCCCATCGCGCGCCGGGGCCGGCCCCGACCGCGGCCGCGCGGAGCATACTCCCGTCATCACCCGCCGGACGGCCTCGACCACCCGCTTCGTGTCCGGCAGCGCGGCGTATTCATAAATCGGATTGTAGCCAATCATCACGTTGCCCTTCGAGACCAGCACCGGCGGGCTCACCATCCGGCTCCACACGTCGGGCCGGCCGAGCAGATGCGCGATGATCATCTGGCCGACGCTGCAGTTTTCCGTGTCCTCCTGCACCACGATCAGCCGGCCCGTCTTGCGGACTGACTCCTCGATCATTTCGCGGTCCCACGGCGCGATCGAGCGGAGATCAATCAAATCGACACTCACCTCGTCGCCCAGCTGCGCGATTGCTTCGAGTGATTTTTCCACCGTGTTTCCCCAGGCGACAATGGTCACCTCCGTCCCATCGGTCACCCGCCGCGCGTGGCCGATCGGCACCGGTACGATCGCGTGCTTCACGTCGCGTTCGGCCCAGAGCATGTGCTTTGGAATGAGCACCAGCGTCGGATCCTCCGCATGCATCGCCGTCCACAAAAGACCGGCGGCGTCCTCGGGCGTGCTGGGAATCACGACATTCAGTCCGGGATAATGCGCGATGGCGGCCTCGTTTGCCTGCGAGTGCCACAGCGATCCACCGGGCAGATACGCGCCGTAGGGTGCATAGATCACCGCCGGACACGTCCACTTGCCAAACGTCCGCCAGCGCAGGGTCGCGAGGTTGGTGACGAGTTGGTTCCACCCCGGGTAGATGAAATCGATAAACTGCAACTCGAACACCGGCCGGCGCCCATAACTGGCGAGCCCGCATGCCACGCCCAGGATCGTGGACTCCGCGAGCGGCGAGTTGAAGACCTGCTCGGGAAAATCCGTCGACAATTTCTTCGTCAACGTGAACACGCCACCCTTTGGATCCTCGACGTCCTCGCCAAAGATAACGCGCCGCGGGTCCGTATCCAGTCCGGCGCGGAGCGTAAAATTGATCATGTCGCCCATGCGGTAGCGGCCGGGCTTGAAGATCTCTTCGTCGAACTCGGGCAGTACGTTGACGACATTCGCTTCGAGGTCACTCGGCAGTGGATTCTCCGCGCGTTCGGCCGCCGCATAATCGCCCCGCACTTTCTCCCTGATCTGGGTTTCCAACCGCACAAACTCATCGGCCGTCAACTCACCGGCCGCGATGAGCTGCTCCTTCAATGTCCGGAGCGGATCGCGTTCGTCGAGCGTCGAGAGTTCTTCTGATGAGCGGTAGAGTTTTTGGTCGTCCGAACTCGTGTGGCTCGAGAGCCGCTCCATCTTGATCCAGAGGAAGGCCGGTCCTTCACCGGCGCGAATCCGCGCCATCAGCTCGGCCACGACGTTGTACACGTGTTCGACGTCCCAGCCGTCGACGACCACCCACTCCTCGTTCGCGAGCACGTTCATTGCGAGTGGATTCGTGCGGCGGGTCGGACTCGAGATGCCATCGCCGTTGTCCTCGACGACCAGCAGCAGCGGCAGTTGGCGCTCCTTCGCAAAAGCCACCGCCTCGTAGAAATCTCCCTGGCGCGTGGCCGCGTCGCCCACGGTGCCGATGGTCAGGGATTTCTTTCCATCGAGCTGCATGCCCCACGCCATGCCGCAGGCGGGCAGCAACTGCGAAGCCGTGGGGGCGGGCACGCTCCAGATGTGAAACTCCGGATGGCTGAAGTGCGAGGGCATCTGCCGCCCATGCGAGGACAACTCGCGTTTCGCCATGTAATCGAGCGCCAGCTGCCGCGTCCTCACACCCCGGCCGAGCACCAGCGCGCGGTCCCGATAGTAGGGACAGACGTAGTCGTCGGGCTGCATCAGCATTCCGAGTACGGCGACCGCCTCGTGTCCCCGGCCGGAAACGTGAAAATGCCCCTTGCCCTGCCGGTTGAGACTTTCCTCGCACAGGTCGCCGTGGCGGCTTTCGAGGATCGTCAACAGCAGCTTGCGTTTCAGTTCGGTGGACAGAGAGGTCTCCGCAATGGAGGATGTCATCGGTTCTCCACCGCCTGGGCGGCGGGTCGCATGAGGTTGAACATTTGGTTGGGACTGCACCTGGGCGTGGGCAATGGTTTCCCGATCACCCAGGTATGCACTCCCACCATACGGTCAAAGGGATGGACTGACCCTTAGGTGATTACCCCAGATCGCGGGTTCGAGGTGGTCCGCGCCCAGTGCATCAATCCGCCGCGAAAAGCCGGAAATCCCGCGCCCATCAGCAGGGCGAAATCGATGTCCTCGGGGGATTTGACCACCCCATCCGCGAGACAACGCCCGGCCTCGTCCGCCATGATGCGCATCAGCCGCCCGGTGATCTCGGAGCCGCTGAGGCTCACCTCAGGGCGCGGCCCCACCACGCGGCGGGTCTCGACCTCGTTCGGCGCCTCCGTCGGCGTGTAGCGGTAGAATCCCCCGTCCGACCCGCTCTTCCTTCCTTTCAGCCCGGCCGCCATCATCCGGCCGCAGGCCGTGGTGCGGACAAATCGTCCGGGAAAATACTGGCCCATTTCGGCAAAGATAAACCCGGTGACGTCCACCCCCACCTCATCAATCAACCGCAACGGTCCCATCGGCCAGCCAAACTCGCGCAACGCGCCATCCACCGCCGCCGCACGCACGCCCTCCTCCCACAGCCGGACCGCTTCGTTCAGATAGAAGAACAATACGCGTGTGACCAGAAACCCGGGAGAGGAGCGGCAGATGACCGGCGCCTTCCCCAGCGCCTTGATCAACGCGAGGGCACGCCCGGCCGTATCGGTCGAGGTTTGCGGGGCGAGAATCAACTCCACGAGCGGCATCCGGCTGACCGGATTGAAAAAATGGATACCCAGCGTGCGGGCCGGATTGACCACGCCGCCGGCGATTTGCTCGATCGGCAGCGCCGAGGTGTTGGACGCAAGCAAGGTGTCGTCGCGAACGACCGTCGCCAGCTCGGCGAACAGCGCGCGTTTCGCGACGGTGCTTTCGACGATCGCCTCGATGACGAGATCGCACGTTTCAAAACCCTCCCAACCCGTCGTGGAAGTGATCCGCCGCCGGCTCGCCGCCGCATTTTCCGCGGTCATCCGGCCCCGCTTCACCGCATCGTCGAACAGCCCCTGGGTCACCGCCAGTCCCCGCTCGAGTGCCCCGGTTTGCACATCGCGGAGCACCACGTCCAGCCCGCGCGACGCAAGCCATTGGGCGATGCCCGAGCCCATGACTCCGGCCCCAACCACGCCGACCTTCCTGATCGGCGCCCGCTTTCCCCCTTCCCGATTCCCGGAGGAAGCAGGCGGCGTCTGCGCTCCCTCAAACCAGCCCGCGAGCGTGCGCTTCCTGGCCGCGTCGCGCAGGCCGAAACCATAAATCATGTTCTTGCAGATCTCGCCCGCGCTCACCTGCCCAAAGAGTTGGGCTTCGATTTCCAGTGCTTCGGCGATGGGCAACGATGACGCTTGCTCAACGGCATCAATCGCCATCAGCAGCGCCGGCTGCCGGCCGCGCGTCCGCGCCTCCACCGACGCACGCGTCGTCGCAAGATAATCCGCGCTCGCGGTCGCGGCCGGCAGCGGCGGCGGAACGCCCCCGGCCACGAGTTCCAAGGCCGCCGCCTTCGCCCGGGCAGGCAACTCCGCCGGCGCTACACATTCGTTGATGAAACCGGCCCGAAGCGCGTCCGCCGCGGAGACCAGCTGCGCCTTCAGAATATGCTCCAGGGCGGGTTTGATTCCGATGAGCCGGGGCAAACGCACGCAGCCACCCCAGCCGGGCATGGTGCCGATGCCCGTTTCCGGCAGTCCGATTTGGGTCGCCGGTGCGTTGCTGGCGATGCGCCAGTGGCAGGCGAGCGCCAGTTCAAAACCGCCGCCGGCACACGCGCCATGGATCGCGCACACGACCGGCACCGGCAGTTCGTTCAGCCGTTGAAACAACTGCTGGCCCCGCCGGGAAAACTCCGCCGCCGTCGCCGCATCGGGAAGCGATGCCAGCCACTTCATATCGGCGCCGGCAATGAAGATTCGCTCCTTCGCACTGCTCACGACGACCGCCCGGGCGTTGGAAGCGATCGCCTGGCCGATCGCGGCATCGAGTTCGTCCTGTGCGGCCGGAGTGAATACATTCACCCGCGACGCCGGATCATCGAATACGATCCAGCCCACACCGTCCCCGTCCAACGAATAGCGAATCACGGTCGCCGCACTCATGGGGTGGTGGGTGGCGTAGTCACGCCTGGTCGTCCGCCGTTCAAGCGAGTTCCACGCAAGCCGCGAGTCCCTCGCCGCCGCCGATGCAAATCGCCGCGACACCGCGCCGGCCTCCGCGTTCGCGCAACACCGAAAGCAGCGTCACGAGGACGCGCGCGCCACTGCAGCCAATCGGATGCCCGAGCGAGATGGCGCCACCGCGGACATTCAGTCGACTGCGCGAGCGCTCCGCGGATCGCGGTGGCGCCAAGCCGGGGAGCCGGAACGGATGCCAGGCTGCCTTGAACCGAACCGAGCGGCGTGCGCGTCGCGGAAAGAATGACGATCTCGCTCATGACGAGGGAGACGGGCGCATGAAGAACGCGAGACTCGGAAGACTTCGAAATCTTACCCATCTTCCCCGTCTTCCCCATCTTCCCCGTCTTCCCCATCTTCCCCGTCTTCCCCGTCTCCCATGTCTTCCAAGTCTTCCAAGTCTTCCATGTCTTCCAAGTCTTCCAAGTCTTCCATGTCTTCCATGTCTTCCATGTCTTCCCCAT
>JBBRCR010000392.1:0-8169 GCA_038204695.1 Opitutales bacterium | reverse complement strand
GCATCCAGGCTCTGCCACAACGCCACGCGCTCGGCCCACCAGGGTTCGCCCTCCAGCAGCACATTCGTCCGCGTGCGATCGGTGTACGAATAGTTGAAGCGAATCGTCCAGTTCCGCGTGGGATTGGCGATGGTTTCAAATTCCCACCCCTTGCTCTTCTGATCGAATAGATAGGCGTCGGCGCCTGAGAAGTAGTCGGTGCGGAGCTCTTCCACCGACCGGATCGGATCGGTTGCGCCGAGATTAACCAGCCCGGCCTGCCGAAAATAATAATCGAAGGACGCCATCACGTCGTTGTTTGGATTGGTGTAGACGTTCTGGACCAGTTCCTGGCCGCCTTCCCGGAGGCTGCTGGAATCATAGTACTTCACCGCACCGGAAATCCGGTTCTCGAGAAAACTGAAGCTGAGGCCGTAGTCGCGCCCATCGCCTTCGTAAGGGTCGGCCACGCGCTCGATCGGCAGCACGGTCCGATTGCGCTCCGGAATCTGGATACCGTTGGAGAAATTGGCCGTCAGCGAGAAGTGCGGATTCAGGTGATACACGGCGCCGAGCGAACGGCGCGTGGCGCTGAGGTCCGACGACTCGAACCAGGTGTTGCTCGTGCCGACACCGGAGTACGGCCCGGGATCGGCGGCCGTGGCCCGGCGCCAGATCTGGGTCACGGGATCGCGCACACTGCCCGGCCCGAAGGTGTCGATCTGATCATAGCGCAGCCCCAGCGTGGTCACCAGCCGGCGGTCGAACAGGTAGTTCTGCATTACGAAGAGCTGGGAATCGGTCGTGATCTCGTCGTCAAATCCCCGGAAGTTCGGCGGTACCCACGTTGTGGTGACGCTCCGGTCGCGCACGACGGCGGAGGGCTGGGTGATCGAAGCGAATACGTTCTGGACGTTCCAGCCCGGCGTGTAGTGGGCGAGCGGGCCGCCGATCTGGAAATACCGCCGGTGCGCAACCTGGTTGGCGGCGGCTTCCGGCAAGCCGCCGTAGGGCGCGCCGGCCCAGACTTCGCGGACGCGGTTGAACAGTTCGTTGTTGATGTGTCGTTCGCCCATCACGGCGAACCGGTGCCGGCCCCAGCGTTTGCCGAGATCCAGGTCGTAAGAGAAGGAGGCGCGGAACGTCTCGTTGTCGTTGCCGCGAATGTTGCGGAGATAGGAGCCCTGGCTGAAATAGTAGCCATTGCCGAAAAAGTACGGGTTCAGTGCGCCGTTCGGCAGCCGGTAGTTCAAGTCAGCGCGCAGGTCGGGATTCTGTGCAATGATGGCGTCGCTGCTGCGGTCGGACTGGTTGTACGCCAGCTCCATGAAAAAGTTTTCGAACCAGCGATGATTGAACGACGCGGTGAGATTCGTGAATTCGACCTCGCCGTACTCCGCTCCGCCCGTCGACGTGACCAGCCCGGAGGGAACGATCGACTCCGGCACGATGGGTTGGGGGGTGGCGAAAATGCTGGTGGCGGTCGAGAGCGTGACGCGGTTCGCCGTGGCGGTGGCTCCCTCCCACAAGGTCGGTGGGCCGAGATCGGGCCCGTACACGAGCACGCTGCGCGGGCTCAGGTTGGCGACGCCCGATGCGGCGCCCACCACGGCTCCGTTCAGCGTCTCGTAACGTTCGCGCGCCGGTGCCCAGACGACCCGTCCGGCGTTCAGCTCCTGGAGGAACAGGGTGATGCTGTCGAGCTGCGGCCAGTTCCGGCCGGACACGCCCTTGGTGCGGGTGTCTTCGCAGGAAACGTTCAGGCTGGTGTAGTTGCCAAAACGATACTGCGCCGCGATCGTGTGGCCGACTTTGTCGGTGTACTTGTGCGGCTGCGGGCTGCCTTTTTCCTCGACCATTCCCATTAGCCGCAGGGCGAGTTTGTCCTTGAGCAGGACGCGGTTGAAATCAACCGCGGCGCGCCGGGTGGAATTGTCACCAATCTTCAGTTCGATTTGGTTCGCGTTGCGATGGGTGTTGGCGGTTTTCGTCCGCAGATTCAGCACGCCGCCGGCCCCGCCGGTTCCGAACAGGATGGCGTTGGGACCGCGCGTGGAGCCGGCGCTGTCCACACTATAAGTGTCCGTGCGCCCGACCGCCCGGAATCCGTCGAGCGATACCGAGCCCACCAACCCGCGCGTGCGAAAGTTCGAAGCATTGCCAGTCGAGCCGGCTCCCTCACCGATATTGCCCGCCTGGTTGCCTACGCCGCTGAATTCCGCGTCCTGATGGCTCTCCTCCGAATTCACGTCGTAGCGGATCATCTCCGCGATGTCGGTGACGGCCAGGTCGTCGAGAAAGTCCTTGGTGAAAACGCTGATGGCGCCGGGTGTGTCGCGCAGCGCCGTGTTGAGCCGGCTGCCGTCGAGTGTGTTGGTCGCCTGATAACCGGTGTCGGCTTCCGCGTTCACCTGAAAAGGGCTGAGTACAATGGTCTCGGATCCGGGCGGAGGCGGCGCCGGTGGCGGAGTCACCGTGGTCTGGGCGAGGGCAGTTGGTCCGAAGAGCACGCTGAACGCGAAAAGCAGCGGTAAGGGCGACGAGTTCATAACGGCCGGTGGGTGGGTTTGCTTACCGACAGGGGCTGTGAAGGGGGCAATTTGCACGCAGGCCGCGGACGAAACCAGTAAAATCATGGTCGCTCGGAGCGTGGCTGTGCCACGTTCGTTCACCCGGGCGCGAGTTGTGGCGGTTCAGCCCGGTGCAGGACGCGGCGAAGCGAGCGGACACGCGGCCGCGGGCGGAACTCACGACCAACCGCAACCGCGGCGTGACGTATTGGGCAAATGGTGACGACCGGCGGATTCTGCTGACCGCCGGCCATTTTCTATTCGCGCTCGACGCCGCGACCGGAAAGCCCGTGCCCGGCTTCGGCGACGCTGGCCGCGTCGATTTCAACGGGCGAGCCGCTGTTTCCAGTCGAGGAGCGGGCGGTGCCGTCGTCGGACATCCCGGGTGAAGCAGCCTGGCCGACGCAGCCGTTTCCCGTGAAGCCGGTCGCGTTCAGCCGGCCGCGAGTCACCTATGACGACCTCACGACGCGCACGCCGGCGGCGCACCGCGCGGCGTTGGAGCGGTTCGCGCGGCTGAAGCCGTTCGTGCCGTACCAGCCGCCGAGTCGCGAGGGCACGCTGATGATTCCCGGGCTCGACGGCGGAGCGGAGTGGGGTGGCGCGGCGGTCGATCCCGATGGCATCCTGTATGTCAACGCAAGTGACCTCGCCTGGATTATCCCAATGGTGGATACACAGGCGCGCGGTTCGACCCAGGAACTGGGGCGCCACAATTACGCCCTGTTCTGCGCCGCGTGCCACGGGCTGGAGCGCGCCGGCAATCCGCTGCAGAGCATCCCGGCGCTCACCGACCTGGGGAAGCGGCTGTCGCGCGGCGAGGTGCTGGTCCGGATCAATGAAGGCCGCGGTGGCATGTCCTCGTTCAATTTTCTGCCGCAAAATTTCCGCGAAGAACTCGCCGACTTTTTGTTGGAGACAAACCAGCGTTCGACGACGCGAGGGCTCGGCCCGGTGCGCGGTGGCGCGGAAGCCGGCGAAGGGCCGCGCAGCTATTACGACGTGCCGTTTGCGCGCGCGGGTGGCGGGCGCTGGCTGGACGACGACGGTTACCCGAACGTGAAGCCACCGTGGGGCACGCTCAACGCGATCGATCTCAACACGGGAGAGTATCGCTGGAAAGTCACGCTCGGTGAATATCCAGAACTGGCGGCCAAAGGCGTGCCGCCGACGGGGACGGATAACTACGGCGGTCCCGTCGTCACGGCGGGTGGACTCGTGTTTATCGCCGCGACACTCGACGAGAAGATTCGCGCCTTCGATCAGCGCACGGGAAAAATTCTCTGGGAGGCGAAGCTGCCGACAGCCGGTTATGCCACGCCCACCACGTACATGGCGGGAGGCCGCCAGTTCGTGGTCATCGCCTGCGGCGGCGGCAAGCTCGGCTCGAAATCGGACGACGCGTATCTGGCGTTCGCGCTGCCGGTGGCGGCGGGCCGGTAACTGGACGCTTAACGGCCGAAACTCTTCCCGGTTGAAGTCGTGGCTGCGAGCGCCAGCGAGCGGATTCGCTCGTGGATGGTATCCACTCGCTGGCGCTCGCAGCCACGAACCTGATGGACGCCTCGTCCTGCTTGGCTCGACGTGGCATGGGCGTCCCGCCCATGGGTTTGACGTGGCATGGGCGTCCCGCCCATGGGTTTGGCGTGGCATGGGCGTCCCGCCCATGGGTTTGGCGTGGCATGGGCGTCCCGCCCATGTTTGTCGTGGGTATGCCAGTATGGGCGTCGCGCCCAAGTTTAGCGCAACATGCCGCGACTTGTGTATAAAGGTATGGCGGGGCGCCCGTGCTCGTAGAGGCTTGCCACGGGTGGAACCCGATCGGCTAAGTTGACGCCATGAATCGAATCCTGCCGGTGCTTCTTGGGTGTGCTGCGTTGGTCCAGGCCGCGTTCGCTGCCGCCGGGGCGCGTCCGCCCAACATCGTCATCTTTCTGTCGGACGACATGGCGTGGGGACAACTTGGATACCAGGGCGGCAAGGACATCCCGACCCCGAACATCGATCGCATCGCGCGCGAAGGTGTGCAGCTGACGCAGTTCTATGTGGAGTCGGTCTGTTCGCCGACGCGGGCCGCCCTGCTGACGGGACGGTATCCATTTCGCAATGGCATGGAGGAGCGCAGCCATGGCAACGATGCGGCCGGCATGCTGCCGGACGAGCGGACAGTGGCACAGGCGTTGAAGCCGGCGGGATACACGACGGGAATCTTCGGCAAGTGGCACCTGGGACTCTGGCACAAGCATCACCTGCCGATGCAGCGTGGTTTCGACCACCAGTATGGATTCTATGGAGCGCTGATCGATTCGTTCAGCCGCGTGCGCGGCAACACGTATGACTGGCATCGCAACGAGCAGCTGCTGCAACAGCCCGGCTACAGCACGTTTCTCATGGCGGATGAATTCAGCAATGTGCTGGCACGCCGCGATCGGACGAAACCATTTTTCTATTACGTGCCGTTCAATGCCGTCCACGGGCCGCACGGCGCGCCCCAAGAGTACCTCGACAAGCACAAGGGCGATGCGCAGCACGCGATGCTGGAGTGCATGGACGTGGCGGTCGGCCGGATGGTAGGTGGGCTGGAGAAGGAAAGCGTGTTGAACGACACGCTGGTGATTTTCCTCAACGACAACGGCGGGCCGCGGCGCTACAACAATGATCCCTATCGCGGATACAAGGGCGACACCTACGAGGGTGGAGTCCGCGTGGCCTGTGCGATGCGCTGGCCGGGGAAAATCAAAGCGGGCAGCGTGGTGGACGAGATGCTGCACGTGGTGGATCTGTATCCAACGCTGGTGCAGCTGGCCGGTGGTTCGCTGCAACAGCAGCTGCCGCTCGACGGGCGGGATGCGTGGCCCACGATTACGCAGGGAAAGCCGACGCCGCACACGGAAATCGTGATCAGTGTGCCGGGATTCGAGGACAGTGAAACGGGCGTGCCCGCGATTCGCGTGGGCGATTTCAAACTTGTGGGCGACGAATTGTACAACATCCGGCTGGATCCGTCGGAGAAGCAGGATCTGGCCAAGCAGCACGCCGACAAAGTGCGCGCCATGAAGGCGCGGCTCGCGCAACTCGGCACCGAGCGGCGTCCGCCCGAAGCGCACACGCGCGTCGCCGCGGGGCAACTTTGGTTCTACGGTGAGGAGGAGAACAAGGCCGGCGTGCCGGACTGGGTGAAGCAGATTGTGACCGAAAACGGCGAGGACCCGAATTCGCAGATCCAGAAGAAGGCGGCGAAGCAGAAGAAAAAGGCGAAGTGAGGGCGGGTGTGAATTCCCCGGTTAGCGCTCACGGCCGCGGATTGAAAGATCAGCTTTTTGTGCTCAGAAATGTCATGATGAAGACCTTCTCGTATGTACTGGTGTGGTTGACCCTCAACGGGTGCGCGGCGTACGCCGGCGCTCCGGCGGAGAAGAAGGCGGCGGCGAGTACGTTCCAGCCGACGTGGGAATCGCTTGCGAGTTACCAATGCCCCGAGTGGTTCCGCGACGCGAAGTTCGGCATCTGGGCGCATTGGGGACCCCAGGCCGTGCCGATGGTCGGCGATTGGTATGCGAAAAACATGTACGTCAAGGGCGCGAAGCGGGACCAGTACACGTATCACCAACAGACCTCCGACCTGCTCTATTCCGACGGCGCGCTGCCCTTCGGTGAAGTGGGACGCAGCTTGCTGGCACATTATTACAATACAAACCGCGACCGGAATGGCGGTAAGCTGCAGGCCGTCTATACCCTGAAAGACTGGCGAACCAGGCCCGGACACGGTGACTATATCGATGGAATTGGCGTGCAGGATGTGGAGCGTGGCGGGCTTTCCTCCATCAAGCCGGCCCCGTGGCAGACCGATACCTCGATCGGTGACTGGTACTATAATAAAAACTGGAAGGCAGCCGACACTGGGACAATGTACCGTTCGCCCAAGTGGGTGATCCATACGCTCGTGGATGTCGTGAGCAAAAATGGCAACATGCTGCTCAACGTCATCCAGCGTCCCGATGGATCGCTCGATCCTGACGTTGAGCAACTCCTCGCCACCCTGGCCGCGTGGATGAAACCCAACGCCGAGGCAATCCACGCCACCCGGCCATGGGTGATTCATGGCGAAGGCAATGCAAAGGTCGAAGCGGGGCACTTCAAGGAAGACTTTGCTTTCTCGGCCGACGACGTCCGCTTCACGCAGGCAAAAGACGGTCGAACCTTGTATGCCATTGCGTTGGGCTGGCCGGCGGACGGGCAGTTGCGAATCAAATCGCTGGGCAAGACGTCCGCGGAGAACAGCAACAAAATCGAGCGCGTGGAACTTCTCGGTCACTCCAGTAAGCTGGCGTATAAGCAGACCGCTGACGGTTTGCTGGTCACGCTGCCCAGCCAGCCGATCAGCACGATTGCGTGTGCCTTGAAGATCAGGGGGCAGAGTCTTCGCCCTTCCTCCGCCGTTGCGCCCTGAGCGTGGGCGAAAGGTGACTGTTCAGACGAGCGAACATCGCCCGGGCGGGAAGACCGGGTTCATGGTGACGCCGGTGATGACGCCGTCGAAGCGGCGGTGGCCAGACTGGAGCGTGCTGCTCCGCTGGGACCGACGGGCTCCCGCCCGACCTTCATTTGACTTCACAGCACCGAGCGCTCCGACGCACCCGGTTATGATTACGCGAACAATCCCCCCAGTAGTACGCGCGGGCGGCGTCGAAAACGAGGGTGCAGTTGTTGGTGAGAAACTCGTGGTCGAAACCGTAGCGGAACGGGCCCGGCGGAATGCCGCGATTCCGGTCGCCACCGTACACGTGCCATTTGCCATAGTAACCCGTGCGGTAACCCGCGTCCCGGAGGACCTCGGCGACCGCCCGATGCCGGTCTCCGATTTGCCCGCGTCCTGTGCGTACAAGCATTGCGGATATGCAACGCCGGCGGCCGCGACGACGGCCGCGCGGAGAAACTGGCGGCGCGAAACGGCGCCCCCCCCAGTCAAAGCTGCTCATGGTGTGTGCCGTTTTCGCCAGGTGGGGTGCACGTCGTGAAGTCGAGCCCGAAGGCTACGGGGAACCGGCCGCCGCCCAACGGAGCAGATCCCGCGGGGCGACGCCGTGCACCGACTTGAACACCCGAGAGAAGTGGAACGGGTCGGTGAACCCCACCCGTTCCGCCGCCTCCTTCACGAGGCCGCCATTCTCGATGAGGTGTTCCGCCGCGATGTTCATCTTCCGTCGGATGAGGTACTGGTACGGACTTGTACCCTGAAACCGCCGAAACCACCGGCAGACGGACGACACGTCGACACCGGCCCTCCGGGCGATCTCCTCCAGCGACTCGAGGTGTTCCGCCTCCGCATCGATCACCGCCTTGCAGTGGAGGAAGGTTTCCTGCGAGCGGTCGCGAGCGTGGGACTCCATCATGGCCGAGCCCTCGATTTTGAGCAGGAGCAACTCGAACAGCGTCGCACAGATCCTCGCCGCAACCCCGCCCGTGCGCTGGCCTTCCCGCACGAGATCCTCGCACACGCTGGTGACCTCCGCGTGGGCGGCCAGGTGCCGCGCGCTGCCCAGCCCAATCCCGCTCCGCTGAAGCCGGCGGGCGGCATCGCGGCCGGAGAACGCCATGAAATATTTGATCATCCGATCCC
>JBBRCR010000391.1:0-8198 GCA_038204695.1 Opitutales bacterium | reverse complement strand
ATGGCTGAAATCAAACGCTCGACCCTTTTCGGCAAGCTCAACCCAATTGGCTACAAGTCCATCGAGGCGGCCACCATCTTCTGCAAGATGCGGGGAAACGCCTATGTTGAGACGGTGCACTGGCTGCATCAACTGCTTCAGCAGCCGGATTCGGACGTGTTGCACATCACGAAGCATTTTGGGCTCGATGCCTCCCGGGTGGCTGGCGATCTCATCGCCGCTCTCGACAAGCTGCCGCGCGGCCATACCGCGATCAGTGACTTCTCGCCGCACATCGAGGCCGCCCTGCAGCAGGCCTACCTGTATTCAAGTTTACTGTACGGGGAGGGCCAGGTGCGGACCGGCCATCTGATCGTGGCGTTCCTGAAAACGGACTCGTTGCGCAACGTGTTCCTGGGGCTTTCCAGGGAATTTTCGAAGATCAAAGCCGAGCAGTTGAGTGACGATTTTTCGCGCATCGTCGCCGGCTCGCCGGAGGAGGCGATGCGCGCGAGTGATGGATCGGGCCTGAGTGCCGGGGCGGCCCCCGGCGAGACCAGCGGCGCACTGGCCCCCGCGGAAATGGGAAAGCAGGAAGCGTTGAAGCGCTTCACCACCGACCTCACGGAGAAAGTTCGGAAAGGCGAAATCGATCCGATTGTCGGACGCGACGAGGAAATCCGGCAGTGTGTCGACATTCTAATGCGACGCCGGCAGAACAATCCGATTCTCACGGGCGAAGCGGGCGTCGGCAAAACAGCCGTCGTCGAAGGCTTCGCCCATCGGATTGTGGCCGGCGATGTGCCGCCAGCGTTGAAGGACGTGTCGGTTCGTTCGCTGGACATTGGCCTGCTTCAAGCCGGGGCGAGCATGAAGGGCGAATTCGAGCAGCGGCTCCGCGGCGTAATCGATGAAATCCAGGCTTCGCCGAAACCGATTATACTTTTTATCGACGAGGTTCACACCTTGATCGGCGCCGGCGGTGCTGCGGGCACAGGCGACGCCGCGAACCTGCTCAAGCCGGCGCTGGCCCGCGGTACGCTGCGGACACTCGCGGCTACGACTTGGGATGAATACAAGAAACACATCGAAAAGGATCCTGCCCTGACACGTCGTTTCCAGACGGTCAAGGTCGAGGAACCCGACGAAGACCGCTGCATTCGGATGATGCGTGCGGTCGTAACACCGTTCGAGAAGCATCACAAAGTGCAGATTCTCGACGAGGCCATCGACAGCGCGGTGCGGCTTTCCCATCGCTACATTCCTGCGCGCCAGCTCCCCGACAAGGCCGTCAGCCTGATCGACACGGCGAGTGCGCGGGTCGCCGTCAGCCAGCACGCGGTCCCCGCGGAGGTGGATGATTGCCGCCGCCGGATTCAGGCGCTCACGACCGAGCGGGAAATCCTCGAACGCGAAAGCGCAGTGGGGCTCGATCATCAGACGCGGGCGGCGGAAATCGCGGAGAAGTTTGGCCAGGAAAAGGCCACGCTCGCCGGCTTGGAGAAGCACTGGGCGGAGGAGAAGGAGATCGTGACGAAAGTCTTCGATCTGCGCGGGCGACTGCGGGACGGCGGCTCGACCATCGAAGCGCAACCCAACGAAATGAAAGCGGCGGACGCCAGGAGTCCGCTGACGAACGGGGAACGCGACACACTGCTGGGTGAGTTGCGTGAACTGCAGGAGAAGTTGAAGACTTTCCAAGGCGAGACGCCTTTGATTTTCCCGAGTGTCGATGCGGGAGCCATCGCCAGCGTTGTCGCCGACTGGACGGGAATCCCCGTCGGTCGAATGGTGAAAAACGAAATCCGCCAGGTTCTCACGCTGGCGGATACGTTGGAAAAGCGCGTCATTGGCCAGCGTCACGCGCTCGAGACAATTGTCCGGCGGATTCAGACGAGCCGGGCGCGGCTGGACAACCCGAACCGTCCGGTCGGCGTCTTCATGCTCACGGGTCCGAGTGGCACGGGCAAGACCGAGACCGCTCTCACGCTGGCCGAGGCGCTTTACGGCGGTGAACAGAACATGATCTCGATCAACATGAGCGAGTTTCAGGAAGCGCACACCGTGAGCACCCTGAAGGGTTCGCCTCCGGGTTATGTCGGGTATGGCGAAGGCGGTATCCTGACCGAGGCGGTGCGGCGCCGTCCGTATAGTGTCGTGCTGCTCGATGAAGTCGAGAAGGCGCACCCTGATGTGCACGAGATCTTCTTCCAGGTTTTCGACAAGGGCTGGATGGAAGACGCGGAGGGGCGCTTCATCGACTTCAAGAATACCGTGATCATCCTGACGAGCAACGCGGCCCAGGAGGTGATCGTGAATTTGTGCAAGGATCCCGACCTGATGCCCAGTCCGGAAGGGCTCGAGAAGGCCATGCGCGGCCCACTGACGAAAGTGTTCCCTGATGCGCTCCTGAACCGCCTCGTGGTCGTGCCGTTTTTTCCAATCAGCAAGGAGATGCTGCGGACGATCATTCAACTCAACTTGCGCAAGGTGGAAAAACGCGTCCGCGAGAACCATCGCGTGCCGTTTACCTACGAGCCGAGCGTCCCCGAACTCATTGCCCAGCGCTGCACCGAACTCGAGCGGGGCGCGCGCATGGTGGACGCGCTCATCACGAACACGCTGCTTCCGGAAATCGGCCGCGAGTTTCTGGGCCGCCTCGCCTCAGGCAGTGAAATCAAACGCGTTCATGTGGACGCGAAGGACGGGAACTTCACGTTCGCGTTCGATTGATATCCTAAATGCATGGCCGGCTCGTACTCACTTCTGCTTCTCGGGATTGATCCGTGGGAGTATCCCCGCCGCAGTTCGGGACCCATGGGCATCAACGATGCCGCGTCGCCGTATACGCCACTGTTGTTTGTCGGCGACACGCCGGGCACGATCGGCGTGAACGATTGCGCTGCGCAGGGCGCCGGGATGGCAATCCCAATCCCGCCCCAGCGTGACGACGTTCTCGCTGCCGCAGCAGTTTTCCTGATTAAGGAAGAAGCGTGTCCGGAGCACCCCTACTGGCCGGGCGGGCAAGCACTGCCCGGATGTGAAACCGCGCATCTTGTTCGGCCCACTCCTTCAACCGGCATGAAACGTAGCTTACGCAGCTTCCAGCTCACGGCCGCTTCAGGCTCCGTATTTTGGATTGTGTCTCACCCAATAAATCGTGAGCTACGAACGCGGCCTCCCATTCAGCTCTGAAATGGCCCTCACCCAAAAATCCCGCCTCTTAGCCATGGACACCGCGCTCGGTGCGGATGTCCTCGGCGTGCGGAGCATTGCCGTGCAGGAGCAGATGAGTCGGCTGTTCCAAATCGAAGCGGAGCTGAGCAGTGAAAACGGCGCGATCGATTTTAACAAGATCGTGGGGCACAACACCACGATTCGGCTGACGGCAAACGAGAACACGACCCGGTATTTCAATGGCTTTGTCAGTCGTTTCGTGCAGGTGGCGAACGAGGGTGGTTATGCACACTATCGGGCCACGGTCGTCCCGTGGCTGTGGTTTCTCACGCGCACGGCGGATTGCCGCATTTTTCAGGAAAAAACGCTGCCCGAAATCATAGAGGACGTATTTAAAGGGCACGGGTTCACGGATTATAAGCTCAAGCTTTCCGGCACTTATGAGAAGTGGAATTATTGCGTGCAGTATCGGGAGACCGATTTCAATTTCGTGAGCCGGTTGATGGAGCAGGCGGGTATCTATTATTTTTTCACTCACGAAGACGGGAAACACGAGTTGGTGCTCGCCGACTCGGCCAGCGCCCACAACCCGTTCCCCGGTTATGAAGAGGTGATCTTCTCTGAACTGCAGAAAGGTGCGGCGCCGCGCCAGATGGTCAGCGACTGGGTGGTTGAAAAGGAAGTGCAGCCCGTGGCGTATTCGCTGAACGATTTCGACTTCGAGAAGCCGAAGGGATCGCTGCAGTCATCCGCCAGCGTCACCCGCCAGCATGGCGCAGCAAACTTTGAGATCTTCGATTATCCCGGGGAATACGTGGCTCACGGCGAAGGCGATCGGCTCGCGACGGTGCGGCTTGATGAGTTGCAGGCGCAGCACGACATTCGGCGCGGTGAGGCCTCAGCGCGTGGGCTGCTGACCGGCTGCACGTTCAAGCTGAAAAGTCATCCGAGGACGGATCAAAACAAAGAGTACCTGATCACGGGCATTTCAATGCACGTGGACGCCGGCGAATTTGCGTCGAGCGAGGCCGGTGGTGGGGAGTTTTTTTCCTGCAACTTCACGGTGATTGAAAAAGCGCAGCCGTTCCGCGCCGCGCGGCTGACGCCAAAGCCTGTCGTGCAAGGGTTGCAGACCGCCATTGTCGTTGGGCCCAAGGGCGAGGAAATATATACCGACAAATATGGCCGGGTGAAGGTGCAGTTTCACTGGGACCGCTACGCCAAGGCCGATGAAAACTCGTCGTGCTGGATCCGCGTGTCTCAGGCTTGGGCAGGGAAACAATGGGGATCGATTTATCTGCCGCGGATTGGCCAGGAGGTCATTGTCGAGTTTTTGGAAGGTGATCCCGATCGCCCGTTGATTACAGGCCGGGTCTATAACGGCGAGGCGATGCCGCCGTACGACCTGCCGGCGGAGAAGACCAAATCGACCCTCAAATCGAGCTCCAGCAAGGGTGGCGGCGGCTTCAACGAGATCCGTTTGGAGGACAAGAAGGGGGATGAGCAGATATTCATCCACGCCGAAAAGGACCAGGAGGTCCGCATCAAGAATGATCTGAAGGAGTGGGTTGGCAACGAGTCGCACCAAATCGTCAAGAAGGATCAGTTCGAGACCGTCGAAGGAAACAAGAACACGACTGTCAAGGGCGACCGGCTCACGAAGATCGATGGAGATCACGGTGTAACGATCAAAGGTGATGACATGCGCAAGATTGATGGCGCCAATCACCTCACGGTCAAAGGCGACGAGTGCGTGAAGGTCAGCGGCGATGCCAGCTTCAAGACCGAAAAGAACTTCAATCAGGAGGCCGGTCAGAAGATCTCCATCAAGTCAGGGACGGACTTTCACGGCAAAGCCGGCGCGAACTACGCGATGGATGCCGGCCAGGCGGTTCACATCAAGGGTGGCATGACCGTGGTGATTGAGGCGGGGGTGCAGCTATCACTCAAGGTGGGCGGCAATTTTATCGATATCGGACCGGCAGGAGTCGCGATTAAAGGCACATTGGTCTTGATCAATAGCGGTGGCGCCGCGGGTTCGGGAGGCGGCAGTTCTCCGACTGCGCCGACGGCGCCAGAGCCACCAGATCCGCCGAAGGACTCGAAGGAGGCGGTTGATGCGAAGCCGGGTAAACTGGAGGAGCCTCCGCCGGCGCCGACTCCTCCCGATCGCCAGAAGTTCAGCTCCGCCGCGAAAGTGCTTGTGGCGGCGGCCGCAGATGGAACTCCCTTCTGTGAAGAATGCGCCCGCGCGGCGGAGGAAGCGGATGCAGAGGCTGCGGAAGAGTTGGCGGTCATCAGCAGCGTCGCCTGGCTCGAAGGAGCTCCGGACCAGGAGAACTCGGGCGACCTCACGCAGTGGGTGAATTTTCCGCGCGAAGCGAAGTGGGTGGATGCCCTGAACGGCGTGGCCAATCTCGATCGTCTCGGCCGAAAGATTCGCTACAAAGTCACGTTCTCAAAGCCGGGCGCCCATGCCTTCAAAGTAAAGGGTGAACCGGGAGATGCCAACGTCACCTACAGCTCGGCGGAAGAGGGCCGCAACGCGAACTTCAAGTGGCTGAAGGAAGAGAAATCATACACCACCGATGCTGACGGCACCAAGGTGGTAGAGGCAGATTTTTTTGCCACGTGCGCGGGTTTGGACGCCTTCAAACTCGTGGCGCACGATACGCAGAACAGCCCGCCGGTGGAGACCGGCCTCGCGACAAACAAGCGCGTCGTCTACGTCGTGGTGATTAAGATGAAGGCGATGACGACCAATGCTGATCTCAGCACGGTGAAGGGCGAGTATACGAAGCACGGAATCGAACTCGTGGAGTTGCCCGCGGTGGAAATCGATCGCATGGCTAACATTGGGCCGAGTGAAGAGGACCCCTATAAACAAAAGTGCAAAACGGCGTTCAATGGATCGACGGGCAAGCCCAAGTTGCCGTACGCGGTGGCGATCGGCTTCACCGAGCATCTTGCAGTGAAGAACCCGAACCAGGTGCTCGAACTCACTGGCATTGAAGCGGGCCCGGGCAAGGAGGCGGCCGTGATTCCGGTGATGGCTCGTGGCCTGCGTTCGGGTGACGGTCTAAATGCGCGCAGCCTGTGGAAGGATTTGGTGCCGGGTGAAGGCTGGTTTGTATCTGCCACATACACACCCGATGGTGGCGGTGCCGCCAGGAATATCGTGGAAGCCAAGTGCACTGCGCTGCCAGAAGGCGGAGCCAGTTGCAGGAGAGTTAGCGTAGACGTGACGGAATTTCCGGCCGGTACGGGAACGCTACGCGTGAAAGTCAACGTGGTCGATCGGATGCGTGGCGGTCTCTCGTTCTCCGGTGGAAACCTGATTTGCATTTGCACGAAGGCTTGGTGGCAGAACCAAGACGCTGCGGTTCAGAGCAGCACGGCCATCCATGAAATGGGCCACAAGGTCGGCATGGTGGCAGATGGCACGGGCAAGCTCCCCGACAAGGTTGAGACGCACTACGAGGGCAAGGGCCATGTGGGCGCGCACTGTCATTTCGACCTGGCGGTGCTCGACACCTACGTCGGAGTCAGCGGCAACAAGTGCGTCATGTTCGGTGCGGTCGGCGCCGGCAGCCCGACCGTATTCTGCGAAAAGTGCGTTCCCGCCGTGCGCAAGATGGACCTGAGCACAGGTTGGACGGCCTGAGTTGGCTGCGAGACCTCGACGAAAATGGCGCGCTTCCATGGTTCTGTGTTTCCGATTTTCCCGCTTCGGCTTCCGGCGGAGTTGGACGCTGATTTTTGCGGCGCTCGCCAGCGGGCTATTTGCTGGCTGTGCCGAACTCCCAACCCACGCAACACAAAGGAACCGCTCTATGTTTCCTCCCGATGATCCGGTCGGCGGTCTGGCGAACGTTTCCGCCGGTCCCTACTACAACGCGGACGAGCATCCCCAGAGCCCCAAACCGCCGACGCCACAGTGGCGTGGAGTGATGATAGCGGCCCCCGGGCAGGTCGTGCTCATGCTTCGCCAACCCATGCTCCTGCTGCACGGGACGTACAGAATTCAGGGGACGAACTATCCAGCGAAGGACCGGCTCAAGCTCATCGCGGTCGATGTGAATACAAAGCGCGAATACGTCGGCGTCGCGGGGCAACGTGATCCCAATCCCGACGTGCCGCCGCCGCCCGCAGAGCCACCTGATCCGCAGGTGCTCAAACGCATGGTCTTCTCCGGCTTTTTCAATACAGACCTGATCGCAACACTCAAGTTGCCGCGTGCCGCCGCCGTATATCGCGTGCGAGCCGAATTTGGGAGCATTCCGTCCAACGAAATCACGATTCAAGTCACGCTCCAGTGAGTGCCATCACTCTCGCTGCGCCCATGTTTCAACGTCTCCGTGAAATGCTTTTCACGGAGGAAGATCACTCTGTCTATGCGGTGCTCGACGGTGCTTCTGTGCCTGGCCTCCTGGAGAAACTTCACGCCGCTCGGGAGGAATGGGTGTCGCTCTATCGTGGCGAGTTGGAGCCGGACTTGGCCCAAGTAGCCCCGTATCTGGTCAAGCTGCGCAATCCGTCTCCGCTCACCGATTGGATCCTGAGCGAAGGGTGGGGCAACCACTGGGGTATCTTTGCAACCACTCCAGTGGGAATAGAAGCGCTGCGCCGCCATTTCCGGAAATTCCTGCGCGTGAGAGATCACACCGGGAAAGTTCTTTATTTCCGTTACTACGATCCGCGCGTGATGAGAATCTATTTGCCGACGCTGAATCGAGCCGAGATCACCGCTGTCTACGGACCGATTTCACGTTTTATCTCGGAGGACGATCTGAGTGGACAGGCGATCGTCTTCGCTATCGACCCGGTGAGAATTACACCCGCACTGGAAAATCTGGCGCCGAAGGTGGCCAGAACCTGAGGGGTTGTCCGTCGGCCTTACGTAGAGCTTGTCCCAAAAACCGGCGTTTTCAAAAAACGCGAGAATTCGGCGCGCAGCATGAGCGGCGGACCGCCCCGATGAGGGAGCTTTGGGCGGAACAGCGTCTCGTGGCACCGATTTCGGGCCGCAGGGTCTGGTTTCC
>JBBRCR010000390.1:0-8225 GCA_038204695.1 Opitutales bacterium | reverse complement strand
CAGCAGGAAGCGGATCGCATTATGGTGGCGCTGTTCGCCCCGCCCGGCGTGCTGGTCGACTCGGCGTTGAACGTGCTCCAGTTCCACGGCGCGACGGAGCGTTTCCTCACCTCGCCGAGCGGAAAGGCCAGCTTTCAGCTGCTCAAGATGGCGCGGGAAGGCCTGGTGCTGCCGCTGCGCGCGGCGATCAGTCGCGCGCGCAAGGAGAACAAGCCGGTGCGCCGCGAAAACGTGCGGCCGAGCAACGACGACGCCCGACCGGTGAGCCTCCACGTCATTCCGCTCCGCAACCTCCGCGAGCGGCACTTCCTCATTCTCTTCGAACCGCCGAAGCACGGCCGGGTGGCGGCCGATGCCCTCCCGGCCGCAAACGAACCCGCGCCGCCTCGTGGCGACCGCCAGCTCCGGCGGCGTAATCTCGCCTTGGAGCGGGAACTGCGCGAGACCCGCGACTACCTGCTGGCGCTCCAGCAGGAGCACGACTCGGCGCGCAACGAGTTGCAGGCCTCGAATGAGGAGATCCAGTCGACCAACGAGGAGTTGCAGAGCATCAACGAGGAGCTCGAAACCTCCAAGGAGGAGTTGGAGTCGGGCAATGAGGAGTTGCTGACGGTCAACGAGGAGATGGCCTACCGCAATGGCGAGCTCGGCCGGCTGAACAGTGACCTGAACAATTTTCACGTCAGCCTCAACACCCCGATCGTGGTGCTCGGCCGCGACTTCACCATCCGGCGCTTCACGCCGCTCGCCGAGAAGCTTTTCAACCTGCTCGCCTCCGACATCGGCCGGCCGATCGGGGGCATCAAGCATAATCTCGAATTGCCGGACCTCGAATCCTTCGTCCGCAAAGTGATCGACTTGCTGGCGGTGCGCGAGACCGAGGTGCGCGACAAGGATGGCCACTGGTATCTGTTGCGCGCGCGGCCCTACCTCACGGTCGACAACAAGGTGGATGGCGCAGTCCTCGTGCTGCTCGACATCGACGCGTTGAAGCGCGGCGAGCAGGCGATCACGCAGGAACGCAACTACGCCGAGGCGACGCTGCGCACCGCGCGCGATGCAATCGTCATCCTCCGGCCCGATCTCACGGTCAACACGGCGAACGACGCCTTTTACCGGACGTTCGCGTTCACCGCGGCGCAAACCGAGAACCGGCCATTCTTCGAACTGGCGGACGGAGCCTGGAACATCCCCGCGCTCCGGACGCTGCTGGCGGATGTGCTGCCGCGGAATCAATTTTTCAACGATCTCGAAGTGACGCATCGCTTCGGCGACCTCGGCGAACGCACCATGCTGCTCAACGGCCGGCGGCTCGAGAGCGATGAGGGCGCGCCGTTGCGCATCCTGCTCTCGATCGAAGACGTGACGGAGCGGCGCCGCTCGACCGCGGCATTGAGCGCGTCGGAGCTTCGCTACCGCCGTCTTTTCGAAGCGGCCAAGGATGGCGTGCTCCTCATCGATCCCGAGACCCGGCAGATCACGGATGTCAATCCGTTCATGGTGAAACTGCTCGGCTATCGGCGCGACGAATTCCTCGGCAAGGAGCTGTTCGAGATCGGATTGTTTCGCGACCAAGAGGCGGCGCAGGAAGCTTTCCTGCGCCTTCGCGAAAAACTACAAATCCGTTACGAAAATCTGCCGCTTAAAGGCA
Source organism: Opitutales bacterium (assembly GCA_038204695.1). GTDB lineage: Bacteria > Verrucomicrobiota > Verrucomicrobiia > Opitutales > Opitutaceae > ER46. The sequence goes on along the minus strand of JBBRCR010000390.1, from coordinate 6,574 downwards.
AGGACGGCGTGGCGCACGAAGTGGAAGTCGTGGCCAATCTCTACGACGAAGGCGGGCGCGCCGTCATCCAGTGCAACATCCGCGACATCACGGAGCGCAAGCGGATGGAGGACGCGTTGCGCGCGAGCGAAGAACGCTACCGCTCGCTGTTCGATTCGATCGACGAAGGTTTTTGCATCATCGAAATGCTTTTCGATGGGGAGGGGAGGCCCAGCGACTTCGTTTACGAAGTCGTCAATCCCAGCTTCGAAAAACAGTCGGGGATGCACGACGTGGTCGGGAAGCGCGCCCGCGAGCTCGTTCCCAACATCGAATCGGTTTGGCTCGACGCTTACGCCCGCGTCGCCCTGACCGGTGAGCCGGTCCGCTTTACCGGCGAGGCGAAAGGGCTGAATCGCCGGTTCGAAGTCTATTGCTTCCCCGTCGGAGACCGGGCCAGCCGGAAAGTGGCCGTCATTTTCACCGATGTCACCGAGCGCCAACAACTGGAGGCCTCGCTGCAGGCCAGCGAAGCCTATTTCCGAGAACTGACCCAGAATATCCCGGTCGGAATCTGGACCAGTCAGCCGGATCGCGAAGTGGATTTCATCAACAACTACTGGGTCGCCTTCACGGGTCTGACGCTGCCGCACGCCAGGGAGAATCCGGAAGCGTGGACGGAACTGCTGCACCCCGACGACCGCACCCGCGCCGCCAAGTTGTCGTTGAGCAGCACGGCCACCGGCGAGGGCTACACGACCGAGCTGCGCATTCGCGAGGCCAGGAGCGGCGAGTACCGGTGGTTCCTCAAGCGCTCCATTCCCGTGCTCGATGCCGCCGGGAATGTGCAGAAGCGCATCGGCATCTGCATCGACATCGACGACGTCAAGCAGGCGCAATACATCCTCGCCGCGCACGCCGGCGTGCTCGAGGAACAGGTGCAGGAGCGCACCGCCGAATTGCGCATATCCGTCGGAGAATTGGAGGCCTTCTCCTACAGCGTGTCGCACGATATGCGGGCGCCACTCCGCGCCATGCAGGGCTACGCGCAATTGCTCCTGAAGGAGCACGAGGCCACGCTCGATCCACGCTCGGTCGACCAGTTGCGCCGCATCAACGAATCCGCCGCGCGACTCGATGCTCTGATCAATGACGTGCTCACTTACTCTCGTTCGCTGCGCTCTGAAATTGTCATGCAGCCCGTCCATCTCGACGATGTGGTCCGTCGGGTCATTGTCACGTATCCGCAACTTCAGGCCAATGGGGCCGACATCGCAATTGAGAGCCCGCTGCCCGTCGTGCTGGCGAACGAAGCGAGCCTGACGCAGGTGATCTCCAACCTCCTCACCAATGCCGTGAAGTTTGTCGCCCCTGGCGTCGAAGCACGGGCCAAGGTTCGCGCCGATGAGATCGAGGGCGACGTGCGGCTGTGGATCGAAGACAACGGCATCGGCATCGACCCACGAGACCACGACCGGATCTGGGCCATCTTCACCCGCATCGGACGCGCCCGCGACTACGCCGGCACCGGCATCGGGCTCGCGATCGTGCGGAAGGCGGTCGAGCGGATGAACGGGCAGATCGGCGTGGAATCGGAACTCGGCCAGGGCAGCAAATTCTGGGTGCGGCTGAGCAAGGCATAATTTTATGGATACACACATCACCCCCACGATCCTGCTCGTGGAGGATGAAGAGAACGACGTCGTCTTTATGGAGATGGCGCTGGAAAAATCCGGCCTCGCGAGCGCATTTCAAGTGGCCGAGGACGGCGAGGAGGCGATCGATTACCTCAGCGGCAAAGGCGAATTCGCCGATCGCGCGCGGTTCCCCATCCCGGCCCTGGTCTTTCTCGACCTGAAGCTGCCCCGCGTGATGGGCATGGACGTGCTCAAGTGGATTCGCGATCAGCCGGAATTGGATACGATGGTCGTCATCATGCTCACCTCCTCGCAGCAAGGCACCGATATCCGCCGGGCGTGTTCGCTGGGCGCCAACTCTTACCTCGTGAAGCCTTCCAACCCGGCCGCGCTCAATCAAATCGTGGACCTCGTGAAGCGCTACTGGCTGCAACTCAACCAACCGACCGCGACCGCATCGGCGCCGGCGTTTCATGCGGGCACCCGGTGAAGCAAGATCCAAATCTTGCCGCGAATTGCATTCCCAGCTCCCGTCGGCGCTGAACCTGAACTACGGCGAGCGGTCGATGTCCATCCATCACCCGCGGCCACATTGCGGCACGCCGGCCGGCTGACCTCCATTATGAAAAAATACAACGCCACGATTCTCCTCGTCGACGACGACGTGGATTTTCTCACGTTCGTCGAACAGGCCTTCCGTCGGAACGGGGTCGGCAGTCCGATTCATCAAGTCCACGATGGGGCCAGCGCGATCGCCTACATGATGGGGGAGGGAAAATATGCTGACCGGAGGACATTCGAGTATCCCACGTTCATCATGATCGACCTGAAAATGCTGACCGACGGCTTCACCGTTCTTCAGCATCTCAAAAAAAATCCCGAATGGGCCATCATTCCGACGGTGATCCTCAGCGGCTCCTCCGATTTGGACGACATCAAGAAATCCTACATGCTGGGCGCCAGCTCCTATCACGTGAAACCCCATTCGATCAAGGAACTGGAGCAACTCCTGAGGACGCTGCACGACTACTGGATGACGTGCGAAACTCCCCAAGTGGACCGCAGCGGAAGACAGAAACACACGAACAGCGAAGGGAAGCTCGGGGAGCGATTCGATCAAGCCGCGGGCGTCGCGGATCAGAAAGCGGCGGTTACCCCGCGTTGATCATACTGAAGAAGAGCAAGGCATGGGCCACGGAGGACACGGAGCCCAGACACAGAGGACACGGAGAAAACAGGATGTTCGGCTCTGTGCACTCTGTGTCGGAGCTCTGTGGGCTCTGTGGCAAAAGAGTTTTTCAGAAAAAGTGTGATGCATGCGGTCTAAATCGGGCGGGGCTGAATCTCGCGATATCTCCGGCCCTCGTTTCAACCCTTGGGCAGCTCCAGCCAGAATCGGCTGCCCTTGCCAGGCGCCGATTCCACGCCGACGCGGCCACCCATGCGCTCGATCGCTTTGCGCACGATGGCCAGGCCGATCCCGGAACCCACGTAAGTGGTGCTGCTGTTCAGCCGCTGGAAAATTTCGAAAATGGCCTTGTGGGCGCCGGGTGCGATGCCGATGCCCCGGTCTTCCACCCAGAGACGCACCAAAGGCCGTGGCGCGGGAATCGAAGCGGCGGTCGCCGCGCTGGCGGGGTCCGACAGGTGCCCGACCGGAACAGCCAGCTCCTCCGTCCATACCCGCACCTGCGCCACGACGCCGAGTTCGACGAACTTGACCGCGTTGCCCAGGAGATTGGTGAGACATTGGCCCAAGGTCGTCTCGTGGCCGAGCATCGGGAGGAGCGGGCCGTCGACGTGGATTTTGGCTTGCGGTAACGACAGTTCCGCCCGCTCTTCGATCAGGACCCGCACCAGCGCGTCCACGTCGACCGATTTGATTTCGATCGGCTGGCGTATCACCTGGCTCAGGCTGAGCACATCCTGAATAAGGCCGTCCATGCGAATGGCTGCCTTGATGATGCGTTGCATCAACTCCGCCGCGGCGGGCCCGACCTCTTCGCGCGACATCTCGATGGCCATCTGGGTAAAGCCATGAATTGCGCGGATGGGCGCCCGCAGGTCGTGGGCCACGCTGTAGGAGAAGGCTTCCAGTTCGCCGACGGAGGTGCGGAGTTCCGAGGTCCGGTCGGCGACGGCCTGCTCGAGATGTTCGGCCTCCGCGCGAAGCTGCGCTTGCGCCTCGCGCAAAGCCTCCTCCACCCGCCTGCGCTCGGCGATCTCGACCTGCAACTGGCGATTCGAGTGTTCCGCGGCTTCGCGCAGCTCGTGCTGGCGCAGCCCGCCGATGAGCAGGGCCTCGCTCACTTCCGCGACGTTTTTTTGCCGGGACACGGCGGACTTGGTCAGTTGGACGACGACCCGGACCGGCTTTTGGTTCTCATCGAACGCGGGCCACATCGCATACAGCCAATACGCCGGATCCATGGCCGAATCTTCCAGCTCCCCGTGCGTCTGCGCGTCGCCGGTTTCGTAAACGCGGTCGAGGAGTGTCGCGCAGCTCGCGCCATGGCACACGAGTTCGGCAAACGGCTTTCCCACCATTTCATCCCTCGTTTTCCCCACCAGCCGGCAAAACGCCGAATTCACCTCGCTCACCGCATGCGCCGCACCGACGACCTCGACCATGGGCAACGGCGCACGATCGATGAAAGGCGCGACGCGGCTCGATCGTTCCGCCGGTGGCGGCGCGCCGCTGGAGGTCGATTTCTGCTTCATATCCCCGTCTTCACTTCAAGGCTTTGGGCTCGGGAGGGGCTTCCTCTCTTTTTCCGACCCGGTTCGGCAGGCCGCTGGTCAGGCCGGTGTAGTCGGTGCGGAGAGGACTGATCACGACGACGCCTTTTTTGGTGATAACGTATTCGCGGACGTCCTTGCTGTGGTTGCCGCCGCGCATTTTTACGACCACGAGAATCTTCCGCAGTTGCCCGTCGATCTCGACGTAGCGCAGACGGACGATGTCGTCGGTCAGAAACGAAATCGCGTAGTGGCTGAATTGAAACGCCGTGAACGTGTCCTCGATCTCGACCGTGCTCAGAATCGTGACGCCGGCTCCGGTCAACGCCGCAATCATCCGGTAGAGCGATTCGCGAAAATCGGCGCGAAAGCCCGGCGCCAGCGCCATCTCGAAGCCCACCAGCGAATCGATGACGAGGCGCTTGGCGCCCGTCCGCTTCACCGCATCGAGGATCTCCTGCATCGTTTCATCCACGGAAAGGTCCAGGGGCCGGAGGTAGAGAATCTCGAGTTTTCCCGTCGTCAGCGCCGCTTGCAGATCAATGCCGAGCCCCGTGGCGCGCCCCGTGTATTTCTGCGGGCGTTCCTCAAAAAGGACGATGATCCCGGGTTCGCGTTGGCGGAGACCGGCGGCAATGAATTGCGTGGCGAGCACGGACTTCCCGGTGCCCGACGGACCGGCGATCAGCACGCTGTCGCCTTCGAGAATTCCGCCACCCATCAGCGTATCGAGTTCGGGAATGCCCATGGAGAGCCGTTGGGCGCGGTGCGGCTTCGCCGCCTTGCTGACGAGACCCAGCGTCCGCGAGAAGGCCTGCAGTCCGGAGTTCGTAATCCGGACAGAGTGCAATCCGGGCACCGATGCCTGGCCGCGGAGTTTTATGACCTGCAGCTTCCGCACGACGGAATTTCGCTCGACGATTTGGGAGAGCCAGAAAAGACCATCGGCCACGGCAAACACGGGACTCTCGCGCACTTCCGACTCGGTGTATTCGCCAATCAGGAACGTGGTGGCCTGATAACTCGTCAGGAGCATCGCGAGGCGCTGGACGAAGGACTGCAGCTCCAGTTCGTTCGGACTGCCGGGGTCCTTTCGGAGGAGCGAGCGAAACGAGTCCACCACCACCAGACCGGGGTTCGCCGCGGCCACTTCCTTCGCAATTTCCTGCAGGACCCCTTCCAGATTCTTTTCCACGACAGTCTCGCTCAGATTGATGAACCGGATCGCTTGGTTGAGCTTCGCGTCGTCGAAGAACGAGTATTGCTGCTGGTAGCGCAGCATCTTTAGCGCGGGCTCGCCGGGCACCGTGAAATACAGGGCAGGACGCTGCCGGGTGGCGTTGGTGAAAACGAATTGGTGCGCCAGCGTGGTTTTGCCGGAGCCGGGAGCGCCGGCGATGATGTTGAAGGAATATTCGGGCAGGCCTCCGCCCAGGATTTCGTCGAGGCCGCGGACCCCCGATGGAATCTGGCGAATGGCGACCTTGCCGGCCTTGGGGTGAACTTTCCCGGCAAGCGCGGGCGCAGTCGCATGGGACTCGGATTTTTTCATGAATATTCCCTCCTGTTGTTTTAGTCACCTAGCGCCGCCTTCGGCCAAACATCGTGCAGCAGGCGCAGCGTGAGCGCTTCGCCAATCAACGTGATGAGCAGCCCGAGCAGTTCGGCCACGAGCGCGGCTCCGCCTTCGGCTACGTCGTCCTTGGCTACGAGAGTCTCGACCTCGGGGCGAAACGTCAGGGACCCTTGCGGCGTAATGTCCAGTTGCCCGAGCCACGCGGCCTCTTTGCGGGCCAGCGACAACGCGCGCGACAGGAGCGCGTGGAAGCCGGCCGCTCCAGTGAGCGTCGATAAAGGCGGGCGCAATTTTTCGCAGACGCGAAACGCCGCCCGTCCGTTGGTGTCCGTGACCGCGGCGCCGCACTTCCCGCATTCCTCGGAAATGAGGCGGCGGGCCAGCTGTAGGCTTCTCCGTGATGGCGACATGGATTTTCGGCCGGGTGGTCCGAAACATCTCGCCGACCCGGCACGAACGACGGCAGTCCTGTTCGACCCGTCAAAAGGGAACCTGTTCTGCCCGCCCCGCCGATCGGTCCGTTTAATTCCCGATCAAACGCGCGGCCGCCCGGCCGAGGACGCTTCCGGCAACGAATATCTCTCGCCCGGCTTGTGGCGGCTATTCGTGCGTCTCCTCGCGCAAAATAGAGGAGTTTATCTCC
>JBBRCR010000389.1:0-8296 GCA_038204695.1 Opitutales bacterium | reverse complement strand
GCAGCTGGACCCGCAGGCCATGGCGCGAGTCCTTCCACGGCAGCCACCGGCTGACATCGCTGTGCAGATAGGCGTCAAACTGCCACGTCGGCTTGATGCGATCGGAACCCTGGCCCAGCCACTCGGTCCGCGGCAGGATGCGCGAGTGGAAGTAGTGTCCGTCGACGCCGAACCCGAAGTCGCGATTCGACCAGCCGGCGCCGAAGCGCGAACGATATTTGAGCAGGCCCAACACGGTGCCTTCGGGGTGGCGGAGTTCGTCCACGACCGAGGACTTGGCAAAACCCTGGACGAGGTAACGGTGAAAATAGAGCAGCCGGCCGTACATCTCGAAGGTGCCGCCGAGGCATACGTTCCAGGAATAATCGAGCGACGCGTTCCAGTTCTGCGAGTGCCCCCAGGAGATGTTTGTCGTGCCGGTGAGCACAGTCTTCACGCGTCCCGTCGTCTCGCCGGCCAGGGGTTCCGCACGTTCCACGCGCTCGGGGAGCATGGACTCGAGATTCAGCACCGCCTGCGCATCGAGATACACGAGCTCGTTTGTCTTGCGGGTATCGACGAAGTCCAGCGCGGCGCGGAAACGGTGAGATTTCCCGTGGTGAAAAATGATGCCGGCGGTCTGGGTAACCGCACCTTCGGGCAGCAAATCGGGATCGAGCGCCTCGATGACCTGAACGTCATACGTCTGCTGGCGGCGCGGGTCGTTCGTGCGGGCGGGTTCCACGCCGGCCCCCAGAGGCGCGCCGTGCACGAGTCGCTGCCGGCTCATGTGGGGCGTGGGATAGCGGCTGGCCGGGGTCAGGCTGCCGCGCACGGTGACGCCGCTTTCAAAATCCAGCTTCAAGCCGTAGGTCGGCGCGAGGTTCGCCTCGCGTGACGTATCCGCCGCAATCTGACGCAGCGCCAGATCCGCCTCGGCGTGGCGCAGCCATCGAGGTGTCCAGTCAGGGGGAAGCAACGGCGCCTTGAGTTCGCCGAACAAACTGTACCGCTCCAGCGTGCGCCCATCCCATTCGATCGGCGGGCCCGCGGGCGTGTCGTCGCCATAACGGGGTTGCTCCCGATACCGCGCCAGTTGATTGCGGCGATAATCGCCGCCCACGGCGATGGTTCCACGGCCAGTGGGCAGCGGCGTGGTTTCGTTCGAAACCCGAAATGCCAGATCGAGCGTGTCGTAGGCGCCGAGCGTGACAAAGCGGTTTCGGCCGCCGCGAAATACGAGGATCTGCTCGTAGAATGCGGGCGGCGGCGCAAACACCTGGGTGTCCCGGAACGGGTTGTACCCGCCCGCCTCAATCAGCGTCTGCCAGCGCACCGTGTCCGCGCCGGCAAGTCCGCGGTACTTGGTGAGGTTGTGCGCATACTGAGCGTCGAGTGACGCGTGCCACTCTGCGGGCGGGCGGAGGAGCGCGCCCGCGACAATCGATGAAAACTGGAGGCGCGCTTCGCTGTAGTTCGGGCCCAGCAAGGGCGCGGTTTCGTTCAACGCGACGAAGACTTCCTGCCCAAAGGGATTCACCGGGGATTTCGCCGCCAGCAGGAAATCGGCGCTGATGACATCGTATCCACGATTCACTTGCGTGCGACCATGCGTGAGGTCGAAGCCGAGTTGCAGCGGCGGCAGCACATCGTAGGTGATCGACGCAAAATAAGTCTCCCGTTGCTGACGCCGGCCGTACGGGTAATTGAAGGTGTTCGGCGACGCGGCGAGTCCGCGTGGCGTGCGGAACAGACCGAGATTGGATACCCCGCTGCGTCCGGCGAAACCGAGGAGGCCGGCGCTGCCGTCCGCCCCGGGTGCGACGGATGTGACCGGCGAAGTTCCGAGGCGGGCGAGCGCGGTCAGCTGGCCGTTGAGCAGCAGCGTGGCGCTGCGGATGTTCGGCGTCGCGCGGAAAAGCGCTTCGCCGGCCCAGGTGGGCGGCGGCGACCGCGCCTGCAGGAAACCGAGCTCCGTCTCGGTCGCCGGATTCGCGCGGGTGACGCTCGCATTCAACCGCAGCCGCAACGCGCCGCCGAGCAGGCTCTGCCCGTGCAGGAGCGAAACCGAGGATTGCGGCGCATCGAAGCGCGCGAGGGCATTCGTGTACGTCGTCGTCAGCTCCGTGGACGTGGCATCCACGCCTGGCCGCAGCACGATGTTGATCACGCCGCCGACCGTGTGGCCGCTGTATAATGCCGACGCGGATACGGGCAACACTTCCACCTGCTGGATCAAGCCGAGCGGAATGAAGTTCACGTCGGGCGGCAGGGCGAGCGATCCGCTGGTGAGAATCTCCGGCAGCCGTCGGCCGTTGACGAGCACAACGGTGCTGTCCACGCCATAACCGCGCAGGCTCAAGTTCGTGCTGCCGACTTCATAACTGGGGGCCGAGCCGACCTGTTCCGGCGGGCGGGTGGACGCGTCGCTGTCGAGCAGTTCGCGCTGGAGGAATTCGTTCAAGTTAACCACGCCGCTGCGCTGGATCTGGTCGCGATCGTAGATGGCGTAGGGCAGCGCATCGTTTTCGGTTCTCGGACGGTCCAGGTTCCCGGTGGCGGAGCGGGGCGTGAAGGGCGTCTCACTTCGTTGAAACGGGCGGACCCGCGTGGGTGAACCTTCCACCACCATCGCCGCGAGCTGGGACGGCAGTCCGGAGGGCTGCAGAATGCGCGGCTCGATCGTCAGGACACGATCCGACTCCACCCGCACGGGATCGATCGCCAGGGAATCGAATCCGTTGCCGCTGGCGATCAGCCGGTAGATGCCGGGCCGAACCGATCCAAAATTAAACTCACCGCTCGCATCCGTGGTGGCGGCGAGCCGCGCTCCCGTCATGACAACGCGGATACCCGACACGCCGCTGCCATCGGGCGAAAGCAGGCGGCCATGCACCGCACCCATCGGCGGAGCCGCCGCCGTGACGACGAATTTGCCGCTGCCATTCCGTCGCGCGGTGAAGCCGGTCCCCTTGAGCAGAAGGTTGATGGCGCTTTCCGGCTCGTGGAGACCGACCACCGCGTTGGCGCGCACCTTGCGCAAGGCGTCGAGCGAGAACAGCACCTCGACTTTCGCCTGCTTGGAGAAGGCCAGGAGCGCCGTGTCGGCTTGCTGCGCAGGCAGGTCAAAGCGGATCGCGCTCGCGGTCGCCAGTGCCGGCCAGAGCACGCTGAGCGCGCACAGCCGGAGGAACCTGGGCAGAAAGTGCCGCACGGCCGTGGTCTCAGCGGTCCTTCCGCGGGCTCACGGTGATCGTGCCACTCTGCCCCCGGGTGACTTCGACGGGCAGGGCTGGCGATGCCGAGCCGGTCGGCGTGCCTCGGTCGAATTCCCGAGCAATCGTGCGAGATATCTCCGCAGCGGCGCGAGCGTGGAGCGGTAAAGCGTGCCGAAGTCACGCGGCTTTTGCGGCTCGTCAGACATCGCGATACACAGCGAAGGAGCGGCCGCAGTGGCGTTGACAGCACTGGAGAAACGGCCAGCGGGTACTGAGGAAATGGATTTCACGCCTGTGCATCATGACAACCCGGAGTCGCGTACCCGCTACTTGTGACGCCCAAAAATCCGATAGGCCATGGTCCTCTGCTCGTCGCTCCCCGTCATCTTCCCCGTCTCCCGCGTCTTCCCTGTCTTCTAAGTCTTCTAAGTCTTCCCAGTCTTCCCCGTCTTCTGTGTCTTCTCACACGCGCCGCTTGCGGTGAAACGGATTCTTTACCCACAAATCGGCAATCTGAACGCACGTCTCCATCACAAAAAATGCCCCGGCGACGAGTAATCGCACGAACTCGCGGGTCACCCGGCTGCCGGCCACGATGACGGTAGGCGCCTGGCCAGTCGGGCGCGAACTCTCGAACACGGTCGGTTCGGGGGGGAAATAGTCGTCGGTAGTGCGCGGGGTTTGCATGCTCACCGTTTCGCAAGCTTCATGCCAAGCCGTGCCACCTGCGTAGTGCCACTCCATTGCAGACGATAACAGAACCGATATCTGCAAGCGCCTTGAAACTGTACCGGTAAATATTCCCCATTCGGGCGGGGAGGGCGTGGCCGCTTCCCCAACAATCGGGTTATCGAGGTGTCGTTTATCACCTCAAACCGTCCGCGTCTTCTGGTTCTTCCGCGTCTTCCCCGTCTTCCCATCTTCCTCACCTCAAACCGTCCGCGTCTTCTGGTTCTTCCGTGTCTTCCCAGTCTCCTGCGTCTTCCCCGTCTTCCCCGTCTTCCCGTCTTCCCCGGCTTGCCTCTTCCCATTCGCTCCTTAGCGCTTAGCGAGGTACACGCATGCCAACCCGAATTCGGAAGGCCCTCATCACTGCTGCCGGCTTCCAGCAACGCCGGCTTCCCCTGCAATCGCTCACCGACCGCGACGGTGCCACCAAGCCCGCACTCGCGATCATCCTCGACGAAATGTTCGCCGCCGGGATTGAGCGGGTGGGGCTCGTCCTCGCGCCGGGCGATCGTCCGGCCTATGAGGCGCTGCTGGCCGCGCACGTGGAGCGGCTCGAGTTTCTCGAGCAGTCAGTGCCGCATGGATACGGTCACGCGATCCTCTGCGGCCGCGAGTTTGCCGGACATGAACCGTTTCTCTTGCAGGTCAGCGATCACCTTTACGTCAGCCGGATCGCCAGGAGTTGCACGCAGCAGCTGCTCGAGCTGAGCGAAACGGAACAGTGCGCCATCTCGGCCGTTCAGGCCACGCACGAGAGCCAGCTTCGGTTTTACGGTACGGTCAGCGCTTCGCTCGTGCCGGGCCGCGCCGGAATTTATCAGGTCGATGCCGTGATCGAAAAACCCACGCCGACCCTGGCCGAGCAGCAGTGCGTCGTGCCCGGCCTGCGCAGCGGGCACTATCTTTGTTTCTTTGGCATGCATGTGCTCACGCCGACGGTGTTCACGCTGCTGGCGGACGAGGCGGCGGCGGCTCCGACGGAGAAGCTGGGACTCTCGAACGCGCTCACCGAACTGGCAGCCCGGGAGAAATACTTTGCGGTGGAGATTGCCGGCCGGCGAGCCGACCTCGAGGCGCCGTTTGGACTGCTCCGCGCCCAGATTTCGCTCGGACTGCATGGCTCCGCGCGGGAGGAAGTCCTGGCGCTCCTCACCGAGGAGCTCACCCTCGACTCCACCCGCCATTGAACATGGACCCCCAGCTTCTCGCTCTGGTTCAGGGCGAGAAGACCGGTGCCGTGGTGTTCGAACAGCTCTGCCGGGCGGCGGACCGGGCGCGTCTCGAGGCAATGGCGGCTGAACTCGAAGCCTGGCGGAAGCCGGCCGGGAATTTCTACCATCGCGTTCGGGCCGTTTTCTTTCTCGAGGCGATCCACCGCTATTTCCTGCCGCCGCATTTTGCGCCCGATGCGGCGGGCGCCATTCCGTTCCATGGACATCAACTCGCGTTGGAGCGTCGGTTCGAGGAAGCAATCGCGGTTTATCTGGAGCATCAGCGGGAGCACGGTTCCTCCGATGCGTTGAGCAGCTCGCTGGCGGCGGCGTATCACGGGCTCGCCTTCAAGACACTCGCGCAACACGTCCAGAAGACGGTGCGCCACGTCCGCGGAAACCAGTGGATGTTCCGAATGGGGCATCCGCTCGACTACCCGTTGCGTATTCGGAGCGAATTGCTCGTGCGGCCGGTGGATGGTCTGCCGCCCGTGTTGCGGGAGGAGACGGCGGTCCGGCTCGATCTCAGTCACGCGGCGTGGAGCGACATTTTTTTTCTCGGCATGGATTATCCCGAGGGGGCAAAGGTGCTCAATCTCTCGGTTGACCTCGCCGTGCATCGGGCCGCGCCGGCCGATCCCGGCGGTTCGTCCGCGGCCACGGCTCCCGGCCGGGCGGTGCCGCGTCCGCCGGTGAGCGCGTACCTGCGCGTGATCGACGAACCCGTGCTGCGGCTGTCGAGTGTGGATCTCGGCGCCACGGTCGACATCACGACGATCGAGGAGGTTTTTGATTTTGCGAAGGACTACCTCGGCTTGTTGAAAGCGGCGGTCATCGCGGCCGGCCTCGTTCCGTCGGGGCTCGAGGGTTCCGGGCACGCGCTGTCGGGCATTCTCGGGCGGCTGTGCGGAACGGGGAGGGGCCTGGAGATTGCCAGCCAGGTCCGCGACATTCCGAAAGGCTCACGGCTGGCGGTATCCACCAACTTACTGGGCTGCCTGATTGCGCTCGTGATGCGCGCCACCGGCCAGACCGCGCAACTCACCGGTCCACTCTCCGAGGACGAACGGCGTACCATTGCGAGCCGGGCCATCCTGGGCGAGTGGCTGGGTGGTTCGGGCGGGGGCTGGCAGGACAGCGGCGGAATCTGGCCTGGCATCAAGCTGATCGAGGGCGAGCTGGCGATCGCCGGTGATGCCGAATACGGCACCAGTCGCGGGCGGCTGCTGCCGCGTCACAGGTTGTTGGGTACAGGCGAAATCTCCCCGGCGACGCGGCGCGATTTGCAGGAGTCGCTGATCCTCGTGCATGGCGGCATGAGCCAGAACGTCGGGCCGATCCTCGAGATGGTCACGGAGAAATACCTGCTGAAACTCGAGCGGGAATGGGCGGCGCGCCAGGAGGCGCAGGAAATTCTGCACGGCATCGTGGCGGCGTTGCGGGCCGGCGACATCGCCGAGGTGGCGCGGTTGACCACGCGCAACTTCTTCGGCCCGCTCCAGACCATCATTCCCTGGGCGGGCAACGCCTACACGGAGCGGCTGATCACCGAAATCAGAGCGACCCTGGGCGCGAACTTCCGGGGCTTCATCATGCTGGGCGGCATGTCGGGCGGCGGCATGGGATTCTTCGTGGCGCCGGAGTCGCGGTCGGAGTCCCGTCGCCAGATTCTGGATATCATGCGCCGGACCAAGGCGGCCCTCGAGCACGCGCTGCCTTTCGCGATGGATCCGGTGGTGTACGATTTTGAAATCAATGAACGCGGCTCGTACGCGACCCTGCAGTCCGGCGGGGCGGCCCTCTTCTCGCCCGAGTATTACCTGTTCATGCTGCCGCGCTGGTTGCGGCAGGATCCGCGGGCCCTGCCGCCGGCGCGGCGAACCGAGATGGATCGTTTCAGCGAGCTGCACCTTTTCACGTCGGGTGAACGTCTGCTGGTGGGTCCGCTCATGCATCGGATTCTGCCGCCGTCCGCGGAGAAATCCGGCCGGGCGGGATCGCTGCCGGATATGCTGGCGGCCAACGGATTCGATCCCCTGCAGCATGAGCGCGTGCGCGCCGATCTGCGTGCCGGCCGAATTGGGCTCGCGCAAAACCGGCTCCCCTCCACCACGCAGGTGGAGGACGTGCGCAGCGGTGATGTCCGGCCGCTGTACACGGGCGACGCGGAAGCGGAGTCAGTGGGGGCGGCGGCGTTGCGCGAAGGTCGCGCCGCCGTGGTGACGCTCGCGGCCGGCGCCGGCAGTCGCTGGACGCAAGGGGCGGGGACAGTCAAGGCGCTGCACCCGTTCGCGCGGCTCGGCGGACGCCATCGGAGTTTCGTCGAAACGCACCTGGCCAAGAGCCGCGCGAGCACGCAGGCGTTTGGCGCCCCGGTGACGCACGTATTTACCACGAGTTATCTCACGCACGCGCCGATGGCGCAGGCCCTGCAGGACGCGAAATCGTTTTGTTATCCCGGGCCGGTCATGCTTTCGCGCGGACGTTCGATTGGCTTGCGGCTCGTGCCGATGGCGCGGGACCTCCGTTTCGCATGGGAGGAGATGCCGCACCAGCAGCTGGACCCGCAGAAGGAGAAAATGCGGCAGAGCCTGCACAAAGCGCTCATCGAATGGGCGGTGGCGACGGGCGAGGCGAACGATTACACGGACAACACGGCGCAGCAGTGTCTCCACCCGGTGGGTCACTGGTACGAGGTCGCCAATTTGCTGCTCAACGGCACGCTGCGCGAGATGCTGCAGGCGCAGCCCCAGCTGGAGCATTTGTTGCTGCACAACATCGACACGCTGGGTGCGAACCTGGATCCCGCGGCGCTCGGGCGCCACATTCTCGACGGCGGCACAATGAGCGTGGAGGTGATACGACGCCGGATCGAAGATCGCGGGGGCGGACTCGCCCGCGTGGGCGGACAATTGCGGCTGGTGGAGGGACTGGCGCTCGCGCGCGAGGAGGACGAGTTCAAACTCACTTTCTACAACTCGGCAACGTACTGGATGCGAATCGATGCATTGCTGGCCTTGTTCGAGGTGGACCGGAATCTCCTCGGCGACATGGAACGTGTGCAGGCCGGCGTGCGCGCCCTCGCGGCGAAAATGCCGGCGTATGTAACTCTCAAGGACGTCCGCAAGCGCTGGGGCAACGGCCAGGAGGACATCATGC
>JBBRCR010000388.1:0-8296 GCA_038204695.1 Opitutales bacterium | reverse complement strand
CGTTCGCGATCGGCGGTCGGCCCACCCCGCGGCGCGGAAAGGTCCATTTGAGCGCCACCAACCGACGGTGCCACGCCAGGATCGTTTTCGGTGTCACGATGCACGCAATTTCGCTCAGCACCTTCCGGCCGAGTGCCTTCCCTTTTCGCCGCCAAATGCCGACGTTCGTCGTCGGTCAGTCGCGGCCTGCGGCCATGGAACTGCGATTTGAGAATCTCATTTTCAGTCTTGAGATACTCGATCACCGCCTGCTGCTGCCGATTTAGCCAGCCAGCAACAATTCCCATCAGCAAATGCGTCGGCAATGGTGATTTTATCTCTCTCCTCTGCTCCCCCACCCTTCTGCAGGCAATTCCGCAGCATGATTCGAATTTTTAGACCCCACGGGCATGTCGGGGATAAGGACTATTGGGGAACGCCACTTCATTTTCATCCGCTTGCGCGATTTGCGTCCTAGCGAGAAGTGCGACCAGCGCAGTGGCCTTCGTGAGGGTAAGTGCCATGGTCCGGGACCCGCCCGACTTCGCGCTCGGAATTTCGTTTTTGTTCTCTGGGGTGTCTGAGTGACATGGCGCCATATTATCCCGAGTTGGGAGATGGCGGAAGACGCCCTAATTGCATGTTATACGTGCATGAAACGCCATGTCAGCCGCTCAGCCCGCCGGCGTTCACTACCTCACGCGCGCGAGACGACGATGACTTCTTGGTAGTCCAGCGGCCGGTAATGTACGATCCTTTCCGCGCTGATCACCGCTCTGTAACCGGGGCGGGATGCGTGCAGCCAGTAACAATGCGAATAGGTTCCACCCGGGCCGCCATGCAGGCAGAGAATCACAGGTTGCCCCGATTCTGCCGGCGAATCTGCACTCATTAATTGAATCCGCCGATCCACACTTGGCTCGGACCCTTTCCACGGCGGCCGGGCTGGACCATTAACGCCGTCGTCGCCGAGTGGGTGATCGCCCGCGCTTCCCACCGCGACTCATGTCGAAAGCGCTCCTTGAGACAATGGCTGTGGTTTACCTGCGCGGCTGCTTATGGCGACGAAGAGCGCAACTAGTATCAGAGTCGCCGCCACGCCGAATGTGAACCGCATACCGGTCGCCACGGCGGCGGGGTCTGCAATGTTAATGTCGGAGGCCCTCGACGCGAATGCGAATACCGCTCCCATCACCGATGCGCCGGTGATCAGGCCGAGATTACGAGACAAATTTAGCACGCCGGAAACAGTTCCGCGCTGGTCCGCGGGGACATCCCGCATCACGGCGGTGTTATTGGCCGTCTGAAATAGAGCGTAGCTAACGGTGATGGTCACGATTGGCCCGAGATAGCCGAAGATACCGAGGGGCGCTGGCAGCAGGGCCAGAATGATCGCGCCACTCGCGATTCCCAGGAGTCCAATCACGGTGACGCGGTGAGCGCCCAGCCGGTCAGCCATCCGCCCGGCCGGCACCCCCATGAGTGCGGCGACGAGTGGTCCCATCGACAGGACAAGTCCGACCGCGGCCGACTTGAGGCCGAGTCCCAGGGAAAGATAGAACGGTCCGACGACCAGCGTGGCCATCATCACCGTCGAAACGAGCCCGCTCGTCAGCAAGCCGACCCGCAAGACACGGTCCCGAAGCAACGCCAACCGGATCAATGGAGCCGCTACCCTCGACTCGGCGAACACAAAGAGACCCGACGAAACGGCTGCGAAAGCGAATAGAGCCAGGTTGAATGAACCGAAGTGGCCACGCCCAATCGTCATGGCGAGTGCGTAGGTCGCGAGCGCCAATGCCAACAGCAGCGTACCCATTCCGTCGAAACCGGCTCGAGCCTTTTGCGAGTCTCGGCGGTCCGCTGGCAAAAATTGGTGGGCCAGAACAAAGGTTGTGATGCCCAAGGGGAGATTGATGAGGAAGATCGCCCGCCATCCAAACGCGGCGATCAAGACGCCCCCGAGTGATGGGCCAAGCGCCGTCCCAACCGCGGACATGGTTCCAAGCAGTCCCATGGCGCGGCCGGTTTGCGTCTTAGGGACCGTTTCACCGACGAAGGCCATCGTCAGTGCCATCATCGCGGCGGCACCAACTCCCTGCGCCGCGCGCGCGGCAACGAGCAGCCAGAGCGTGGGCGCGAAACCGGATAGGACGGAAGCGAATGTAAACAGAAAGATCCCCGCGAGCAGCAGCCGGCGGCGACCGATGATATCGCCCAGCCGGCCGACGCTGACGATCAAAGAAGTGACGGCCAACAAGTAGGCCAGAACGACCCATTGGACTTCCTGGAAGCTGGCGGCAAATGCCTGCGCCAAGGTTGGTAAACCGACGTTGGCAATACTGGTGCCGAGCGAAGACAGCAACATCGACAGGGAAAGGCCGGTGAGTGTCCACCGCACCGACCGTGCCGGTTCAACCTTATCGGCTGGCCCCACATCTCGTACTACAACGGTCGTCTTCATGCACGGCAGTGTAGCCCAGCGATTGACATGGCGGAAGACGCCCCATATGCACTGTATTCGTGCACGAGACGCCATATCACGGCCGATCAGCGCCAACGGCATGACGAGACCAGACCTCAACTTGCTGGTTACTTTGGATGTGCTGCTCGCCGAGGGTAGCGTCGCACGCGCGGCTCAACGCTTGCGGCTCAGTCCTTCGGCCATGAGTCGCGCCCTCGCGCGGTTGCGCGATGCGACGGGCGACCCGCTCTTGGTCAGAGCTGGCCGCGGTCTCGTGCCCACGCCTCGTGCCCTCGAATTGCGCGAGCGTGTCGGTCACCTCGTGCAGGATGGCGAAGCGGTCTTGCGTCCCGTCGGAAAACTGGACCCTCAACAAATCGTTCGAACATTCACGTTACGGACCAGCGAAGACTTTGTGGAAAACTTCGGACCCAACCTCATCGCTCGAGTGGGCGCCGAAGCTCCGGGGGTGCAACTACGCTTCGTGCAAAAGCCCAATAAGGAAAGTGCGCTACTGCGGGAAGGGATCGTCGATCTCGAAACCGGCGTGCTAGAGCTGACAACCAGTCCTGAGTTGCGGACCCAAGCCCTCTTCCGAGATCGCTACGTCGGCGTCGTGCGGAAAGGGCACCCGCTGAGCAAAGGCAAGATCACGCCCACCCGCTATGCGGCGGGGCGCCATATTGGCGTTTCACGCGACCCCAACAATGACCCGATTGATGGAGCGTTGGCGCAACTCGAACTAAAGCGGATGATTGTCGTCTCACTCGTCGCGGGCTTTTCGACTGCGTTGGCGCTCGCCCGGACGTCCGACCTAGTCGCGACTGTTCCCGAATCTCACACCGGCAATCTGCGTGCCGGCATGCATAGTTTCCGTGTTCCGGTTTCGGTGCCAGATTTCACGGTTTCGATGCTATGGCATCCGCGGCTTGATTCCGATCCTGGTCATCGCTGGCTGCGCGGTCACGTTCGAGACGCGTGCGCAGCAATCCGCTAATGAGAGATGTTGGTTCGGTGAGCAATTTGCGCGCTCTTTCGGGATTCGCCCGATAGGCGGATCCAGTTGGCGCCCGTTCGGAAGATTGGCCGCACGAGTCGCGACGCGGATCCTGCCCTACGTGATCGCGTCATTCCCGGCGCCTCGACCCGCCACATTCTCTGCCCGCGTCCTCGCAGCTGAGCGCACGTTCTGGGAAAAGGCCTGCCTGCTCCACGAGGAGACCTTCCGACCGGACGACAAAGTGCCAAAAGCCCCGCATGCCCCGCCATTATTACGATCTTTGATGCGTCCTGGAGGCCGGCATCGGGCTGCGCGCACTCGATGACACGGCGCTGTTCCAACGCGTCGCCGAGCACCGCGAAATCTTCTTCCGTTACGCTTGGGTGAACTACTCGACGCACAAGCCCGGCACCTTTCGGCTCGTCCCGCCGATCGATCAGATCGCGCATTGGCGGGACGTCTACCAAGCGATGACTCGGCCGATGTTTTTCGGCCCTACGCCGACTTTCGACGACATCGTGCGCGTCGTCGGAGATTTTGAGCGGCAGTTCAACGGCAGTGCCAAGACGATCTGAACGGCGGGTCGAGAATCGGTTGACCACGGTGACCCATATCCCCCTGCCCCGCTCCGCGGGGTGAATTTTTCAGGCCCGACATTGACTTTCTTACCCAGCCGTTTGTCGTCTACCCCGATACTCGGGCCGTTGGTTTTCCGCGTTTGGTCAGCCCTGAAATTATACTCGCCCCGTTATACTCGCTTTGGCCTTTTTCCAGCGGCGTGGATGACGTCCATGAACACCGGTGGGCCGATTTTACCTCTGAAAAGACATCGGTGGTCAATTCCCTGAACATCCGTAAAAAGGCCTGTTCGTATGATGAAGATGATGAAGGGTGGTGGCGGGAAGAAGATGATGCGGGAGTTCGAAGCGATGCGCGGCAAGGGCGGTTTTCCGGGGATGTGAGTCGGGACGAGCGGGCGTGTTTCACAACGTCGCGAAGGGCGCTACGAAAACCTGGGCGAGACGCCCATGATAGCTCACCCCACGGGCGGGACGCGGAGGGACGCCCGTGCCACCCCGAACCGTCGGGCGGGAGGCCGGTGTCTGATACAATTCGGTGCGCGGGCCGTGTCCGGCGTGGCATGGGCGTCCCGCCCATGTTCTTGGTCCCACGGGCGTCCGCCCGTGGTTGACGATGTGTATAAAGGCATGGGCGTCTCGCCCATGTTCTCTTGAGAAAATCCCAACGGGGGTGTGTCGCTCCCATTCAGGGTTATCACGCGCGGCCTCCTGTTGATGCTTTTGTATGATAAATAGAGAATGGCGGGCCGTTCGCGCGCCGCAGCTAAACCGGACGTTGCGCTCCGGTTTGCAGTCCGGCTTGATGCGCTTGCGGCGTGTTCACTGATTGCCCACGCCTGCATCGCTCCGCATGAGACTGCCACGTTTTCTTCTCCCGTTCCTCGCCCTCGCGGCGGGCTCGCCCGCGGCCACCCCCGCCAAACCGAACATCCTGTTTCTCCTCAGCGATGATCACAGTTATCCGTTCCTGAGTTGCTACGGCGACGGAAACGTCCGCACGCCGGCCATCGATCAACTCGCGGCGGGCGGGATGAAATTCCACCGGTTCTTCACCTCGGCCCCGCAATGCGTGCCATCCCGCGCCGCGTACATGACCGGGCGTTCGCCCGTCGCCGCACGCATCACACGATTCTCCTCGCCGCTCGCGCGCGACGAGATCGTATTTCCCGAACTCCTGCGCAGCGAAGCCGGCTACTTTACCGGTGTGTGCGGTCGCAGTTTCCATCTCGACGGTCCGGGTTCCGATCGCCGGCGGGACGTCGCCGAACGGATCGAGGCCCGCAACCTCAAGACCTTTCGCGAACGGCTCGACGTGGTGGAGACGAATCCGCCGGCGGACGTGCCCGCACGGGTGGCGGATTTTCTCAAACGGAAGCCCGCGAACAAGCCGTTCTTCCTGTGGGTCAACTTCAGTGATCCGCATCACGCGTGGAACGCGACGAGTGACGAGCCCGCTCCAGCCTCGTTAAAACTGCCCGCGCACTGGCCGGATACGCTCGAGATGCGAAAGCAACTCGCCGCCTACTGCGGCGAAGTCAATCGGCTCGACCGCCAGGTGAAGGACGTGCTCGACGTCCTGGCCCAGCGCGGCTTCGCGGAGAACACGCTGATCGTATTTGCCGGCGACAACGGCATGGCCTTTCCCCACGGCAAGGGCGCGCTGCACGATCCTGGTCTCAATGTTCCGTTCGTCGTCCGATGGCCGGGTGTGGTCCGCGCCGGCACGGAATCGCGCACGCTGCTAAGCGGCGAGGATCTCGGCCCCACGCTGCTTGCCGCGGCGGGGGTCAAAGCTCCCGCGCGCATGAGCGGCGTGAACTTTCTTCCGCTGCTCCGCGGCGATGCGTATACGCCCCGCAAATACATCTTCGGCGAGCGCGGGCCGCACGGCTCGACCCCTGTGACCGTCAACATGTCCAACAGCAGTTTCGATCTGTCGCGGTGCGTACGCAGCGATCGCTACAAATTCATCTACAACTGCACGCCCTGGATTCCGTACGCGCCGGTGGATTCGGCGGGTGGCGCCGCCTGGAAGGAAATGATCGCCGCCAACGCGAAGGGAACATTGGCGCCCGAGTTGCGCGGCGCGTATTTCACCACGCCCAGAGCCGTCTACGAGCTCTACGATTTGGAACGTGATCCATCGGAGCTGACCAACCTGTCCGGCCAGCCGGCGGTGGCGGCGGTCGAGCGCGAGCTGAGGGAAGCTTTGATCGACAAAATGATCATGGATTTCGATTATTTACCCTTGCCAGCACAGCTCGAGGGCGCCGCCGCTAAAGACAACGCTCCCGCCGCAAAATCACGCAAACGCACCAAAGCCAAATGACCACGTTTCCAACTCGAACGCACGCGTTCCTCCGCCGCAACCGCACGAGCCGCGGTTTCTTCACTGGCTCTCTCGCGCTGATCGCCCTCGCGTGCTGCCACTCGTTCACCTTACACGCGGCGGGTGCCGCGCGGCCGAACGTCCTGCTCATCTGCGTCGACGACCTGAAGCCGTTGCTCGGTTGCTACGGCAACACGATGATCAAGACGCCCAATATCGACCGACTCGCGTCGCGCGGCATGGTTTTGGAGGGCGCGTATTGCAACCAGGCGGTGTGTTCGCCGTCCCGGAACGCGCTCATGACCGGCCTGCGCTCGACCACGCTGGGCATTTACGACTTGCCCACGAACTTCCGCGTGGCCGCGCCTGACGCCGTGACGGTCGCGCAATATTTTCAGCAGCATGGCTGGAAAACGGAAGCGCTGGGCAAGATCATGCACACGGGCCATGGCAACCACGAGGACAAGGTGTCCTGGAGCGTGCCGCACTGGCGGCCCAGCACGGGAAACTACGTGACACCGGCCGGCGGCAACGCGGGGAAAGCAGGGCCGAAGGCAAGCGCGGCAAAAGGTGCGGCGGTGGAAAACGCCAATGTGGCGGACGACGCCTATGCGGACGGGAAAATCGCGACGGAAGCAGTGGTGCGATTGCGCGCCGCAAAGGCAAATTCGTCGCAGCCGTTTTTCATCGGAGTCGGTTTTCTAAAACCACACCTGCCCTTCTGTGCGCCGAAGAAATACTGGGATCTCTATTCACGCGCGGCGTTCAAGCTACCGGCCATCACCACGGCGCCAAAGGGAGCACCGTCGTATGCGCCGACGACGTGGGGCGAATTGCGGGCCTATTCCGACATTCCGCCAACGGGGCCGCTCACGCCCGATCTGCAACGCGAGTTGATCCATGGTTATCACGCGGCGGTGAGCTACATGGACGCGCAACTCGGTCGCGTGCTCGACGAACTTGATCGGCTTGCACTGGCCGAGAAGACGATCGTCGTTCTCTGGGGTGATCATGGCTGGCACCTCGGTGACCATGGACAATGGTGCAAACACACGAATTACGAGGAGGCCGCGCGTATTCCTCTCGTGATTCGCGCCCCTGGAGTGACGAAACCGGGCACACGCACGAAGGCGCTGGTCGAGACGGTGGACATTTATCCCACGCTCGCTGAACTCGCGGGATTACCGGCGTCCACGAGCCCGCGGAAGCTCGATGGCCGCAGTTTCGTGGCGACGCTACGCAATCCGACGGCACCGACCAAGCCCGCGGTGTTTCACGCGTATCCACGCAGTCGGCCGGACGATGGTCCGATCATTGGCCGCGCGGTCCGCACGGAGCGCTACCGACTAGTCGAGTGGAAAAAACCCGGCGCGCCTGCGGACACGGCTGACCTCGAGCTGTACGACTATGTCGCGGATCCGGCCGAAACGGAGAATCTCGCGAGTTCGCAGCCGGAGGTGGTGAAGAAGCTGCGCGCGATTCTGTCTGCGCAGCCGGAGGCACTGCCGCAGGTCCGAACCGCCGCCGCTGCGGCTACAGGGCCGGCCGCTGGCGGGAAGAAGAACAAGAAGAAGGCTGGCAGGAAGGTGGAGTGAGATTGGTGGGGCAGTGGGAGCACGGTGGGGCAGCCGGCCGCGCTTTGCCTCGGATTTAAGGCGTGGCGAGCTTGGGTGGGACGCCATACTGGCATACCCACGACAAACATGGGCGAGACGCCCATGCCACTCCAAACCCACGGGCGGGACGCCCGTGCCACGTCGAGCCACTTCGTTTCGTTGTGCGTGCCGTTCTCGGCGTGGCATGGGCGTCCCGCCAAAACTTTCTACACAACTCTTTCCCGTGCGGGTTGAACGCGCTTGCTGTGCGTGGCTCGTGAGCGCGGGCTGAAGACAAAACGCCGGCTATCATGATGTGGCGCCCGCGGCGACGGGGGTTGGAGGCCA
>JBBRCR010000387.1:0-8361 GCA_038204695.1 Opitutales bacterium | reverse complement strand
GTGCTTTTCCACCGTCTTGATGCTGATGCACAGGTCGGCCGCGATTTGCTTGTTCACCTTGCCCTCGGCCACCAATTGCAGCACCTCGAGTTCCCGGGAGGTCAGCTGTTCGCCGTGCTTCTTGATCGGCTTTCCCTTGAGGTACGCTTCGCGATAATAATCGAGCAGCCGCTTCGAAATCGACGGACTGAAGAACGCGTTGCCCTTGTACGCCTCCCGGATCGCCTTGATCAGATCATTGGCGGCGGTCTGTTTGATCAGGTACCCGGCCGCACCGGCCTCGGTGAGCTGGTGCACGTATTCGTCATCACTGTATGAGGAGAGGACGAGCACCTTCGTCGGAATACCTTCCTTGATGATCTGGCGGGTCGCCTCGAGCCCATTGAGCTGCGGCATGGCGATGTCCATGATCACGACGTCGGGCGTGAGCGTCTTCGCCATTTGCACGGCCTGACGCCCGTTCTCCGCCTCACCGACGACTTCGATGTCCGGTTCGACCGCGAGGAGGGAGCGCAATCCCTGCCGCACGACGGTGTGATCGTCTGCCAGAAGTACCTTTATTTTGTTCATGAGAAAAGAATTTGGGGGTTGGCGGTTGTTGGTTCCTAGTTCGACGCTGAAGAGGGAGTCTCGGCGGAAATTGCCGGGACAGGCTCGCCGTGGCCGGCGCCGGGAAGGTCTGGACCGGCGGACGCCGCAGGCAGCGGAAGATTGACTCGCACCGTCGTCCCACGGTTCGGCACCGACTCGATCGCGAATTCGCCATTCACCAGCCGCACGCGCTCCTGCATGCCCAGCAGCCCGAGTCGCTGACCGCCGGCGCCGTTGAGCTGCTTCGCCGCCTCGAAAGCCCGGCCGTTGTCGATAATCTCCATGCACAGGCCGCGGGGCAGCTGGCGCAGCCGAATCTTCACTTTCGTGGCGCGAGCGTGTTTGAACACGTTGGTCAGGCTCTCCTGGGCGACGCGGTAGAGAACGGTGCCCTGCTGCTGATCGAGTGTGTTCAGGCTGGCCGTGCTTTCCATCTCGGTCTTGATCCCGGTGCGCTCGGAAAACAGCTTCAGATAATTCTGGAGCGCGGCATACGGTCCGAGGTGATCCAGCATCGACGGCCGCAGTTCGCGCGCGAAGCGGTGCACCATGTCCATGCTGTGCTCGAGCAGCCGCTGGGCGCGGTCGACCTTCTTGCGAAACGCCGTGTTCTCGGCCGCATGCTGCCGGAGCAGGGCAATGCTCACGTTCGCCGCCGTGAGCGCCTGGCCGATTTCGTCATGCAGCTCGCGGCTGATGTGCTTTCTTTCCTCTTCCTGTGCGGTGAGGACCTTGTTCGAGAGCAACCGAAGATTTCCTTCCATCGTGCGCGCCTGTTCAAAGAGTTTGATGTAGTGCTCGCGGCTCTCGCGCAGTTCCATCTCGGCCTGTTTCCGCTGCCGGATGTCACGCACCACGCCGGTGAAGAACAGCCCCGCGCGCGTCCGCCAGGTCGCAAGGGTCACCTCGATCGAGAACTCAACGCCATCACGCCGCAGCCCAAATGATTCGACCGGGTGCTCGAGCAACTGTTGTTCCCCACCCGCGGTGAGACATTTTAGCGTGAGCTCCGCCGCGGCGCGCAACGGCCGCGGAATCAGCCGCTGAACCGGTTTGCCCATCAACTGCTCGCGACGATAGCCAAACATCTGCTCGGCGCTGCGGTTCATCGCCACCAGCCGGCCGCGCTCGTCGATGGTGATGATGCCATCCTGCGCCGACTCGACGACCGAACGGAACTTGAGCTCCGACTCCGCCAGCGAATCCTGCACGTTCTTCCGCTGCTCGATCTCCTGCGCCAGCTGGCGATTGCTCGCCGCCAGGTCGCGGTTGCGCTCTTCCAGCATGTCGTTCAGCCCCTTCAAACGATCGCACGCGTCACGGAAGCCGCGATGCGCCACCTCAAACGCGGACAGTGCCTCCATCAGGAAGCCATCCAGCGACTTCATCCATTTCGGGCCCGAGGCCGTGCCCGGCTGCGTCGCCGCCAGCTTCATCACCGCCTCCTGATGCAGCCGCGCCAGATCCATCACGCCCAGGCCGAGATTCAACGCCTGGCGGCCCAACTCGTATGCACGTTCCAAATACTGCTCGTCCGCCCGGGCGACGTACGCGGCGAGCGTGGTTTGATATTTCGCGACCAGCGCGCTCCACTTTTTCGCTTTCACGACTGGCCGAGGTATTTGGCGGCAAGGACGAGCCCGTCGTCCGTGCCGCGGAATTTCTGTGCCATGATCCGCTCCACCACCTGGGGCATGGGCTCCGCGGGATTGAAGCCGTCACCAAAATCATCCCGCAGCCCGTCGGTCACGAACACGAACACGTCGTTCGCGCCGAGGGGCCAGACACTCGCATGCAGGGCGGGCAGCTGGTACCCCACGACGCCGCCGCGCAACAGCACGCTCTGCCGGCGCGGCTCCGCTCGCGGATTCGCGCGGAACATCATCGCCTCCACGTTGCCAATGCCCAGCGCGACCACCCGGGCTTCCGCGGGCTCGATGGCCATCACGGTCAGCGCCACGCCGCGAGTGGATTGCAGCGCACGATGGCAATGCTGCACCAGCGTGATGACCGATTCGCCGGCATGCTCGCTCAGCACCTTCATGGCCATCCGCGCCGCCGTCGCGGCGTCGTCGCCGTGACCCAACCCATCGGCCACCGCCAGGAGCACGCCGCCGTTCCAGGGCGTCACCAGATGCAGATCCCCGGAATTCGGCTGCCCCGGCAACGCGCGCGAAGCGACACTCCACTCGAGGCACGAGGTGCGCTGGGCGACGGCGGTGATCATGGGGACAGCAGGGGCGCGGACCGCAAGGTGGTTATCGTTTCCATTTCTTCATCGTCACGGTTGTTCCGCGGCCGATTTCCGACGCGATTTCGAACTCGTCCATCAGCCACTTCGCGCCGGGCAAACCCACGCCCAAACCTTTGCGCGTCGAGTAGCCGTATTGCATCGCCTGCGCCACGTCGCGGATTCCCGGACCTTCGTCGCGCGCAATAATCTGAATCCCGCGGCGCCCGCCGTTGGGCGAGTTGTTCACGCTGGACATCACGATTTCGCCTTTCTTGGCGTGGTCGACAATGTTCCGCGCGACTTCGGAAATCGCCGCGGCGATCAAGGTGACATCGGCACCATTGAAACCCAGCTCGAGCGCAAGGGACCGGCCACGCTGGCGCGCCGTCACAATATCCACCGCCGAGCGGATTTCAGTTTGCGTTTCAGTTTCCATTGACCGGTGCGCGCTTCGTTTTCCCGTCCAAATAGGCCAGACCTTCCTCCAAATCCAACGCCGTCCCAACACCCTCGAGGGTCAGACCCAGTTGTACCATGGCGAACGCAACATCCGGCTGGATGCCGACGATGACCGTATCCGCTCCCCGCAACTTCAGCATGTGCGCGATCCCCCGCAGTGTTCTCGTCGCGAACGAATCAATGACGTCCAACACCGTCACATCGATAATCACCCCGCGTGAGCGGTAGGTCCCCACCCGCTCCCCGAGGTTGTCGCGCAACTGCACCAGATCGGCGTCGGAAAGCACCGACTGGATGCTCGCGATCAAATAGCCGCCCTGTTTGAGAATTGGAACCTGCATCAGCGTCAGCCTTCCCGCGCCGTGCCGCCGGCCGCGGGTTCAGCGGTGTTGATCACCTTGTATCCAAGAAATAGTTCCGCCTGCTCGATGCCGCCCTGCAGGTCGCCCACCGCGTTCATCTTGCTCAGGTCGACGCCGATCGTGACGAGCGTCTGCGCGATTTCCGCGGACAGCCCGGTGATGATCACGCTGGCGCCCATCAGCCGCGAAGCTTCCACGGTTTTCACCAGGTGGTTGGCCACGAGGTGATCGATCGTCGGCACACCGGTGATATCGACCACCACAACCTTGGCGCGATTCGCCCGGATGCCGTTCAACAGCTGCTCCGTCAGCTGCCGTGCGCGCTGGGCGTCAAGCACCCCAATGATCGGCAGAATGAGCAGTCGTTCACGCACCTGCAGCACGGGCGTCGAAAACTCCCGAATCGCCTCCTCCTGCTGCCGGATCACGCGCTCGCGCTCCTGCACGAAGCTCACGGCGACGGTGTTCGCGATCCGGTTGGCCGCGGGCTCGTACGCGTCCAGCACGCGATTCAACAGCTCCGGCTCGCCCTGATATTTCTGGAAGAGCGAACGCGCCAGCACGTCACGCAGGAGCAGGACAATGCCCACCACCTCGTGTGTTTCCACCCCACGCGGGATGATTCGTTCGGAGAGATTGCGCGCATAGGCTTGCAGGGCCTCGACGCTGCCCGTCTCGAGCACCTCGACGTAATTGTCGTACACCGAGGTCGCTTCGGAAAAGACTTCCTCCTTCGTCATCGCGGTCAACAACTGCGCGTCCGTGATGCGCCGCGCCCATTCTTCGCGCAGTTGCGTTCGATTCTGCCGCAGATGCGCCACGAGTTCGCGCAACAGCGGATCATTGTAATCTGCTAATGGAGCCGACGGATGAGTGATGTTCTGAATCTTGAATTCAGGCCGTTTCTTCATCGATCGGTTGGGATGTGGGAGTGGACTCGCGGATATCATGCTCTCGGGACCGCTCTCATCATAACTGGTTGCGCCGCCAGGTAGAATAGGGCCGCCAGCGACCCCCGAAGTAGGGATTCACCCCATGAGCGGCGACGACGGTCCCGGCGATCGCCATGGGCGTGTTGTCCTGAGGAATCAGCGTGCAAAACAAATACGGTGAGCCCATCCGGGGCGTGCCGCTGACGACACGGGAGACTCCGCGAAGGATCGCGGGAAAAAGGCGCGGCTTTCGAAAACTTTTCCCTCGCCCGCATGTCCGCGGCGGTACGGCACCCGCGGCTTCGCTCGCGAGAGAAACCGGGGGAACTTCGCTCCTTCGCACGCGACGGTGAACTGCCCGGGCCGGTATTCACATCCATGCGCTCGCTCGATGCAGGGCGGAATCCGGCATCGGGACGCGCCAAGCGGGAGCACTCAAACTTAGGGCCTCACCCGAGTACCTTTTGGGTCTTCACCCACTGCCGCGCTTACCGGCGCCACGATAGGCTTCGTGCATCGGGGGAAGCATGACGCCTTCCCTTCATTTCAATGCGCTTGCTGTTCGTCCATGAAAGATTTGGCGCCCTTGGGGGCGCGGAAGCCAACGTGCTGGTCACAGCCGCGGAGTTGAAGCGGCGCGGTTGCACGTTGGGGCTTCTGCATGGCGCGCCGACCGGCAACGAGGAGTCGCGGTGGAGCGAAACGTTTGCCGAGCGCCGGCGGCTGCGGCCGGGCGAGACCGTCGCGACCGTTCGGGAGGCCGTCACGGCGTTCAAGCCGGATGTGATTTTCCTGCACAAGCATTCCAACCTCGACGTGTTGGAGGCACTGGCGTCGAGCGGCGTACCGGTGGCCCGGATGGTTCACGACCACGACTTGTACTGCCTGCGCGGTTACAAATACAACCCGCTCACCCGCCAAATCTGCACGCGCGGACTTTCCCCCTTCTGCATTTTCCCCTGCGGCGGCACGCTGGCGCGGAAATCCGGCGCCGGCTGGCCCGTGAGCTGGGTGAGCTACGGGGACAAGCAGCGTGAACTCATGGTCAATCGCCGGTTTCAACGGCTCATCGTCGCGACCGAGTACATGAAGCAGGAGCTCATCCGAAACGACTTCGACGCCACGCAGATCGAACTCCATGCGCCGGTGCCGCGCCCGGCGGAAACCGATTTTCACTGCTCCTTCGACGCGAGGAACCGCATCGTGTATGCCGGACAGATCATCCGCGGCAAAGGCGTCGATGTGCTGCTCGAGGCTCTGGCCCTCGTGCAGAGTTCGTTCGAGTGCGTCATCCTGGGCGACGGCAATCATCGGGCGTACTGTGAAAAGCTCGCCCGCAAGCTCGGGCTCGCTGAGCGCGTGAAATTTGTCGGGTTTGTGCCGCAGGCGGCCGTGGCCACCTATTACCGGGACGCGAGCGTGGCCGTGATGAGCTCTCTCTGGCCGGAACCGTTCGGTGCCGTGGGGCTGGAAGCGATGCGGTGCGGACTGCCGGTGGTCGCCTTCGATGCGGGCGGCATTCGCGAGTGGCTCATCGACGGCTGGAACGGATTTCTCGTGCCGTGGCTGGACCGGCCGCGATACGCCGGCGCGGTGGAACTGCTCCTGCGGGACAAGGCGCATGCACGCCAGCTGGGCGAAAACGCCCGTCAATGGGTCGGCGAGCGTTTCGGTTTTGCCGTGTACATCGATGGGCTGGAACGCCTCTTCAGCCGTCTCGCCCATCCGATGGTTTCCTCTCCCGTCTGCGTATGAACAACGCGCACCACGTCCAACTGATCGCGGTGGTCGGCGGCAGTGCCTCCGGCAAAGGCTGGCTGGTCTCGCGGCTCGCGCGTCTCCTCGGAGAGAAAGCCGGGCACCTGCAACTCGACGATTTTTATCGCGATCGCTCGCATCTGCCACCCGCCCGCCGGGCGCGCCTCAATTTCGACGTGCCGCACGCCATTGACTGGCCGTGGGCCGAGCGCGTGCTGCGCGCCTGCGGTGCCGGCGAGCCGGCGGATGTGCCGCGTTACGACTTCGCCACGCACTCGCGGCGGCCGGGCGGTGAGTGGTGGACGCCGCGGCCACTCGTCTTTGTCGACGGATTGTGGCTGCTGCGGCCCCCGCTCGTCCGACGCCTCTTCGACCTTAAGATATTTCTGGATACGCCAGCCGAGCTGCGCCGCAGCCGCCGGCTGCTCCGCGATGTGATGGAACGCGGCTATACGGCCGATTCGGTGCAACATCGGCTGCGCACGCTGGTCGAGCCGATGCATGATCGCTATGTCGAGCCCCAGAAGCGCTGGGCCGACGTCATACTCGAACAACCCTTCAAGGAACCTGAACTGCTGCGTCTCGCCGATCGCCTCTGGTGCCTTCTGGAAGCCGCCGGCGCCGCCGACGGGAATGTCCGAAACAAATTTCGCACCGACGTCGTCGGCTTGCTCGCCACCCATGAATACTGCAACTGAGCGCCCCGTTTCACCCGAGTTGTTGCAGCATTTCGCCACGATGCAGTCGCCGTGGGGCCGCCGCCGCCTGCAAATGTATCTGCGGTGGAAGCGGCTGATGTGGGCCTGGACCATCAATAGCGCCCACGCGATCAAACGCCTGCTCGACCTCATCGCCAGCGGCTGCGCGCTGTTGATTCTCAGCCCGCTCCTGCTCGCGATCGGCGTCTGCATCAAGCTGGAGGATCGCGGCCCGGTCATGTTCCCGCAGATCCGCGTCGGCCGCCATGGCCGCGAATTCCGGATGTACAAGTTCCGTTCGATGCGGGTCGACGCAGACGCGCAGCTGAAGGACCTGATGGTCCACAACCGGCACGCGAACGGCGTGACCTTCAAAATCAAGGACGACCCGCGAATCACCCGGGTCGGGAAATGGCTGCGCAAGTTTTCGTTCGATGAGCTGCCCCAGTTTTTCAACGTCCTCCGCGACGACATGTCGCTGGTGGGGCCGCGCCCGCCCGTGCCGCGGGAAGTCGCCCTTTACTCCCTGTCCGATCGCCGGCGGCTC
This sequence comes from Opitutales bacterium, assembly GCA_038204695.1. Taxonomy (GTDB): domain Bacteria; phylum Verrucomicrobiota; class Verrucomicrobiia; order Opitutales; family Opitutaceae; genus ER46. The sequence continues at coordinate 781 of JBBRCR010000387.1, read as the reverse complement.
GCGGTGAAACCCGGCATCACCTGCATCTGGCAGATCAGCGGCCGGGCCGAAATCGATTTCTCGGGCCAGGTGCAGCTCGACGTCCGTTACATCGAGAGCTCCAGCCTGCGGCAGGACATCAGGATTCTCCTCAAAACCATTCCAGCGGTCCTCTCAGGGACCGGCGCGTATTGATGAAAGCCTTGCTGATTTGTCCCGCCGATCGGCCTGGAGTGGCCCCGTACGCCGAGAACACGCCCCTCGCCCTCATTCCCCTGCTGGGCAAATCGCTGGTCGAATACTGGCTCGAATGGCTCGCCGCCCGCGGCGCCCTTCACGTGACCATCCTCGCCAGCGATCGTCCCGATCAGGTGCGCAGCCTCGTCGGCGATGGAACGCGCTGGGGAATGCGCGTCGATCTGCTGCCCAAGAACCGCGAACTCAGCGTGCCCGAGGCGCGCGAACTCTACCGCGGCGGCGATCGGGAGGAGTGGCTTTCCGACGACGTCGTGCTGATGGACCATCTCCCCGGCCTGCCGGAGCATCCGCTCTTCGAAAGCTATGCCGGCTGGTTCAGCGCGTTGCAGGCGTGGCTGCCGCGCGCCCTCACGCCGGCCCGCATCGGTGTCCGCGAAATCGAGCCGGGTGTCTGGGTCGGTTTGCACACGCAAATCGCGTCCAATGTCCAGCTGCGCGCGCCCTGCTGGATCGGCCATCATGCGATGATCGCCCGCGGCGCCATCATTGGTCCCCACGCCGTGATCGAAGATCGCGTGGTCGTGGAACACGACGCGCGCATCGC
>JBBRCR010000386.1:0-8388 GCA_038204695.1 Opitutales bacterium | reverse complement strand
AGCAGCAAACGATTGCGATCCTGCACGGTCTCCACCCGCAGCTTGATCTCTGTCTCCGGAATCCGGTGACACGACTGGCAGGCCGCGGCGAGGTTGAGCAGCGGCGACCGCACATGGTGGTTGCTCACCTTGATGGCGCCTTCGCGTTGATAGGGCATGTGACAGTCGGCGCAGGAAACACCGCTGCGCGCGTGGATGCCCTGGCTCCATAGCTCGAATTCGGGATGCTGGGCCTTGAGCACGTGCGCGCCGGTTTCCGCGTGCTTCCAATCGCTGTAGCCCTGCTCGTTGTAATACGCCTCGATGTTCTCGACGCGCAGACCCTGGTTCCAGGGATGCGTCACCAGTTTTCCCTCTCCGCGGAAATAATACTCGTTGTGGCATTGGGCGCAGACGAGCGAGCGCATCTCCTGCCGGTTCGCGTCCGCATTCGGCTGATACTCGCCCCGCCGCCCTTCCTTGCGCCAGCGTTCGATGCTCGGCAGGTGCGGGGTGGGATAATCGGATTTGGCCAGCGCACGAATGCCATTGAGGAAGGCGGGGCGCGACAGCCGCAGGTTCATCGTTTCGGCGTCGTGGCAGTCGATGCACGACACGGGATGCTGCACCCAGGTTTCCGCCTCCGTGTACGGCAGGGCGCAAATCACCTCGAATCCCCTTTGAATCTGCGCTTCACGATTTTCCTTCCCGGCGGGCGCGCCCGCTTTCAACCCGGCATCGATATACGCGGGAATCACCGAGGCGTGGCACTGCAGGCACGAACCCGGCTGCTTGAATTTGTGCACGCGTTCGGTCTCGCGCTGGTCGCTCAGCATATACGCGTGACCGCGTTCCTCGCGGTAATCGACGGCGAACGCATACCCCGCGAAAATCCGCCGCCACACCGGGTCGCGATCCAGGTGCTGAAACGCCTCGCTGCCGCCGTACTTGGTCTCCACGACATCCACGGTGCGGCGATAGCTGTCGTACTGCCGCGGATAGTTTTTTCCCCAGAGCGTGGGGTCGGTCGTCTGGTCGTTCACCTCGACGACGCGGAAAACGTGCTGGGTCGCCTCGGCCTTGCGAGCCACGATGTTTTGATAAAGCAGCAATACGACAAACGTCGCGATCGCGATGCCGGCGATGCCGGCTATATAGACCCAGAGTGCTAGTCCGCGGCGATCGTGGATTCGTGATTTCATAAGGACGGAGGACGTGGGCGGATGGCGGAGGACAGACGGCGGGGGCGGACGGCGGAGGACGGGATAGTCAACGTGGGCTGGGACGGGACAAGGATGGTTGGAAGGATGGTTGGGAGTAATTGTTTGGCTTGAAGTCTGTCGTCTGTCGTCTGCCGTCTGCCGTCTGTCGTCCGTCGTCCGTCGTCCGTCCTCGGTCAGATCGGCCCGTGACCGATGTCCACGTGGCACTTCACGCAGTCGAGCATCTTCTGTGGCTCGCCGGCGTGCGTGTTGATTTCGGACACGAACTGCTGGTGGCACCGTACGCAGTTCCGCTGCAGCACGGCCGAGTTCTTCGGCCGGATCATAATCGGCTCGTGAAAATCCTGGAGCGTGAACCCTTTGGAATGCCAGTAGCCGTTCTCCGCCTTCGACAGATATTTCCCGATGAAATCAGGCGGCGTGTGGCAATCGTTGCAGGTCGCCACCGCGTGGTGGGGCGACTTCAGCCAGCCGTCGAACTGCTCGCGCATGATGTGACAGTTCACGCACGCGCGCGGGTCGTTTGAAAAATACGACAGCCCCTCCGCATAATAGAAGGTGTACGTACCCACGCCGGCAAACAGCCCAATCGTGCCCGTGCCGGCAAGGAGCAGGAGAACTCTTATACGGGGGGACGGAAGCTTCACGATGAGTTCGTTGCGCGGGGCGAGACCTGTTGATTGTCCGAGCGGAACTGTCTGTGTTCCCGCGGACTATGGAAAAGTCGCGGCTGCTTCGAGCCGATCGCGGCCTCAGCGCGTGCGGGTGCCAACGCGCCAGTGAAAAAAACCCGGCGAGTCACCCGCGTTGTGCAGTGAGGCGGAGCCTCAAACCATGAACAGCCATGGGCGCCCCGCTAACTAAGGTCCGCTGCGCGGACATCGGGTGATCTCTCCTGGAGCGGCGGTCTCCAGACCGCCGAAGACCGCTCGATCGACCCGAACCGTTCGGCGACCTGGGAGGTCGCCGATCCGATGAAAAACCTGACCTGTTCACACCTCGTTTCCGCTCTCAAGGATTGTCGTGGACAGCCAACCACCGGTGCCAATGGGCGGGTGCGCGGACCGCCGTTACACGGATTCGAGCAGCTTGTTCAACCGTGCCACCATCGCCGTTACGTCGTCGAGCAGCCCGGCGCCAATCAGCGCGTTATCCAGCAGTTGCTCGGCCACGAGTTTCGCCTTCTCCGGCTGGGCGGTGTGGGTTTCGAACAGCCGCTTGATCACGGCGTGCCGCGGGTTGATCTCGAGCTGCACGCGGAGCGGGGTGTCGGCGCCCTCGCGATTCATCGCTTTCATCATGCGGCGCATGTGCGGCGACATGAACTTGTCCGCGTTCAGCGCGAGCACAGGCGAATCCACCAGCCGATCGCTGGCTTTCACCTCGGCCACCCGCTCGCCCAGAGTGTCCTTGAGCCACGTAGTGAGTTTCTTCGTGTCCTCCTCGCTCAGCGCGCCCTCGGGCTTCGGCAGATCAGAGAGTTTCACGTCGGCATGATCCGCAGCCGTGATCTTCTTGCCGTCGAACTCGCGCACATTGTTCATCACATACTCGTCGACCGGTTCATAGCAGAACAGCACCTCGAGATTGCGGGCCTTGAACCCCTCGAGATACGGTCCCGCTTCGATCGAGGCGCGGTTCGGACCCATGAGATAATAAATCTCCTTTTGTTCGGTGCCCATCCGCGAGACGTAATCTGCGAGCGACGTCGTCTTGCCTTTCTCGGTGAGGGACGACTCGAACCGCAGCAACTTCACGAGCTGGTCCTTGTGGGTGTGATCGAGCGCCGCGCCCTCCTTCAGGAAGTGACCGAACTCCTGGTAAAACGCGGCGTATCCATCCGCCCGATTCTTGGCTTCCTCGTCGAGAAACCGGAGAAACCGCTTCGAGATCACCCGGTTCAGTTTTTCCACCAGGGCCTTGTCCTGCATGGTCTCGCGCGAGATGTTCAGCGGGAGATCCTCGCTGTCGACGACGCCCTTGAGGAACCGCAGCCACTCCGGGAGAAGATCCTTCGGCTTGGCGTCGATCAGGACCTTCCGGCAATAGAGGGCCACGGCGGGCTCGAGCCGCGAGAAGCCCAGCTTTTCCGTGTTTTCCTTCGGCACGAAGACCAGCGCGTTGATCGAGAGCGGGGCATCGGCGCTGAAATGCAGCCGCATCCGCGGTTCTTCGAACGCGTGAGCCTGGAATTTGTAGAACTCCGTGTATTCCTCCTCCTTCACCTCATTCTTATTTCGCAGCCACAAAGCCTGGACGGTATTGATGCGCTTGCCGTTGAGATTGATTGGGAACGAAACGAACGCGCTGTAACGCTCGAGGATCTCCTTGATTTTCCAGTCCTGCGCGAAGTCGCTGCACTCGTCCTTCAGCTCGATCACGACTTTGGCCCCGCGGCGCTGGCCTTCGCTTTCCTCGATTTCGTAGCTGCCCGAGCCATCGCTGGTCCAGAGATGGCCGGGTTCACTGCTGTGCCAGGAATGCGTGTAGACCTTGACACTCTTGGCCACCATGAAGGCGGAATAGAATCCGACGCCGAACTGCCCGATGAGGCTGGCATTCTTCTGCGCGCCTTCGCCCAAGGCCTTCAGGAACGCCTTCGAGCCCGAGTGGGCGATCGTGCCGAGGTTCTCGACCAACTCGGCCCGGGTCATGCCGATGCCGAAATCCTGGATGGTGATCGTCTTGGCCTTGTCGTCCGTGGTGACATTGATCTCGAGCTCGAGCTTGTCGTCAAAAACGTCCTTTTCCGTCAGCTGGAGATGGCGGAATTTCTCCAACGCGTCGGAGGCGTTGGAGATGAGCTCGCGGACAAAGATCTCCTTTTCGGTGTAAAGCGAGTGGATGACGATATCGAGCAGTTGCTTGATCTCGGCTTGGAACTCGAATTTCTGCGGTGTGGATGTGGACATGAGGAAGACGGGAAGACTTGGAAGACGTGGAAGACGGGAAGACTTGGAAGACGTGGAAGACTTGGAAGACTTGGAAGACTTGGAAGACGGGAAGACTTGGAAGATGGGAAGACTCGGGAGACTCGGGAGGCTCGGGAGACTCGGGAGACGATGAAGAGCCCGCTAGTCTAGCGGAATGGGTGAAAAATCAAGCGCGGCAAAGGGCAAACCGGGCAGACGCGGCGTGTTTATGACGTGGGCGGCCAGACGGCCGGCCGAGTTGCCCAGGTGAGACGAGACGGAGACAGCCCGTGAACGGAAGGCAGAGTTGGGGCGGGGACGCCCCAATAACGGTGTGATGAACAGGATCTCACGGGCGGGACGCCCGGGCCACGCCGAGCCCACGGGCGGGACGCCCGTGCCACGTCGGAGTCCGTGCCACGCCGTCGCGCTACCGTTTGTCCGCGTCGGACTCCTCAATCGGCTCCACGTGCGCCAGATGGTGATCCGGCTTGGGCGGGGGCGCCCGCATGACCCGAATGATGCAATAGACAAAGAGGACCGTGACGAACCCGACCGAGAGCACGAGATTGATCCATCCACCAGGCGTCATGGGGCAGGAGAGTTGCGGGGGGACGGCGGGTTGGCTTCCCAACGTTTGCCCGCGATATTGATGAGCATCAAAGAAAACCCGGTGACGATTACGATGAATCCGACCGTGAGCCGCGCCACCCAACTGGGGTTGTCGCCAATCAAGTCCGCGACATAGCCGCTCGGTTTGAATTCGGCGCGGGCGAAAGAAAAGTTCCAACCGGCCACATTCTTGAGCAGCCACATCACAAATACGCTCAGCAGGAAGCCGGGGGTGACGTATTTCAGGATGATTTTGTAGATCCGTGGTACCTGCATCTCCGCCCCGTCATGCATGAGCGCCCACCCACGCTCCAACCCGATGCCCCAGCCAAAGATCACCACAAGAATGGTGGCCTGGATAAAGAGCATCAGGGTGCCGACCCAAAAATCCATCGTATCCATCGCCTTCAGGTCTTTGGAAAAATACCAGACAAACAAGGTGCCGATCCCCGTGACGAAACCGAGCAGCGTCACGGATGCTTTGCGTCCGATACCGAGTCCCTCCTCGAGGAACGCAATCCCCGGCTGCAGCATTGAAAGCGAACTCGTGATCGCGGCGAGGAAGAGCAGGACGAAAAAGATCGACGCGAACAGATGGCCGGCGGGCATGCGCGCAAACACCTCGGGCAAGACGTTGAAGCCGAGCGCAAACGTCCCCTGGCCCACGATCCCGGCGGTGCCAAGAAACATGAATGCAGCCGGCACGGTGATGAGTCCGCCCAGGGCCACCTCGCAAAATTCATTGGCCGCGGTCGCGGTCAGGCCCGAAAGCACCACATCGTCCTGCGCGTTCAGGTAGCTCGCGTACGTGATGATGACGCCGAAGCCGACTGAGAGCGAAAAGAAGATCTGCCCGGCCGCGGCCAGCCACAGTTCGGGATTCTTGAGTCCCTGCACGACATCGCCCGGGTTCCACATGTAACCGAGCCCCGCCAGCACGTTTTGCTCCGGCTTCGCAGCGTCGGGCGTGCCGAGGGTCAGCACCCGCACGAGGATCACGATCGCGATTACGATCAGCGCGGGCATGGCGAATTTACACACGCGTTCGATGCCCTTGGAGATGCCGCGATAGATAAAGAAGAAGTTCAGGACATAGACGAACAGCACGAATATGCCGACGTCACGCAGGCTGAAGCGCAGCGCGACGCCGTCCTGACTCGCACCGGTGAACTGCGCAAAAAAGTCGCCGAAATTCTTTCCCTCTATACTCATCGTGCCCATCAATGCATTCAGGGCGTAGCCGAGGCACCACGCCTCGACGTAGACATAATACATGTAGATGACGACGGGCGTGAAGAACCCGATGACGCCGAGGTAACGCGCCCATCGCTTGTGGAGCAGGGCGTGGAAAATGCCGGCCGTTGAATGGTAGCCGAGACGACCACCTTCGCGGCCGAGTGACCATTCAACCCAGCCGATCGGGATTCCGATCAGCAGGAGAGCGGCGAAGTAGGCGATCATGAACGCGCCGCCGCCGTATTGGGCCGCGAGTCCGGGGAAGCGCAGAAAATTCCCGAGGCCGACCGCGCTGCCCGCGACGGCGAGAATCACACCGAGTCGTGAACTCCAGGCATCTCCTTGGGGGATGGCAGCCATGTGCAGCGCAGCGTGCCGACGAGGCCGAGTCGCGCAATGGGAAAAAGGAAGCGCGTGAAAGATCTGGAAGGCGCGAACGTGCCTGTGGCTGCGCACGATTGGATAGTGGCTGCGAGCGCCAGCGAGTGGATTCTCGCGAAGCACGAATCGAATGAATTCGAATGAATAATGTCGCGAAGAGACGCCGGTCGGAGACACGGCGCCACCGCGGCTGCGAGCGCCAGCGAGTGGATGTGTGGAGCCGCCCCGAATATTCCACCCTTACAGCTGCGCCGACTCGGCCCAGCCTTCCGGCAACCGCTCGATCCGCACGCGACGCAAGCGTTCGCTCGCGACGTCGACGGCGTTGATTCGATAATCGCCGATGGTGAACGTCTCGCCGCGCCGCAGCGCGTGGCCGCGGTGGCGCTCGACCCAGGCCGCGACGGTTTCGCGCGGCTGCCATTCGAACAACCAGCCGGTTTCTGCCTGGAGTTCGCGCATGCTGAACAGTCCGCTCACCACGATCGAGGTGTCGCTATGCTCGAACACCGGTCCGTATCCAAGATCCAGTTCATCGCGAATGTCGCCGACAATTTCCTCCAGCACATCCTCGAAGCTCACGAGCCCGGCCGTGTTTTCCTTTTCATCGAGCACGATGGCCAGATGCACGCGCGAGGTGCGGAACAACTCGATCATCGTGTGAATCGGTGTGCGCAGCGTGAACGTGAGCGCCGGGCGGATCAACGGCTCGAAGGCCGAGTCGGGGCCGAGCGCCTGGATTTGCCACAGCCACTCGCGGACGAGCAGGATGCCTTTCACGTCATCCAGCGAGCCGGTGCAGATCGGAAAACGACTGAAACCACTGGTCTGCGCGACCCGCAGGTTTTCCGGCAGCGGCCGGTCGAGCCAGAGGGCCACAATTTGATCCCGCGGTCGCATCACCTGCTGGGCCGTGGTGGTGCGCAGCCGCACGGAACGCACCATGAGCCGGTTGATCAGGGCGTCGCCCGGATGCGAATGCCGCGCGTGGCTGAACACGTGCTCGAGTTCTTCTGCGGTGAACGCATGCTCGCCCTCGCTCGCCGGTTCGAGGCCGCCCCAGCGCAGGAAGCGGTTCGCCGCACCATTCAGCAGCCAGATGAACGGATAGAACACCCAGTAAAACACCATCAGCGGCGCGGCGACGTTGAGCGAAACCGATTTCGGCCGCTGAATCGCGAGCGACTTGGGCGCCAGCTCGCCCAGCACGATATGCAAAAACGTGATGACGCTGAAGGCCACCGCGAAGCCGACCGATTTCGTGACATCGGGATCCGTGACGCCGAAGCGCTGCAGGAGTGGCTCGATGCGATGGCCGACAAAGGGTTCGCCGAGCCAGCCCAGTCCCAAGCTGGCCAGCGTGATCCCGAGCTGGGTGGCGGAAAGCGCGGCATCGAGATGTTCGGTCGCCTTCAGCGCGTATTTGACCCGCCATCCACCGGTTTTCTGCAGCGGCCGCAGCTGGCTCGAGCGCACCTTCACCAACGCGAATTCAGCTGCCACGAAAAACCCGTTGGCCGCGACGAGCGCGAGCACGACGAAGATTTCGAAAGCAATTTTCAGAGGTTCCGTCATCCCTGTATCTCGGAATTACCGGTCATTCGCGGAAGGCTGAAGTCCGCGGCGCCACACACAACAGCAGAAAACAAAACGCGCATCAGGCAGGACGCGTTTCAACCTGTCCGACCAAAGCATCGCTCACCCGAAGGCGCGAAGAAGTGGAAGATTGGTTGTTGGTTATCGGTTATTGGCTTTTGGTTATTGCCTGAAAGGAGAGCCACTCCACTCGCTGGCGCTCGCAGCCACTGAGTCGCGAATCGCTCAGCATCGGGTGGTCCGATTCGCGTTCATTCGCAGTAAAAAACTCAGCCTGCCTTTAGCCCGGAAAATTCGCAGCTCCTGCGATAACATCCCACACGCTGGGGTAGCCGCCGGGAGTGGCGGCGGGGGTTGACCGGCGTTACGCCCCGCGGGGGAGGGGGGGTAGGGCGGAAAAACGCCCACCCCCGGGGGTGGTAAAAACCGCTCGTGGATGGTTTGGACGA
>JBBRCR010000385.1:0-8395 GCA_038204695.1 Opitutales bacterium | reverse complement strand
ATGACGATCCGGGGCTGCTGCCCCGGGCGGACAAACTTGACCGCGTTGTCGTGGAGATTCGTGATCACCTGCGTCAGCGAGGCCTCGTGTCCCTGGACCGGCGTGATGGGTCCTTTCACGACGATGTCGGCGCACTGGAGTTCAGGCCGCTCGAGAATGATTTGACGGATCAGCCGTTCCACGTCCACCGCGTGGAGCACGACGTTTTGTCGGGAGACGCGGGTGTACGTCAGCACATCCTGGATCAAGCGGTCCAGCCGGTTGGCGGCGTTGATCGATTTGGTCAGCAGATCCCTTTCGTCGGGGAGGAGTCGATCGGCGGCGTCGGCCAGGACAATCTGCGAGAATCCCTGGATCGTGCGCAGCGGGCCACGGAGATCGTGTGAAAGGCTATACGATACGCTCTCGAGTTCCGCGATCGTTTGTTGCAGATGAGCGGTTCGCTCGGCGACGGTGGCCTCGAGGGTGCGCGCGTGCTCGCGCAGGTCGGCGTGCACCTTGGCGAGTTCCGCCTCCATGCGTTTGCGCTCGGTGATGTCGATCACCGCCGCGAGCACGAATGTTCCGTTCGGCGTGTTGGCGGGGTTGAGCCCAACCTCCACCGCGAACTCGCTGCCGTCCTTGCGCCGGGCAAACAAATCGCGCCCATGGCCCATGGCCCGCACCTCGGGCGACCCGAAGAATGAGTCGCGCTGCGTGGGGTGCGAATCGTGATAACGCGCCGGCAGCAGCATCTCGATGCGTTGCCCCACCATTTCCGCGCGGTCGTATCCAAAAAGTCGTTCGAGCTGGGAATTCACCATGACGATGAAACCGGCCTGGTCGATCATGACCATGCCGTTGGGCGCGGCCTCAATCGCGAGGCGCAGCTGCGCGGCCGCCGCGCTGGTCTTCCTCTCCTCGGTGACGTCGCGCGCGATTTTCGAGGCGCCCGCCACCTGCCCGGCGCTGTTCCTAATCGGCCAGACCGTGAGGAAGATGTTCACCCGGGTGCCGTCCTTGCGCAACCGGACGGTCTCATAGTGCGAAACCCGCTGGCCGAGGCGGACGCGCGCGAGAATCCCCTCCTCCTCGTCCGCGAGTTCCCCGGGCGTCATCGTGGAGGCCGGCCGCCCCACGATGTCCTCCGCGGCATAACCAAAGATTCGTTCCGCCGCCGGGTTCCAGCTCGTGACGATGCCGGCAAGGGTGATGCCGATGATGGCGTCGTTGGAGGATTCGACGATCGCAGCCAGATACGCTTCCGTCTCCCGATACCCGTCGGGGTCCCGGCATGGAAGGTTGCTTTCGGCTTTGGTTATCAAGTCGTGATCGGCCATGCGAAACTGCATTCGTATTTTCCATGGACCACGAAATTGCCCTTCGGTCTTGCGAAAAAAGGAGCTCCGATTACACCAACCGACCGCCAATCCGGACGGTGCCCGCGGGCGGAACACTCTCCCCCGGAAAGTGTAGGCCGCCGCGGCGGAATCCCAGAACGTCCAGGGCCACGCGCGGCCGCTCTCCGCTCCTAACGAATCGCGTCGGTTTAATTCGTTTGCCGCCATGGAGAGACTTGGTGTGGTCGCGGATGAGATCCCATGCGCGTGCGTTTCCTTCACACTGCCGACTGGCAACTCGGCAAGCCTTTCGCCGGCGTCGAGGACGCGTCGAAGCGGGCCCGGCTCCAGCATGAACGATTTGCGGTGCTCGCGCGCATCGCCGCGGCCGGGCGCGAGCACGGGGCCGAATTTGTCGTGGTCGCAGGGGACTTGTTCGATTCACCGCACGCCACGATGGCGACCGTCTCGCAGGCGTGCAGCGCCATCGGCGCGCTGGGCGTGCCGGTCTACGCCACTCCGGGCAATCACGACCATGGCGGGCCGGACAGTCTGTGGGAGCAGTCGTTTTTTCAGCACGAATCCGCCGCCCTCGCCCCGAATCTGCGCGTGCTGCGCCTCGCAGAGCCGGTGGACATTGGCGGGGCCGTGCTCTACCCGTGCCCGCTCCTGCGCCGCCATGAGTTCTTCGACCCAACGCACTGGCTGCGGAGCTTTCCGCCCCCGAGTCCGGGGCCCGCTTCGAACCGGCCGCGCATCGTCCTCGCCCATGGCAGCACCCAGGGATTCGAGTCCGGACGCGACGAAGAGGACGCCGGCGACAGCGCGGCGAACCAGATCGATCTGACCCGGCTCGCCGCGGGGGCTTACGACTACGTGGCGCTGGGCGACTGGCATGGGACGAAGCAGGTGGGACCGGCCGCGTGGTATGCCGGGACACCTGAACTCGATCGTTTTCCCAAGGGTGGCGATTATGACCCGGGAAACATCCTGCTCGTCTCCGCCGGTCGAGGTGAACCGCCGGAAGTGATCGCCATTCCCACCCGGCGAATCGGCTGGCACCTCCACGAGTTCACGTTTTCCGACGATGCGGGCGTCGCCCAACTCGCCGTGGATCTGCAGGTCCTGCTGGGAGCGCGCGCGGGCGGGGATCTGCTGCGTTTGGTGTTGCGGGGCTCGCTCGGGCTCGAGGCGACCACACGACTCGAAACGCTGCTCGCGGCTTACGCGGCGCGTCTGATTTCGCTGCGACTGACCAATCACACCGTCGTCGCGCCGACGCCTGACGAGATCACGGCGATGACGCAGCGCGCCTCCGATCCGCTGATCGCCCGGGTCGCGGCGACGCTCGTGGCGCGGGCCGCCGGCGAAACGGAAGCGGCGGCGGTGGCGCGTACGGCGCTGCGGGAACTGCACGCGCAGCTGCCATCCGCCGGAGGACACCCATGCGACTGATTGGCGTAACCGTACGAAACTACCGGATACATCGGGCGTGCACGGTGACCTTCGATCCCGAACGCACGGTGATCGGCGGCCCCAATGAATCCGGAAAAAGCACGCTGGTGGAGGCGATCCATCGCGCGCTCTTTCTCCGCGCCAGAGGCGGCGGCGAGCCGCACCAGGCGATGAAGCCGTTTTCCGGCGCCGGCCATCCCGAGGTCGAACTTCACTTCGAGGCCGGGGGCGTCCGTTATCACCTGCATAAACGCTTCAGCGGCCAGAGTGGAACCACGTCGCTCACGCGCGCCGGCGCGCCGGCGCTGGCGGCGGAGCGCGCCGAGGCGGAATTGGCGAGGATTCTTTGCGTGGCCGACGAGGTGGGCGCAAAGGCGGCCTGCCACCATTGGGCGCATTTGTGGGCGTGGCAGGGGGCGAGCGGCGGCGATCCGGCCGAGCACGCGAACGCGCAGCGCGATTCGCTGCTGCAGCGGCTGAGCCAGACGGGCGGAGCCGCGGCCGCCATGCAATCCGCCCTCGATGCGCGCGTGGCGAAAATGTTTTCCGAACGGGTGGAGGCGACCTTCCGGCCGGACGACAAGCCGAAGGCCGGCACGGAACTCGCCCGTGCCGAGGAGGCCCACGCCGCCGCCCAGCGCGCACACGACGAAGCCATTTCCCGGCTGGAGCGCCTGCATCAGGCCTTGCGCGACCATGCCGCGGCGACCCGGACGCTGGTGTCCACGCAGGCCGAGCTGGCCCAACACCGCGAGGAGCACGCGGCCACGGAGACGAGGGCGGGCCGGCTGGCGGAACTTCGCCGTGAGGAAGCGTCGCGCGAGGCGGACGCGAATGCGGCCGGCGCCCATTGGGCGGCCCTGGATGCGGCCGAGCGTGACATCGCGGAACGACGGAAACGGCTGGCTGAACTGCGCACCGTGCTCGCGCCGCAGGCGGAAACCACGCGCCGGCTGAGCGCCGCGGCCGAGTACACCCGAGCCATGGCGGCCGAGGCCCTGAAGGCATGTGACGCGGCGCAGGATCAGGTGCGGGGGGCGCGACAGCAATTCGAGCTCGCCGCCGCCTGGGTGGCGCTCTTCGACAAACGCCAGCGCGCGAAGGAACTCGCGCCGCGAGCGGCGCAGGCCCGGGAAGTCGCCGCCACCATCGCAGCGTTAACCGCCGAGTTGGGGCTGCTCCCGATGATCGAGGCGGCGCAGCTGAAGCGTCTCACAAAACTGGAGACAGCACTTGTCGCCGCCGCCGCGGCCTTGCACGCGATGGCCGCCGGCATCGAGTTGCTCGCGGCCGACGGGGCCGTTCTTCTGGGCGGTCGCGCCATGGCGCCGGGCCGGGTGGAGATTGTGACGGAGGACACGGAACTGGCAGTCGGTTCGTCCGTTCGGCTGCGCATCCGGCCGGGCGGTGGCACCAGCCTGGCCGACGCGCGTGCCGCCGTGCAGGATGCCCGCGCGGATGTGCAGACTCTGCTCGACACGCTCGGAGTCGCCACCGGGGCCGCCGCGGCGGACGTGCACCGCCGGCGAACCGAGCTGGCCGCGCGTATCAGAGCCGAAACTACGCGTCTCGGCGATCTCGACGCCGGCGCGATCGAACAGAAGCTGGAGGCGGCGAAGGCGGAGTGTGCCGTGGCGGAGGCGGGGATGGCCCGCCGGCTCGCCGCGCTGGGCGGTCAGGGCACCCCCGCGGCGCCCGTGAGTGTCGCCGCTGCCCAGACCGCGGAATACCAATGGAACGAACGGTTCCGCGCCGCGGAGAGTGCGGAACAGCGCGCCCGGGCCGCCCGGGATGCGGCCACCAACACTCTGGCGTCTGCCAATGCAGAACTCACCGCGCAGCTGGCCGCGGTCGACCGGCAAAATCGGGAGGTGGTCGACCTCGAGGCGCAACTGCGGCTTCTGCTCACCGCGCACGGGGAGGATGCCGACCGCCTGAGCAGACGGCAGGCCGGCGAGTTGAAAAAAAGCGCGGCGGATGCGGCCCTGGCCGCGACGCGACAGGCGGTCGCCGGGTTGCAGCCCGATTTGCTGGGGCCGACGCAGGCCCGGTTGCGACGGGTGCTGGACGAGATCCAGCGCCGTCAACAGGAGGCGGAAAAAGCCAAGGCGATCGCCGAGACGCTGCTGCGCAGTGATGGCGGCCTGGATCCGGAGGCCGACCTGGCGCTTGCGCAAGCGTCGTTGGCGGCCGCCGGCGAACGACTGGCGACGGTGCGTCGTCGCGCCGAAGCGCTGCGGCTCCTGGACCAGCTCTTTCGCCAGGAACAGCAGAGCCTCGCGGATCTGTTTACGCGGCCGCTGGTGAACACGGTTTCAGTTTATCTGCAGGCGCTATTCGGCGCGGGAGCGCGGGCGGAGGTGAACCTCGACCACACCACGTTCTCGCAAATCCGCGTTTCCCGGCCGGCGTTCGCGGGCGGTGCGTCGGTTGCGTTCGGGCAACTCAGCGGTGGCACCAAGGAGCAGGTGGCGGTGGCCGTGCGGCTGGCGATGGCTGAAATTCTCGCGGCGAACCATGATGGCGGCCTGCCGCTGGTACTCGATGATGCGTTTGCCAACGCCGATCCGGAGCGAGTGCAGCAGTTGCAGGCCATGCTCGACCTGGCCGCCACCCGCGGACTCCAAATCATCGTGGTGACGTGCGCGCCGTCCGATTACGTGAAGCTGGGCGCCCGGCTCGTGACGCTGCCGCCCCCGTCCGGCGACCCGGGTGCGGCGCTCCGGCTACGTAGTGAAGTTGTCGATACGCCGCCCGAAGGTGTTGCGACGAGCCGGGCAGTGGTGCCGGCGGCCGCGGTCCGGCCGGCGGCAGTCAAAACGGAATAGCCCCTCGGATCGGGACGCAAAAAAGCGGCGGCCATTGCGGCCGCCGCTGAAATCTGCAAAAGGGAGCTTAGCTGTCCTTCTTCTTCTTGCCGCCCTTGGAGCCAGCGCTGAATTCCTCCTGGCTGAGTGACTTGTTGCCGTCCTTGTCGAGCTCGGCGAACCTGGCCTTGGCGGCCTTGTCGTCCATCTTGCTCTTCACGGCGGCGACGTATTCGGCTTGGGTGACCTTGCCGTCACCATCGGCGTCGGCTGCGGCAAACCCGCCGCCCTTTTTCTTCGCATCGGCCGCCGCGTAGGACGCGAGCGGAATTGTCAGTGAGGCGGCAATCGCCGCGATTAGGAATCGTTTTTGCATAGGTTTATTGTGGCGATGGATTAGACGGGGTTGTCTGATGGTTTTCAACCCAGCATTCGCACCCCGTTAATTGACAGCTGGTTAACTTATATTTATGAGTGAATACGTTTATTCTCCGGGGCCGAGCAGTCATTGGGCGACGATTACGACGACGGTGCCTCGCGCGATCGCACCGGGTGCGGCCGCCGCAAATAAGCCCCGGGCATTTCCGACCGGAGCTTTATGCGTATCCAGTCGTTAGGTACCTACGGCCGGCAAACCACTCGTCTTCGATCGCTACCCGCATTTTTCGCGCCGCGGCTCGAGGGCCGCAACCAAAGGCCCAGCGAGGCTCGGCCTCAGACCCATTCAGCCAACCGCGAATAGACGCGAATGGACGCGAATGCCCCAGCGATGCGAGCAGGGTGTCGCCCGAATTCGCGTTCATTGGCGTTCATTCGCGGTTCAACTCCGGGTTTGCTGGGATTACCCCAGGCGCTTTCTTCAACTGCACGCGGCGCCCGATCAGGACGAATGCTTCAGCGTCCCGCGTACCCTGAATTGGGTACACGGAGTGATCGAAAATCCTCCGGCAACCCAGACGGTTGGGCTCCAAGCCTTCGCTTTTCCCATGCTGGTTGCCGTCTCCCTCTCTGCCACTGAACGCCGGCTCCGGCCTTGTCTGGGCCGCTGGGTCCTGCTGGAAGCCGACCTGGCGGCGTTCCTGGGGCTCACCACCGGAGAATTGCTCGAATATGTCCGGCGGGCTGAGCCACTGCCCGGTGAACTGGGATTTTTCGTCGCCGCGGCGGCGGCGCCGTGGGACCGGCCCAGCCGTCGACTGCCATACGGATTCACTGAACATGGCGTCATTGCCGTCGGTTTCATGATCGGATCCAGGACGGCCGTTGCGCGCTGCGTACAACTTACGCACGCCTTTGGCCGCGTGCAGGAACGGGAATCGGGGTTTGAAACCGCGCCGGAAGGCCGGGCGCCGATCCGAACGACCGCGCAAAATGCAACGCACATCCGACAGCCGCTGTTCTTCGAGCGGCTGGGCGGCACGCTGGCGATTGGCGAGGCGTGAGACCGCGGCGCAAACGCGCGGCTTGGATTGGATTCGCCAATGGGGTGAATCGATCCACACCTCCCTCGACGGCGGGCGCACGCAACCCGCAGGGTGGGGTAACACCCCCCTGCGGCCCGCGGAGAATTCATGCCAATCTCCCGCCATGCCGCTCAACTGTGTGGGTGCCTCCAGCCCGATGTTATGTCGCCGCATCGCCTTCGTCGGATTTGCGCTGCTTCTTCCCGCCATCCGCGCACTCGCGCAGAGCACCTGGCAATCGCAGGATATCGGCGCGGTGTCCACTGCCGGCAGCATCTCGTTCTCCGGCGACGCCGTGGTCGTGACCGGCTCGGGCGAGGACATCTGGGGCAACCGCGACGAGTTTCGCTTTCGTTACCAGTCGCTCACGGGTGATGGCGAACTTGTGGCGCGCATCATCGGCCTGACCAACACGCACGTTTGGGCCAAAGCCGCCGTCATGTTCCGCGAAACGCTGAGCCCCGGCTCGCGGCACGTCATGATGTGTCTATCCGCCGCGCAGGGCACCGCACTGCAATACCGCACCCTGGCCGACGGCGCGAGTGCATCGACCACACCGGCCGGCCAGACCACCTTTCCGACGTGGCTCCGGCTCGTCCGGAGCGGAAATACATTTAGTGGATACGTCTCCGCCGATGGCACGGCGTGGCGCCAGGCCGGCAGCGTCACTCTGGCTGGCGCGCCGGCGACCATTCTGACCGGCCTGGCGGTGACCAGTCATCAGGATGGCGTCGCCTGCGTTGCGACGTACGATCGAATCTCGCTCTCGTCCGTCGCGGCCGCCACGGCCGCTCCGGTGATCACGCCCCGGGCGGTTCAGTCCTTCCATGCCGGGTCGCTGTTTGAATATCGCATCTCGGCGACCAACTCCCCGACAAGCTACCGGGCGTCGGGTCTGCCGGTCGGACTGACGCTGAATGCCACCACCGGCGAGATTCGCGGCGTGTGCGGGGGAGGTTTTGGCCCGTACGAGGTCACGCTGTCGGCCACGAACAGCTTTGGGACCGGACAGGCGATCCAAACGATGGTGTTGAATGGTCCCGGGCCGATCGAGATGCCTTATGTGCGGGAAGTGATTCAACCGGCCGCAGGAACCTATTATGTCGGCGAAGCCGTGAGCTTCCGGGTGCGCTTCGCCAGCGGCTATAGTTATCCGCAGGTCACCGGCCGGCCGCGGATTCCGCTCACGATCGGGGCCAACGTGCGTTATGCCGATTACGCATGGGGCAGCGGGACGGAGTATCACACCTATCGATACGTGGTGACGCCCGGCGATGGGCCGGCCACCGCGATCACGGTTGCGAACACGCTCGATCTCAATGGCGGCGCGATCCGGGACAGCTATCCCTTG
>JBBRCR010000384.1:0-8398 GCA_038204695.1 Opitutales bacterium | reverse complement strand
CCCGCGGCGTAGTTGGCAAACGCGATCGAGTGCATGATGCCCTGGAGCGGGGCGAGCCCGGCCGCCGCCACCTCCGCGGCCAGCCGCTCGGCGCCGCCCTCCTGCTCGACGTCGCATACGTACACGGTCCTGCCGGTCAGCACTGCCTCGAGCGATTTCCGCCGCGCCTCGGACCTCACGCTGTAAATGACGCGCGCGCCCTGCTCCTCCAGCGATTTGGCGACGAACCAGGCGACACTTTTCCGATTGGCGACACCAAAAACGAGGAACGTCTTGCCGCCAAGTTGAAGAAAATCAGGCATGAAAAAAGGAGCGAGTAGCGAGTAGCGGGTGGCGAGTAGAAGGCAAGAGTTCGGCGTGGCATGGGCGTCCCGCCCATGAAGTCCTGTCTTGTACAACAATGTAGGCGGCCCACCCAAGTCGGCTGTGCTTTGGCTTGCACGATCATGCGACCGACGATGAAAGAATGAAGGGAAGCAGAATTGAAGCGAAGTAAAGGGACGGCCGAATTGAATTCATGGGCGGGACGCCCATGCCACGCCGACCACGGGCGCCCCGCATACTCGCTACCCGCCACTACAGCCACCCGCTACCTTTCTCCATACTACTGCCCCGGTTTCTTCCAGATCACCGAAAAGTCCACGTTCATCACGCGTGTGCCATCGGCTTTTTTGATCGATCCGCTCAGCATGGTGAAGCCGCCCATCGCATCCTTTTCCTTCACCTCCAATAAAACAGTATCGCCGGGGTACACCGGGCTGCGGAAGCGCACGTCACTGATTTTTGCGATTAACGGCACGCCTTCAGCCGGCTTGGCTCCGGCCGCGAGCGCCTTCAATGCCATATAACAGGCCGCCGCCTGGAAGACCGCCTCGCACAGCAGTACGCCTGGCGTGATCGGCGCGCCCGGATAATGGCCCTGATAAAAGTCCTCGTTGGCCCGCCATGTGCGTTTTGCGACGATCCCGCCGGGCGATTCGCTGACAATTTCGTCGACAAACAGGAAGGGCGGACGGTGCGGAATCAGGTCGGAGGGAGTCATGAAAAGATGCATTGGAGGATGCGGGAAGACTCAGAAGACGGGGAAGATTGAGAAGATGGGGAAGACTGGCGAGGGGGAAGACTCGCCAGTAAGAGACTGTTGCGCCACGGCTGGTCGTCGGCGACCGTAAGTCTTCCCCGATCTCCCCGCTTGCACGTCTTCCCATCTTCCCCGTCTTCTCGGTTTTCCCTCCCCGTCTTCTACTTTCGTTTCAGCGCGAACAGCCACTGGTCGATCTTGTTGGCGACGATGACGCCGTAATTGATCGTGCCCAGCCACCCCGACATGATGATGCCCACCGAGCCGGCGTGAAAGAGTCCCGGCAGCTTTTCGGGCAGCTCCACCGACACCTTCAAGCCCTCGAACTTTGTGCCAAACGACGTGCCCCCGGCATGCGTGGTATAACGCTCGATGGTCCGCGGCGTCGCCGCCTCCTGCCAGTCGATTTTCGCGCGCACGTCCGGGATGTATTTCTCCAGCGCCGTAATTGACTGCTCGATCAAACGGGTCTTCTCGCGCTCGTAATCCTCGTCCGACAGGGCCGCCCAGTCGCCGTATTGGCCGTTCAGTGACGCGACGACCGTGTAACGGTCCGAGCCCGGTCGCGTATCCGGATAGTACACCGAGAACGTGCGACTGGTCGTATGAAAATCGGTCAGCTCTCCGCTGTTGAAATGGGGGTTTTCCGATGTGAAGACGAGGTCGCCGATGTGCGGAATGCTCTCGCCCTTGCGGATTCCCAAATAGACCTGGCAGGAACTCGAGTTGATCCGGACCGCGCGCGCGGCCGCGATGTAATCGGCGGGAAAGTTCTCCGCTCCGCCCAGCCGGAAAATCGTGTTGTGGAGGTTTGCGTTCGACAGCACGGCCTTGGCGCGAACCACGCGGCCATTTTTTGCCACGATTCCGACCGCCACCTTTCGGGCGTCGCGCTCCTCCACGAGGACCTTCTCCACCAGGACCTTTTTGCGGAGTTCGACGCCGTTGCACTGCAGCTCGGCCACCATCTTCCCGATCAGCACATCGGAGCCGCCGCGAAACGTGTACACGCCTGCTCCCATGAAATTCGAAAACACGATGCCGTAGGTGATCGCGGGATCGTCCAGGGTCGATCCGTTGGCGTAGGCAATCGGCTCCATCAGCAACCGCTTCACGTCGTCCCGCCCCGGGAAAAAGCGCTCCAGCATCCCGCCCGTCGTCTCCGGATTGTTGTCGTAAAAATTCATCCCGCGCAGGTGCTCGTAGAATTTCTCCACCTGCGCGCGGTCGAGCTTGAACTGTTCCACGAGGACACGCGTGTAGTCTTCGCGGGTAAAGGTCGTCCAGACGTCCATCTGAGGATTGACGAACCGGATGCCCTTCAGCTGGACGATCGAGCCGGCGATCTCCTTCGTCCAGTATTTCCGGCACGACTTGATCATGCCGACCGGAAAACCATGCAGCGAAATATCGAAGATGTGGCCGCCTTTGCGGGTGAACCACGTCGCCAACCCGCCAAACTGGTAATGATGCTCGAGCAGGAGCACGCGATGCCCGGCCTTCGCGAGCACGTTGGCGCCCGTGAGGCCACCCAATCCGCTGCCGATGACGATCACGTCATACTCGTCGGCGACACCCTTGAGCCAGTCGTAAGCCATGAAACCGGCGACTGTGGAGGGTCCCTCGCATCAAGCGCAAGATCTCGAAGATCCGTGGCTGCGAGCGCCAGCGAGTGGATGATTCGAAGACGCTTGCGCCGATCGTCGCCGAGGAATGCACGCCGGAACCCGCCGCAGATTAGCGCCTCCCTCCCCTGCCCGCGACCGCTCCTTCTGCTTCCTCTCCCAAACTGCATTGGATTGAATCCCCTCCGGCAAACAACACGTTGAGAGCCGTCATGCCGAAATCAAAGCCCTCGCGGCCACGCACGCCGAAGCCACGTTTGTCAGTCACTAAAATGGGAGCCGCCGCTGGCCAGCATCCGGTTTTGCAAAAGATCCTGGCCCGCACGCGTCGTCCGGATTTTCAGCGTTATCTAAGTGACCTCCTGCTCGAGTTGTGCCGCGTCGACACCACGCCCAACCCGGATGTCGCCGTGATGTGCGTGGCGGAGGACCACTGCTTTCGCACGTTGGAACGTGAACTGGCCACGCTCGGCTTTGCCGGTGCCCAGGTGGAGCGCCGGCCCATGAACCCCGCGATCCGCGAGCACAGCAATTATTCCCTGCTCCACTTCACGAAGACCGCCGACCGACCCGAGGGACTCTCCGCCGACGAGACCTACAAGGACCGGAGCAACCTGCTCTATATCATTCCCGGCCATGGCCAGGCGGCCCGCGGAAAATCGGTCGCCGTCAATGCGCACATCGACGTCGTGGCCCCCTACTTTCCGCCCAAGTTGCGGCAAGGCATCGTCACGGGTCGCGGCGCGTGCGACGACAAAGGCCCGGTTGTCGCCATCATCGCCGCGTTGAAAGTATTGGCGGAAATCATGCCGGCGGCGGGGCTTAAGTGGAACCGGAACGTCGTGGGCATGTTCGTCATCGAGGAGGAAACCGGCGGCAACGGTTCCCTCTCGCTCGCGCTCGATCGCGATCTGCGAAAACTCTACGACTCGATTGTCGTCAACGAATGCGCCAGCTTGAAGATCTATCCGGCGAACCGCGGCGCGGTTTGGTACAAGGCAGTCGTGCGCGCACCACGGGACGCATCACCGTACGAGATGTCGGCCTTCATTCACGAAGAAATGGAAAAGGAGGGCACCGCGATTCGCGCCGAAAGCCGTCACGCGCTCTTTCCCCAACGGCCGGTGCAAACCTGTCACGGCATCATCGGCCGCTTTGGCGAACACCCCAGTCGGATCTGCGGCCACGTGCGTTTCTCGCTCCAATTCGCGCAGAAGCCCGACCAAAAGACAGCCTTGCTCGTGGAGGACTGCCTCGCGTCGGGACTTGCTGGATACGTCGGCCTCTACGGAGACAAGACCAAGGTTGATGATCCCGCCACCGGCCAGCCGATGGTCGCCCGCCACTATGATCTCAAACGCCTGGGCAACGGGTTCGTGATCGATGTCCACGGCGCCACCGGCCACATGGGCTCCATCCGGGAACGCGACGCCGCGATCACCAAGGCCGCCCATCTCGCTCGGAGTCTTGTTTACTCTCGGGCGCGGATCGTGGCCTCCGCCGGTGGTCCGGTAAGTCTCCTGCTCGATGGCCAGCCGGCCGGCGACACGCTTGTGCTCGAAGGCGGCCAGGGTTTCACGCCCACGCATACGATTAACGAGGTCAGGGACCGCATGCGTCGCGCCGCCCAACGCGGAGCCGAGGCCTATATGCACCGGATTGGCCGGCCCGATTCCGGGACCGAACTCGTCACGGTGACGTACGAGAAACTCCACAACGTCGCCTTCGACGGGAATCCCGATTCCGCCTCGATGCGCCACGCCATCGCGGCCGCCCAGACTTGCGGGTTCTGGAAGGACGAACCCGTCCGCGGCTGGACGGTCTCGTGCGATTCGCGACTCTTTGCCACCGAGTACCCGGAGATGGACGTGCTCACCTTCGGTCCCGGCGAACTGGCGGTCGCCCATTCCGATCACGAGCACATCCGCCTGGATGAGCTCCGCCAGGCGGCGGAATTTCTCGCCGTCTTTCTTCTCCGCCAGACCGGCACCCTTCCCCCGGCGTCTCCGCGCCGATCCCGCGCCAACCGCACCTGAACCATGAAGACCAAACTTCGCACCGGCATCATCGGCGTGGGCGCCGTGGTGCGCGAAATCTACCAGCACCTGTATTTCCGCAGCCACTACTCGGAGTTGCTCGACATCCGCGCGGCCGCCGATCCCAACGAGGAATATCGCAACTGGTTTTGCGACCTCGCCGGCATCCCGCCGGAGCGCCGCTTCGCCGACTACCGGGAGATGCTGAAGAAGGTCGAGCTCGACGCCGTCCAGGTGAACACACCCGACCACATCCATTGCGCGCCCACGGTGGCGGCACTGGAGGCCGGCCTCGACGTGGTCGTGCCGAAGCCGACGGCCGCCACGGTCAAGGATGCTCATGCCATGATCGCCGCCGCGCGGAAATCCGGGCGGTTTCTCGGCATCGATTTCCACAAGCGTGAAGATCCGCGCTTCAAGGAGGCCGAGGCCCGGTATCAGAATGGTCGGTACGGAACGTTGCAGGTGGCCGTGTTCTACATGCTCGACAAGCTCGTCGTCGCGGACCCGAACCACACGCCGCGCTTTTTTGCCTCGCCGGACTTCGCGGAAAAGAACACGCCGATCTCGTTCCTCACCGTTCACATGGTCGACGCCCTGATGAAGGTGGTGAATCTGATTCCGGTGCGGGTGCGCGCCACCGGTTACGCGCAAAAACTGCCGTCGCTGCAGCCGATCGCCGTCAGGGGTTACGACGTGGTCGACACCGAGGTCGTGTTCCAGAACGGCGCCGTTGCGCACGTCATCACCGGGTGGGCCGTGCCGAACAGCGCGCATGCCGTGACCGTCCAGTCAGGCCGCCTGATCTGTTCCGACGGTGTCATCGACCTTGGGCTGGACCAGCCGGGGCTGCGTGAAATCCATGCCGATGGCATTTTCGAGGTGAATCCGTTGTTCCGCAATTTCGAGAAGGACAACACGGTGACCGGTTATGGGATCAGCAGTCCCGGCCGGCTATATCAACAGGCGCTCGCGCTGCGCAACGGCCGGCTCTCGGACGCGCAACGCGACGCGGCGTTCACGCCGATGGCGCTGGGCTTCTACACCACGCTGGTGCTCGAGGCGGCCGAGAAGAGCCTCGGGGAAGGGGAAAAGACGACCCAAGGCGTGACCTTTGGCGCGAACGTCGATCTGCCGAAGCTCGTCGTGGCACAACTTGGCGCCGCCGCGGCAAAGGAATACGGGCTGTAGTATTGAACGGCCAATGGGCGCAGGCGGCGTCGCGTGGGGAAAACCGTCGATGCCCCCGATTCCAAGTGCCGCGACCACTGCCAGGCCGAAAAGCAGCGGATAGAGATCATTGGCACCACCTCGTCGCCGGTGCGTTCTATCCTGTCGCATAAGACCTCCAGGTTGCGAGGTGTGGTCTCCTGGCTGCGAGGGACGCAGTCATAACAGAATCGAAATCACCGGCGGCGGGAGTGTCGTCATGCGCACCGGGAGCCGGCATGGTGCGGGGTATAGTCTCACCATCCGCGTATTCTTCACCCGCGGCACTCGCGGCGCAGCAGTGGAAACTACCGTAATTCCGGTAGTTTTTCTTTGAGTTCGCCCTTTGCACTCGCGTTTATTCGCGTCCATTCGCGTCCATTCGCGGTAAAAAACTCAGCCGGCCTGTTCTCGTTCGGGTGCGGCTGCGCTGCGTTGGGAAGATTCGTCGCTGCAATCTTCGTATCGCTTGCCCACACGCTGAATATAAGGAAAGTCGATACTGGTAATTTCGAAAAGCCATGATGCCTACCCCGCGAAACTTGGTTGTAGTGATTCAGGGCGCGCTCGCCGCGCTCGCTTGCTGGGCGTCGGCGGTGCTGGCGGTCGCCGCCGAGAAGCCATTCCACACCAGCGAACTCATCTTTCCGCTCGAACATTGGCATAACCATGGCTCGTGCATCGTGGAGACGCCGAACGGCGACCTCATCGTCTGCTGGTTCCACGGCTCGGGCGAACGCACGGCCGACGATGTAAAGGTCGAAGGCGCTCGCCGCCGCAGGGGAGCAAAGACATGGAGTCCCCGGTTCACCATGGCCGACACCCCGGGTTACCCGGATACGAACTGCTGCATGTTCATCGATCCCGCCGGACGACTATGGCTGATGTGGCCAACCATCCTCGCCAACACGTGGGAGTCGGCTCTGATGAAGTATCGCATCTCGGCCGACTACGCCGGCAACGGTCCGCCCAGTTGGGACGTGAACGAGGTGATGCACGTCACGCCCGGGCCGGATTTCGAGGCCGCCGTCATCCGCTTCGCCGAACGTGCGACCGCCACACTCGACCCGGAAACGCTCGGGGCGGAACGCGGGCAACGGATGGATGCCTGGCTGACCTCGCTGCGCAAACAGGCCGCCGACAAGCTGACGCGTCGGCTCGGTTGGTTCACACGGGCGCATCCGTTCGTACTCGAGGGCCGGCGGCTGATCGTCCCGCTCTACTCGGATGGTTTTTCATTTTCACTGATGAACATCAGCGACGACTGGGGCCAGACCTGGCACACGAGTGCACCGTTGATCGGCGGCGGCAATATCCAGCCGAGCATCGCCCAGAGGAAGGATGGTTCGCTCTTCACCCTGATGCGCGACAACGGCCCGCCGCCGAAACGCCTGCTGCAAAGCGAATCCCGGGACCGCGGCGAAACCTGGTCGACCGTGAGCGACAGCGATCTCCCCAATCCGGGCTCCGGAGCAGAGATCATGACGCTGCGCAATGGCCACTGGGCTCTCGTGAGCAATGACCTCGAGCGCGGCCGACACCGGCTGCTCATCCAGATTTCCGATGACGAAGGCAGGTCATGGAAATGGCGCCGCGCGCTCGAATTCGCGCCCGACGAAAGCGCGCGCTTCCATTACCCGAGCATTATTCAGGCGAAAGATGGCACGTTACACGTCTCCTATAGTTACCACCTGGAAAAAGGCTTCGAGCACGATGCGGAAGGCAAGCCGCGCTCGAAATCGATCAAACACGCGCACTTCAATGAAGCCTGGGTCAGGGAAACGACGAGCGTTTCCCAGCCCTGACGGAGCGTGATGACGATTGGCTCAGCCGCCGAGCGACTCGGAAGGACGCGCGTGCTCCAGCGTATAACGACAGCGTGGAAATCCTTCGCGCGCGGCCGCCGCGAGCACATTCGCGCAAACCTGGGCAAATCGAGCGTGGTCGGACAACGGGAGAGCTGAGCTTGATTTCTGAGCGGCCAATTCGAACAACGTAAGGCTCGAAGCCAGCTTCAAGGCATCAATCTCTCCTCCCATGAGGTCCGGAAGCCGCGTGCCCCCGACGATCTGCTCCTCGACCACGTCGGTCAGCCGCACCAGGCGCACGCCCAGCACGGGATCCTGCAGAAATTCGATCGCCTCGTTCAAATCGCGCAACGCATACATCTGCGCCGGTGCCGAGTGGCCCAAGCCCGCGAGCTGGGGAAATACATACCAGATCCAATGACTGGATTTTTGTCCCACCTGCAACTCGGCCAAAGCCGTCTCGTATCCGTTAAAACGAGAATCCTGCGCGAGTTTGAATCGGTCCATGGACATGCGGGTGTCGGAATCATACGGCCTATCCCGAGATTTCACACTCAAATCAATCCAAGGCATGGTCACAGAGGAGCCAGAGGTCGAACCAGAGGACCCAGAGCAGCAACTTTCTTTGTGACCTCCATT
>JBBRCR010000383.1:0-8419 GCA_038204695.1 Opitutales bacterium | reverse complement strand
CCACCCCATCGTCGTGGTAGCCCTCGAGGTGGGAGAAGTTCGTGGCGTCGGTCTTCCCGTAGAGCACGGATTCGCCGCCGAAGTAGCTGGCGCGGCGGTTCGTCCCCACCGAGGCGTGGCCGAGGCCCCAGCTCAAGCCTGCGGGCTTGCGGTTCTGCCAGGCCTCGACGACGGCTTGCGCCACCCGGTCGAGGAAGAACTCGCCGTACTCCGAAGGTTTCATCACCCCCGGGTCGCCGCTGACGTCGTAGGGTTTGTAGGCGGTTTCGACCAGCCAGGGCGCGGTGTGGGTATGGGTGGCGTTGAGCACGAGCTTGCGGACATCGAAGTCCGGGAGGCGCGGGGCGAGCTTTTCGCGCAGCTTCTGCGTAATCGCCTTCGGAATCCCGATCACGTCGCAGGAGACCAGGATGGCTTGGTCCACCGATCCCGGGTCGCCGCGGGTTTCGAGGGCGAGGACGGTGACGGTGAGTGGATCGCGGGTCGAGCGGGCGATCCGCTTCCCCAATTGGCCGATGAGGTTGACGGGCTTGAGCGGTGTGATGTTCGTCGTGGCCCAGCCGACCAGCAACGGCCGTTCCTGCGTGAGGCGGGCGGCAAGGTTCGTGACGGCTTCAGCCGCTCCGCCGTGATGACCGAGGCCCAGCACCAGGAGGCTGGCCAGGCAGCAAACCCGGTTTCGCCAATGAAAAATGGGGGCCGTCGTCTGAAGAGCAATCATATTCATACCTTCCAGGGCGCGCGCATCGGGCGATCCAACATCGCATTGGCCTGCTCATCGTTGAGGAAAAGCTCTTTCACCGGATCCCAGCGCAATTTGCGGCGCAGCTTGATGGCGAGATGCTGCAAGTGGCAGAGCGTGTCCACGCGCACGGCGCTGTCGATGGGGGAGGCCGGTTGGCTGCGGCCTTTGGCGGCGTCCACGAAGTTCGCGTGGTGGTTGACGCTGGCGAAGAGTTGCACGTCGTTGGCGCCGGACTTCGTCTCCATCAGCGACTCCGGCTGGGTGACGAGGTTTCCGCGATCCACATGAATCCACCCTTCCGTGCCCACGAAAGCGACCCCGTGTCCGAAGCCTCCTACCTGGTGCGGATGTTTCTTGCTCGTCGCGTCGTCCATGTGGACGAGCACCACGCCGTTGGCGTATCGGTTCTCGACCTGCCAACTCGTCGCGCAATCGGTCAGCATGTTTTTGGGGAACTCGCCCGTGCCCTCAATTTCGGCGGGGCCGCTGAGTTCGGTGTTGTTGGCCCATTGGGCGATGTCGAGATGATGCACGCCCCAGTTGCCAATCATGCCCATACAGTAGTCCGAGATGCTATACCAGGTGCTCCAGCCGTCCTTTTGCGTATAAGGTCGGCAGCGCTGGTAGCTGTAAGGGGCCATGGTTGCTGGTCCCAGCCACAGGTCATAGTCTAATTCCTTGGGCACTGGTTCGGTGGGCTGAGGCGGACATGATGACACACTGCCGGGAACGCCGATCAGGATCGTTTTCAACTGACCGATCTTGCCGTTGCGCACCAGTTCACAGGCGCGGCGGAACTTGCGATCCGAACGCTGCTGCGTGCCGAACTGGAAGGCTACCTTGCGTTCATGCACCGCCTTCCGCACCGACTGGGCCGCGCGTACGCTCCACCCCATGGGCTTCTCGCAATAGATATGTTTGCCCTGCCGCGCCGCCTCGATGGCGATGAGCGGATGCCAGTGGTCGGGCGTGCAGATGAGCACCGCATCGAGATCCTTGCGACTCACCAACTCGCGGAAGTCCCGGTAGGCCACGCAATCCTGATTGCCGTAATGGCCATCCACCGCCTGCTTGCCCCGGGTTCGCTGCGTTTCATGCACATCGCAGACAGCGGCGACCCGGACTTCGGGATGGTTGAGGAAGGCCTGCATGTTGCCCGAACCCTGAATGCCCAGGCCGATGCAGCCAAGCGCGATCTTATTGGCGGGCGATACCGCGCCCGCAGCGCCGAGGGCGGAGGCCGGCACGAACGCGGGCAGGCTGAGGGCGCCGGCGGCCATCACAGTTTGCTTCAAAAATAATCGACGGTTTATGGAATGGTTTGATGTGTTCATAGGTTCATGGTGAGTATTTGGCAGAGCTTGGTGTTATTTCATGTGGGTTGAAGTGGTATTGGGTTTCCAGCGGAACATTACAATTTTGCCGTAGCGATCGTCTTCTTGGAGGATCACCTGCTCGCCATCCTTACGCTGGAAGGCGCGGATGGCGGAGACGGCGTCAATGTCCCCGATGACGCGGTTCACTTCGGGACCGGGGCGCATCTCGCCCACAAGTTCGCCGGCGCTCGCAGTGTAAACGCGGTTCACCACCGGGCCGCCGCGATGGAAGTAGCCCACGTGGATGTAATCTCCCGCGACCGAAAAGCAATGCGGCGTGGCGTAGCTCTCGCGCCCGCCCTCGGCCCAATGCCAGAGGTTCGTCCACTTCGGAGTGCGGTTCCCTGTGCTCCACTTATCGTAGAGCGCGAGGACGCGGCCGCCTTCTTTCCAGAACTTTCCATCGTGCGGATGCTCCGGCGTGTAGCCGCTGAGGAACATCGTATCCGTCGCCGGATGATACTCCATGCGGCTGACGCGATTGAAAGGCGCGGGTGAGGCGATGACTTGCGCGGACGCGAAGTCGTAAATCGGATTGCCGTGCGTGTCGAAACCCTGGAGCGGAAACTTGCGGATGCCTTCCTTCACGTCCGTCCAGATATCACCGCGGGCATCCACGAACCAGTTCCACCGTTCGGAATGAGTCTGCGGATTCGCGGGCTGGGAAAACTCGTCCGCTTGAAAAGCTCCGTCACCGTTCGCGTCGCGCCAAAGCCATTCCCCCTTCCCGGGCTGATGCGGCGGAAAATCCGGCGCGCCTTTGGATGCGTAATGCGACTTCGCGACCAGCCCCGCCGGCACGGCGATTTCGCCATCGAAACGGTAAATCGCCAGCGTCCCCGAATTCATGCCGACGATGAACATGTAGAGCTGGCCATCGTTGAGCCGACGCATGAACGGCGACATCAGCGCGTGACCATCGTTCGCCATCCACAGTCGCGGGTCTTCGGGATACTTCGTGGCGTCGAGCGTGTGCGCGTGGAGCCGCCAGCCCTGGCCGGGCGGTTGCGCATAATCGAAGATGAAGTGTTCCTGCTTGGCGTAGATGTGCGACTCGTTAGCCGGATCGAAGTCGGCGACATCCACGAAAATGTGGTTGGCGAGTTCCCACACCAGCTTGCCGTCCGGCGTGAATTTGCGCAGCACACAGCCCTGTTCATTCAGCGTGACGAAGATGCTGCCGTCCTTGTCCGCGCCCACGCCGGTGATGCCCCAGAACTTGTCCGGGTCCGCCACGCCCGGCACGCCGGAGCCGATGCCTCCTTTGGCACCGAAGGTGGAAACCCGTTTCGGTGCCGCCGTCACGTCGTAGAACAGCACCTGATGGCGCGGGCCGTCGTCGCCAATCATCAATCGCCCGGTATGGTCAAACGCGAGTACCGTCGGTTTCCAATCCGGCGTGTCGCCGGTGATTTCTTCCGCCAGGTTTTGACCCTCGCTGGAGAAGTGCAGAATCTTCGCCGGCTGATTCGTGTCGATGAACCAATAACGCCCGTCCCATGCCTGCCGTTGAATGTTCGCCACGACCCAAATGTCGCCGCGCGCGGAAATCGCCAGCGCGCCGGGTCGGTGAACTGTCCGATTGTGCAAAACCGCGCCACTGTCGAGGTCAAGCACCAGCACGCGGCTTTCCACCGCGTCGCTCACGACGAGCCGGTTTGAGTTGGCGGCGAGGTAACGCGGCGCGTTCGTGAGCGCGAAGAACTTCCCCGTCTCCTTTCCATCAAACGTGAACTGCCTCACTCCCTTCCCCGCGCCGACAAAGACATGCGTGTCGTTCACGGCCACAGATTCTCCGGTCGCCTTGGCACAATTGCCGATGACATCGCCGTTCTCGTAAATGCCCGACTCGCGATGCGCTTCATCCCAGTGGCTGGCCGTAAACACTCGACCCTCCTTGTTCACGGCGGAGGTGAACATGAAGTTCTGCACCCACTTTGTGTTGCGTCCGCCCCCAGGAAAGGTGTTGCCCAGCCAGGTGGTGGTCACGGGCAAGACGACCAGTTGTGTGGCGGCGCCTTGTTTGCGGAGTTGCGGCAAACCGGTGTCGGCGCCGGGAGCCCTCATTGGAAACAGAGAAAGCGCGGCGGCGGCCAGCAGCATCGGCAGCCAGTGTAATTGTGGTTTTGATTTCATAGTCTTTGTCTTTGTTGCCGAAATTGCAGGGTTATGGTTTTACCTCGAAGGCGCGATATTCCCAGGGGTCTAAAGTGAACCGGGCCACGCGATTCGTCACGGACACCCGGTGACCATTGACACGGTCAAAGAGCAAGGAAGCAGGAATGGGAAGACTCAGCGTGGCTTCGACAGGCAGGCTGTTGGTGTTCCCGACAGTCACTACGCGAGGCGAGCCCTCGAAGAGTTGCGCGACGCAGCGGTCGGCTTGCACGTCGAGAACGGACATGGGGCTGTCGCAGATTTCCGGGAAGGAGTCGAAATACCGCCGCACATGCCGGCTCAGTTCGGCCATCTGGTCCCGGGCGGCGTTGTGGGCATAGACGCGATGGCCTTGGACACAGTTCCAAATGAACCAGCGCTTCAGGTCATCGTTCGAACCGCCGCGCGGTGTGTAGCCCCAGCTCTCGTAAGCCCGCATGTCAGGGTGCAGGAACCGCACCAACGGTTCGGTGAACGTGCCTTCGTTCCAGAAATGACTGTGGGCCACGAAGCCGTCGCCAAACTCGCGCCCAATGTCGCCGCAGCCTTCCACCAGGATAACCGCTTCCCGGTTGACCTTGTCGCATTCCTCCCGGACGCGCTTGAGCATCTGCCGGATGCCCCAGGTCCAGACGTCGGGGTGCGGATGCTGGTGCGCCGGGTTGAAGCAACGGTGGTTGTAAGTGGCCAGCGAGGAATCAAGGAAGAAGCCGTCAATGCCGGTCGTGCGCAGAATCTCGGCGCACGTCTGAGCGAGCCAGTCCTGATAGGGCTTATAGGCCGGGCAGGCGTGCCAAAAACCGCGGTAGTGCTCGGTGAGGCGGCCGTCCGGCTCCATCAGCGCCCAGTCCTCGCCCACGCTGCGCCCGATGCGCGAACGCTTCCAAACAATCATGCCCTCGAGGTAATACATGAGATGCCCGCCCGCGCGGTGCAGCGCCTCGACACCGGGCCGGACGGTTTCAAAGCCGCCAAGCTGCTGGGCGGGGAAGAAATAGTCGCCCCGGCTCTGGCCGCTGGTGCCGACGACCTCGGCGTCGGAGAAGCCCGTGAGGAAGAAAACGTCCACCCCCAGTTTGCGTTTCTCTTCTAGGACCGCAGGCAAGCCGTGGAAGGTGCCGCCCTTGTTGTTCAGCGTCCCGCCGCCTTCTTCGCCCACAAAGGTCGTGCGCTGATACCATGACCCGGGATTGACCCGGAACGGCACCCAGGCGCGCTGTTCCCGCAGCCAGGCCGCGCCCGCCTTCCACGGGCCCGCGTAGGCGTGAGTTAGCACCGGACCAAGATCCACGGCGTCGCCGAGTTTCTTCAGCGGCATCGGGCCACCGGGCGCCTCCGCGCTCCTATAGGTTGCTTCCCCGCCAAACGCGCTGATGGGTTTGAACACGCGCTTGTGGCCAACACCCACGATGGGACCGGTGTCGCCACCCTTGCCGCCGGAGCGGGGTGGGAACTGGTTGGCGATGACATAGGAGCGCAGGCAGGTGGCGCCGGAATCGGGCGCATAATCGGCGCGGTTGTCATCAAGCCATGCCAGACCGCGTCCACCGCCTTCGACGAGAAACACCGGGCTGGCGAAACGGCCCACATAGTTCTGGACGGAATTCACCTCGCCCAGCGGCGCGCGCACCGAGCCGGAAATCTGCGGCGTGATGGCGCGGTCGGTTTGCGGACTGTCGAAGCGCACGCGCGACAGCAGCGGGAAATAAACCTCCGCCTCGACGGGTTCATCGCCGTTCCACAGCGCCTGACCGAGCCACTTCACGACACTGCCCTCGACGGTGATTTCCATGCCGATTTGCATCGGAAGTGAATCGTGTTCGAGATACGCGCGAAGCTGCTGCCCGGTGTGATCGAGCTTGGTGACGCGGAACGACGTCATGCCGTTCGTGCTGGCGAACTTTCCCTCGCGAATGACGACGGCCAGCGGATTGCCCACCGATCCGGCACCGGCCCGCCTGGTTTCCTTGTCCTGGAAGAGCAAGGGCGCGTCCCCCGCGCGCTGAATTTGTGTCAAGGCCAGGCGATTGCTGGCGTAGTTGAAGGTGAGTGCCACCCCCGGACCCGACACAGTGATAACCTGTTCCGCCGGTGGCTCCGCCGCTGCACAGGCCGAAGCCAGACCCAGTCCCAGCAACCAAACGAACAATAGGCACCGCACGCGTTGTAATTGCATGGCGGCAGACTAACGCATGAACCGAGGAGGCTGCTAGGCCTTGGAGTCTCAATTGTTGGCACGATTGTCTCAGAAGTCCGGCTTTCCGCCTTGGCTCTCCGTTCCGATAGTGCTTGGATTCCGCGGTGTTGCTGCATGAACCATGTCCATTGACGTTGAGATCATAACCCCGCCGGACGGGCTTTCGTTCCGTCTGGTCCGCTGGCGCGACAACCTGCGCGACGTGCAGCAGTTCACATCCGACGGCCGCTGGCTGCCGTTCGAGGGTGCGGGTGAACATTGGCATCTCCACCGTGAGATGGAGTTGTGCTTTGTCGAGCGCGGCAG
This sequence comes from Opitutales bacterium, assembly GCA_038204695.1. Lineage (GTDB taxonomy): Bacteria > Verrucomicrobiota > Verrucomicrobiia > Opitutales > Opitutaceae > ER46. The sequence goes on along the minus strand of JBBRCR010000383.1, from coordinate 1,638 downwards.
CGGCCAGCGGTTGGTAGGCGACCACATCGCACGTTTTGAAGGGCCCGAACTGAGCCTGCTCGGGCCAAACCTGCCCCATTGCATCCAAGGGCTGCGCCCGTCCAAAGGCCTGGGGGTGCAGTTCCACTGGCCGTTGGACCATCCTTTGCGGGCGCTGCCTGAGTTTGCCTCGCTGGCGGCGCTGTGGGAACGCGCGCGGCGGGGCTTGGTGTTCGGTCCGGCGGTCTGCCGGCGCATGGGACCGCGATTGTTGGCGATGCCACTCCTGCCAGTGGTCGGTCGTCTGGGCGAACTCTTGGAAGTTTTGGCGGAACTGGCGGAAGTGCCCGCTTCACAAAGTGTGACGCTTTCACGCATGGCGTTCAGCGTGCGGGAGGGCGAACGCCATCAGGCCGGCATCGAACGCGTCATCCGCCATGGGCTGGAGAAATACGCCGAGTCGTTGTCCTTGAAAGCGGCGCTGCAATTGGCCGGGATGAGCAAGGCGAATTTTGCGCGACAATTCCCGCGCTACACGGGCTGCACCTTCGTCGATTTTCTGAACCGGGTGCGGCTCGACCACGCGCGGCGGCTGGTGATGGGCAGCGGTGAAACCATCCGCGAGATTGCCTACAAGACCGGGTTCAATCATCTCTCGCACTTTAACCGGCTCTATCGCCGCGCCCACGGGCTGCCGCCCAGCGCCGACCGCCAGCGAAAGAGTTGACGTTGGCTTGGACGGCACTGGCTCCTAACCCGCCAAAGCGTCGCTTGCAGCACGGCTCTTCAGGAAGCCGTCCCCAGCTCGAATGGACCCTTCCGTGGAGCGTCCGCTTGCAGTTATCCAATTACTTTTTCGGCGAGGCGGCGGTCCTTCATGTTTTCAGCTTCCACCCGTTCTGCATGGGCCGGTGCAGCATCCGGTTGGCTTCGTCGTTGCCGACGAATTCCTCGCGTTTGGGATCCCACTTGAGTTTCTGTTCCAGCCGCCCGGCCACGTCCGTCAACAGGCCGAGGTAGCTGGCCTTGTGGGTCACGTCCACATCGGAGATGGGGTCTTTGCGGGAACGCACGCATTCCAGAAAATTGCTGGCGTGGTTCTGTGATTTGTAGAGCGGCACATCCTCTGGACGCAGTTTTACTTCGAGCAAGGAATCCTCTGAGGCCACGAGGCCGGGATGGTTTTCCCAGTGCCGATCCACGCGAATCCAGCCTTTGTCGCCGATGAAACGGCAGCCGGTCGGCATTTTCTTTTGGTCCTTGAAGACCAGTTTCATCCCATTGGCGTAGGTGTAGGTGGCGTCCCACTCGTTCACCGTGTCGGTGAAGCCCTCGTTGCGAAGCGTGATGCGGCCTTCGATTTCGAACGGCTCTGTCCCCAGTTCCGGGCAGCCCCAGAGGGCGATGTCGAGATGATGAACGCCCCAGTTCACTGTCCAGCCTCGGGAGTAATCGTAGATCATGAACCAGTCGCCGCTATGCCGGGCCGGATGATACGGACGTTCCGGTGCCGGGCCTTGCCACATCTTCCAATCGAAGCCCGCGGGGACGGGCGGCGCGGGCTGCGGATCGCGTGGACCTTTGTAGCCGGCAGTGAATTTGGTCCCGTCCGTGGCCACCTCGACGGTATGAATCTTGCCCAGATAGCCATTGCGGGCC
>JBBRCR010000382.1:0-8428 GCA_038204695.1 Opitutales bacterium | reverse complement strand
CCGGCGTGGCCACGGCGCGGCCACCGAAGACGGCATCGGCGTAGGGCAGCGCCCTGCCGTCGGACCACCGCCACCGCGACGCTGCCGGCGCAGGCTGAGCAGCGTCCAGCCCGGTTCCATCTGCGCCGATTCTGCGGTCCGCACTTGGATCGGCGGGAATTCCGTCGCGTCAGACAGTAGCGGCGGCGCGGTGAAGGACAGCTTCTCGGGCGCAGTGGTCAACTTGTCTCCGGCGTCGCGGATTGAGACTTCGATGGCGTGGGTTTTCCCGGGATAAAAGCCGACCAAGGGAAGACCCTTCTCCGGATCGGCATCGCGTCCGAATTCGACACGCCAGCGGCGGGTCGCATCCGAAATTGTCACCGTCGTCACCACCGGTGCACTCGCCTTGAAGCGTACGACCGCGGCCAACGGCACCGCCGGGTTCGGATTTTGCCGCACGACGGGTGCGGAGATGAACTCGGCGGCAGACGCCGTCGCCAGGCAGGCGAGCAGCGCGACGCTGCCGACGTTATTCAGGATTTTAATTGGAAGGAAACTGGATCTTCAGGCAAAGTTGCGCAGCTCGGTTTGGGGCAAACCCCTCCCGGCCCGACCCCTGAAGATCCAGTTTCCTACCAATAATAAACCACCCGACTCCCGCCTTGCCTCACCCCGCATTCATCGCACGCTTTGCTTCGTCATGGAACCCGCCGCCACCGTATGGACCGAGGAAGAGCTGATGGCTCTGCCCAAGGACGGTTATAAACGCGAACTGCTCGAAGGAGAACTTGTCATGAGCCCTGCCGGATTTGACCATGAATGGATTGGCGGGCGGCTCCTCACCCGCATGACCGTGCACGCCGAGCAACACCGACTCGGTGTGGTCTGCGGTTCGAGTCTTGGTTGTTGGATGTCCAACGACGATCTTCTCTGTCCGGATGTCTCCTTCATTTCGCGGGCCCGCCTGTCGAGCACGCGGCTTGCGCCGCGCAAATTTTTCCGTGGTGCTCCGGATCTGGTGGTCGAAATAATGTCGCCCTTCGATACGGTCGGAAAGCTCCGGAAGAAGTTGGAGGATTATTTTTCGAGCGGTGCGCGTTTGGCTTGGACCATCAACCCGCCGGAAAAAAGTATTCTTGTTTACCGCTCCTCGTCCGCCGACCGCCTCCTGCGCCTGACCGACACCCTCGACGGCGAAGACGTGCTCCCCGGCTTCCGCCTCCCGCTGGCCGAGTTGTTCGCCGAGCTTTCGTTCGATTAACCGCAACCCAGGAAACGCACCCGGAAACTCGATAACGGTGAATTACGCGTCCATCCCTGCGGGAATTTACAATATCGTTTTCGTTTTGGCCGAGTGGAACGGATTTCAATACGTGACAGTTGATTCGGGGAATTTTCCGTCACTTGTGCCATTTGGCATAGTCGGTCCCGGTATTCTGCTGCAACCTATACACTCACGAGCTCGCAGCCGACAAATTCAGGCAACTATACCGTTGTCGTCACCAATACCGTCGGTTCGGCCATCAGCAATGTTGCGACGCTTACGGTCGTCGCAGCGAGCACCGCGCCGTTGATTGTTTCTCAGCCGGTGAGCCTGAGCGTGTTGGCGGGGGGCAGTGCGACGGTCAGTGTATCGGCGACTGGAACGGCACCGTTAATTTACCAGTGGGCGAAAAACGGATCGGCCATCCCGGGTGCAACTTCACAGAGCTACGCCATCGCTACGACTGCGCTCGCGGATGCGGGCAACTATAGCTGCACGGTGTCGAACTCCGCCGGCTCTGCTGCCAGCTTTGCCGCGATGTTGATTGTTACTCAGCCCAACCCCGGTCGCCTCATCAACCTCTCCGTCCTCACCGATCTCTCCGCACCCGGCGATGGGTTCACCCTGGGCTACGTCGTCGGTGGTTCCGGCACCTTCGGAGCGAAGCCACTCGTGATCCGCGCCGCCGGTCCGTCACTCGGTGCACTCGGCGTCCCGGGCACGCTCGATAATCCGAAACTCGAAACGTTCGCCGGCTCTGCCAAGAACGGCGAGAATGACAACTGGGGCGGTTCGACGTTGCTGACCTCGGCGCTTTCCGCCGTCGGAGCCTTCGCCTACGTCGGTCCGGCTTCAAAGGATTCCGCCGTCGCCGCCAGCATCACCAGTCGCGACAACTCCGTCGCGGTCTCCTCCGCCAATAATGGCGTCGGTAAAGTCATCGCCGAAGTCTACGACGCCACGCCTTCTGGTTCGTTCACGTCGACCACGCCGCGCTTGCTCAACGTCTCGGTCCGCAAGCATCTCGGCAGCGGCCTCACCGCGGGTTTCGTGATCGGCGGCGCGACGCCTGTCCGCGTTCTCATTCGCGCCGTCGGTCCCGGTCTCGCGGTTTTTGGGGTTCCCGATACCGTCGTGGACCCACAACTTGCACTCTTCAATTCCTCTTCCGCAAAGATTGCGGAAAATAACGATTGGGGCGGCACCTCGGATCTCATCGCCGCCTTCACCGCCGTCGGAGCGTTCAGCCTTTCGAGTTCCTCGAAAGACGCCGCACTCGTCGTCACGCTCCAGCCTGGCAACTATTCCGTCCAAGTCTCCGGCACCGCCAACACGACCGGCGTTGCGCTCGTCGAAGTCTACGAAGTGCCCTGAGTTGCTTCTGTTCGCCGGGCTTGCGCCAACGGGGCACCGGTCTGTCTACTGTCCACTCATGTTAACCACGCTCGAAGCAGTCTACGAAGACGGCCTGCGACCAGTTTCCTACCAATCAATCATTGCCACAAACGGCCCGGTTTTGCTATGTTTCGCTTATGAACAGAGATTATCACCTGTGGTTCTGGGTTTTTGCGCTGACGTTTTCTTTCAATGTTCGGACGACTTACGCGCAAGTAACATTGCCCTTCGGCGACCGGCCAAAGGTTCAAGATATCCGGGATTGGGTTAACCAACTTCCTCAGGAAGGACGCAAGGAAGCGATTGCCGCGTTCCATGAACACTATGGCAAACCCTACTTGGAGCGAACCCGGAATCAGCCCGGTTACGTGGCCCCTGGGATAAGCGATGCGGATACCAGGGAATTTGTCTTTAAAAAAACCCCACAACGGGACCTGAAAGTCTTCGTTGACTATCCATCCGACTGGAAGGCGGGCGACAAACGACCGGCCATCATCCTTTGGCACGGAGGCGGTTTTACCCAAGGCAACGCCGGGCAATTCTACTTTCAGGCCAATTACTTTGCCGAGCGGGGAGCCGTCTGCTTTCGGCCCGAGTACCGTATCCGCGATGTCGATGTCACACTACCGGTCTATGCCGTAGAAGATGGAATCAGCGCCGTTCGGTGGATCAAGGAACATGCCAAAGAGTTCGGAATTGACACCAATCGCGTTGCGGTCGGTGGCGGATCAGCCGGCGGATGTATGGCGGCGGCGGTGGGTACCGTGGACACCAAAAAATTCGCGGAGCTTGGCTTTGTCGGCAAGGATGATAACCGGAACATGGATACTCGTGTTTCCGCCATGCTGCTTTACAATCCCTTTCTCGATTTCTTCGAAGCAACCCACCCCAGGCAGGTCGAAGAAGAATGCCTGTACCTTGGCAAAGACCCGGAAGACTACCGCGAGGCCATGCATGCCATTTCGGCGATTGAAAACGTAAACGTCGACTCGCCACCCAATATCATACTTTTTGGAACACGGGACGCTTTTTATGTCTCGGACCTGCGTTGGATCGTCAAATGCCGCGAGGTGGGCGCGACCTGCCGGGATTTTGTCTACCACGGAGAGGTCCATAGCTGGTACAACAACTCACCCCATCTGGAATATACCACCCACAATGTGAACGAGTTCCTGATTGATATTGGATTCCTCGACCGTGAACCTCTGGTCGCACTGCCGCAAAAGGAAATCAGCGCCGGACGGTCCGAGATCCAAGATAGCAAATATGACGGGAAAAAGGACTGGGAGGAGGTTCCAAAATACCAACGCTACCGCGAGGAGCATGGGATTAAACTGATACCGTTCAAAAACCCCTCCCGGCCCGACCCCTGAAGATCCAGTTTCCTACCAATAATCATGACTCCTACCGCGGCCTTCAGCCGCAACCGAGGATCTGTCGGTGAGACACACGCAAGAGGGGCAGCAAATTTATCCGTACGACGCTGGAGTCGGCCGTTGCATCGTTGCGATGAGAAAACCCAAATGCCATCCGTTGGGGGGAGTTCCCTCACGCCAGCATGCTCGAATCCCTTCTCGACCTCTTACAGGAATCGTCCCTTTCGCTTTGGGGGCCATTCTTTCTGCTGCTGTTATGCGGGATTGGTTTGCCGCTGCCAGAAGACATCGTGCTCGTCGTGGCCGGAATGCTGGCGCAGGACGATGGCCGCTCCTGGGTGGCTACCGCAGGGTTAATGTACATCGGTGTCATCGCAGGGGATTCGATCATCTTTCTGCTCGGGCGGCGATATGGCGCGCGATTGCTCGCATGGGAAGGAACGCACAACCTGTTTCCGCCCCGTAAACAAGCGCGCGTGCAGCGCCTTTTTCATCGCCACGGTTCCATTGTCCTCCTGATCGCGCGCTTTCTACCGGGTCTGCGCGCTCCCGTGTTCAGTACCGCCGGAGCCATGCAGGTCAGTTATCTGAAATTCCTCGCCTACGATGGCGCCGCCGCCCTTTTCAGTGCGCCCGTCTTCGTCTGGTTCGGACACTGGCTGTGGTCGAAGTTCGACGACGACATCCAAAAACTGAATGCGGCGCTCTCGCGAACCGAGTGGTACACGGTGTGGGTCGCAGTCGCGCTCTTCTTTTTCGCGCTGGTGATGTGGCGGCTCCGACCAGGCAGCCGGGCGTCGAAGCTCTCCTGAGTCGTCGACGGATTACACGCCTCACCACCTCCGTTTGGGAGACGGAACATTTTTTGTCCGCAAAATGCAGCGCCCCCCGCGCCATTTCGCAACGCGGCCATCGGCCGCAAACAAGGGCCAAGCCAAAACATTTGACCGCAGATAACGCAGATGACGCAGATAACCGCAGAACCGCTTTCATCATCTGCGTTATCTGCGGTTGTATGGGCCTGGAAAAACTCGACCTGTTCACAACAACTTTCCGACTTCAAGAATTCTAGTGGGTCGCTCACCCCATTTTCCGCACTGCTTCCGTTCCGCCCTGTCCACAGGGACGAAGGAAACGCGCCATGATACCGGATGCAGAAAAACTCAAGATAGTCATGGTGAGCGAAGACTGGTTTGCCCGGTCGATGCTCGCGTCAACCGCCCTCGACTCAGGCCTGTTTTCCCGGGTGATCTCCACTGACGACGGGTACGCGGCCATCGCCGAGACGTGGCAATGCATTGAGGATGGCGCGGCTCCCGACATCATGCTCGCTGACGACTCGCTGGGTGTGATGAGCGCGGAACAGCTGTGCCGTACGCTCCGCGAGAATCGCGAGACCGAGGGAGTATTCGTCGCGGTGCTCACGGAAGGCTCGATGATGGCCGATGCCGAGGTACCGCGGGTGGAAGGCGCCGACTACGCCACCGCCCGTTCGGCCGGCACCATGGACCTCGCCACCCTGGTTCAGGAAGTCACATCGCGGGCGGTGAACCTCATCCGGGGGCAGGCGGCCTGACGGCGCTGAGCGGGGAGTCGCGGCGGCTTCGTTTTTGTTTGGCTCGACTCCGCCGCTGCGCGAATCTGCGGGCCGGTTTGCGTGGGGACCCGCTCCTCGCGCGCCGCACCTGCTCATGTCTCCGCCCCTCCCTCCGCCCTGCAGCCCTTTAACGCGCCGCACCCTTCTCAAACAAGGGCTCGCCGGCATCATCGCGTCGGCCGTCGCGCCAAACTTTTTTCCCGCTTCGCTGTGGGGGAAGAATGCGCCGAGCAATCGGATCACGGTGGGCCTGATTGGCAACGGCCTGATCTGCTCCGCCCACGCGGGCACCCTCACGGGCAATGCGGACTGCCGGATCGTGGCGGTCTGTGACGTCGCGCGCAGCAAGGCACAGAAGATGCGCGACCGCGTCCAGCGCGCGTACGGCACGGCAAAAGAGTCCGGCCCGCCGGCCCGCGGAATCGACGTTTTCCACCGGCACGAAGAAATGCTCACGCGCGAAGACATCGACGCCGTTTTCGTCTGCACCCCGGATCACTGGCACGCCGCGATCGCCAAGGCCGCGATGGTCGCCGGCAAGGACGTGTACTGTGAAAAACCGCTCACGTTAACCGTGCGCGAGGGCCGGGTGCTCGTCGATACAGCACGGCGGCACGGTCGTATCCTGCAAACGGGTACCCAACAGCGTTCGAACCGGGCCTTTCGCCATGCGGCCGAACTGGTGCGCAACGGACTCATCGGCGACATCAAGGTCATCCAGACACGCCTGGGGGAGTTTCCGCCCATTCCGGCGCTCGCCACCGAACCAGTTCCGGCGGATTTCGATTACGAGCGCTGGCTCGGCCCGACGCCGTGGCGGCCTTACAATGAGAAGCGGGTGCTCGGCAACTACGGCGGCGGCTGGCGCTGTTTTTACGAGTACGGCGGCCGGAAAAACGGCGACTGGGGCGCGCACCATTTCGACATCATACAGTGGGCGCTCGGCATGGACGACTCGGGCCCGGTCGAGTTCATTCCGAAGGGTTATAAAGGCACACCGTTCCAAACCCACGTGTACGCGAACGGCGTCCGGGTTGAACGCAACGATGACCCGAATTCGAAAGCGATGATCGAGTTTGCCGGCATCAAAGGAAAAGTCTGGGTGTCGCGTAATGACTTGATCGAGACGGACCCCCCGGCCCTGGCCACGCGCCCGCTGCGAGCGGAGGAGGTCCACCTCTACGTCAGCGAAGATCACGAGAGCGATTTTTTCCAGGCCATGCGCACCCGCCAGCGGCCCATCGCCGACGTGGAGATTGGGCACCGGAGCGCAACGACGTGTCATCTCAATGTCATCGCCGAGCACCTTGGCCGTCCCGTCTGTTGGGACCCGAAGGCGGAGGAAGTGATGGGCGATCCCGTTGCGGCCCGGCTGCTCGATCGACCGCGACGGGCGCCGTACGCGTTGTGAGCCGAAGTGCGGCCCTCCAGCTGAATCCTCCATGAAGCCATTCTCCCTCTTTCACCCAGCCGCGCAGCTTCCCCGGCGCGCGCTCAGACCGGGCCTCGGCGCAATTGCGCTGGGCCTGTTTTTCCAACCGCTGGCAGTCGCGCAAAGAGCAGAGGTTGCCCCCGTGCCGCCGCTCAAATCGCTCGACTATTCCGGGAGTCAGCAGGCACTCGCGAACCTGGACACGGAAATCACCGCGGCCGGCATTGACGCAAAGAAACTCCAGCCCCTGACCGAGCGGTTGCTCGCGATCTTGCGGGCGCCGGACGTGACGTTCGCGGCGCAACAGGCGATCTGCCAGCGACTCGGTTCCATTCTGCTCATCGCGCCCGCGACCGGGTCGGAAGGCATGTTCGGCCCGCTGGCGGCGATGCTCGTTTCGGAATCCCACGTTGACCTGGCGCGACTCGCGCTCGAACGCGTCCCCGGTGATGAAGTGGACGCGGTGTTTCTGAAGGCGCTCGACAAGGCCGGCGGGCAGGCGCGCATTGCCATCGTTCAATCCATCGGGGTCCGCCGGATCGTCGGGGCGGTGAGCGCACTGTCGGCACTGCTGGCCGAAGCGGACGCAGTCAGCGAGGCGGCAGCGAAAGCGCTCGGCCACATCGGAACGACGGAAGCAGCCAAGGCGCTGCGCAGCGCGCCGCTGGCGTGGACGAGCGTGTTTGTGCAGGCGCAGTTCGAGGCCACCGGGCGGTTGCCACCGGAAGAAGCGGCGGCGCTGCTGGAGGATTTGCGCACCGACATCGCCGCGCCGGTCCCGGTGCGCGCCACCGCCCTCCGGCGCTTGCTCGACGTCCAGCCGTCGGAGGCCGCGAAACGAATCATTGAAACGCTCGGCGCCTCCGACTGGACCTTCAAGGAGGTGGCGCTCGAGGCGATTGCCTCGCAGACGCCCGACATCGTGCGGGCGTTGACCGCGAAGCTCTCCGTCTGGGACCCGCCCACGCAGGTCGCCGTAATCACGGCGCTGGGCCGGCGAGGCGACCGCGCGGCGCTCCCGGCGATTGCAAAAGCGGCCACGTATCCGGAAAACGGAGTCCGCCGCGCCGCGCTCGAGGCGCTCGGCCGGCTGCCCGGTGACGCGCAGACGGCGCAGCAGCTGGCGCTCGTCGCGGTGGGCAGTGACCCGGCCGATGCGAAGATTGCGCGGCGGAGCCTGGCGCGACTCCAGGGCCCCGGGGTCGTCGAAACGATTTTCTCGATGGCCCAGCGGGGCGACCGCAGCTCGCGTCCGATGTATCTCGAGCAGCTCGCGCTCCGCAACATGACGGAAGCCATTCCCTTCCTGTTCACCACCCGCGGCGATTCCGATCCGACGGTTCGCGCCGCCGCGGTCGCGGCGCTGGGTGAAATCGGCTCGG
>JBBRCR010000381.1:0-8437 GCA_038204695.1 Opitutales bacterium | reverse complement strand
GGTGTTCGGCGTGGTGTGGGGTTCCATTTACGTTTCCATCGCTTCGACGCTGGGCGCGACCGCCGCGTTTCTGGTGGGCCGGTATCTCGCCCGCGACGCCATCGCCCGCAAGATCGAAGGCAATCAGCGTTTCGCCGCGATAGACAAAGCCGTCGCGAAGGAGGGTTGGAAGATCGTCGGGCTGACGCGGCTCTCGCCGGTGTTTCCCTTCACGCTGTTGAACTACGCGTTCGGCCTCACGCAAGTAAAGCTGCGCGATTACGTCCTCGCCTCGTGGATCGGCATGATCCCGGGCACGATCATGTATGTGTATGTCGGCTCGCTGGCCCAAGCCGCCACCGGCGAACGCACGCGCACCACCGGCGAATGGGTGCTCTATGGCGTCGGCCTCCTGGCCACGATCGTCGTCACCATTTTCGTTACGCGCATCGCCAAAAAAGCGCTCGCGAAGAAAATCTCCAAATAGCCGCCACTCCCGGGCCCTCTATGAGCGAACAAATCCAGCCACCGGTCCTGCCGTGGGACAGTCATAATCAAAAACTCGTCTCCAACGTCCATCCGCAGGACTGGAAAAACCCGACGCCCGCCAAGCGCTACAACCTTGTCGTGATTGGAGGCGGCACGGCGGGGCTGGTGTCGGCCATCGGCGCGGCGGGACTCGGCGCAAAGGTCGCGCTCATCGAGAAACACTTTCTCGGCGGTGATTGCCTGAACGTCGGTTGCGTGCCGTCCAAGGCCATCATCCGCGCCGCACGCGCAGAGGCGGCGGTGCGGGAGGCGGCCGATTTCGGCGTCAACGTCCCCGCCGGGGTGACCGTGGATTTCGGCAAGACGATGGAACGGATGCGCCGCCTGCGCGCCGACATCAGCCCGCATGATTCGGCGAAACGCTTCACCGAACTCGGCGTGGATGTTTTTCTCGGCGGCGGAAAATTCACCGGTTCGGACAGCGTGGAAGTCGCGGGGCAGACGCTGCGCTTTTCCAAGGCCGTCATCGCCACCGGCGCGCGTGCGGCGGCACCGCCGATTGCCGGCTTGAGCGAGGTTCCCTACCTCACCAACGAAACGCTTTTCTCGCTTACCGAATTGCCCAGGCGACTTGGCATCATCGGCGCCGGGCCGATTGGCTGCGAGATGGCGCAGGCGTTCGCGCGGTTGGGCTCCGAGGTGATTCTCGCGCAGTCCGAACACGGGATTCTCCCGCGAGAAGATCGCGATGCGGCGGAACTCGTGCGGGCCGCGATGGAACGCGACGGCGTGAAGCTGCTCGGCGGCGCGAAAGAACTCAAACTTAGCAAAGACCCGGCCGGCGTGCGAATGCAGGACGTGTCGTCCGGCCCGTCATACGGCGAAGTGGTGGATCAACTCCTCGTCGCAGTGGGCCGCACGCCGAATGTCGAGGGACTCGGCCTCGAAGCGGCTGGCGTCGTCTTCGACAACAAAGGCGTGAAGGTGAACGACCGCCTGCAGACCGCAAACCCGCGCATCTTCGCGGCGGGCGACATTTGTTCGCCGTATCAATTCACCCACGCCGCCGACTTCATGGCGCGCATCGTGATTCAGAACGCCCTGTTCAAAGGTCGCTCAAAAGTCAGCGCGCTCACTATCCCGTGGTGCACCTACACCTCGCCGGAAATCGCCCACGTCGGCCTTTACGAAAAGGACGCGAAGGAAAAGGGCATCGAGGTGGACACCTACACCCAGGAACTCGCGAAGGTGGATCGCGCCATCCTCGACGGTGAGACCGACGGTTTCGTGCGCGTGCATGTCCGCAAAGGCACCGATGAAATCCTCGGCGCGACCATCGTCGCCGCGCACGCCGGCGACATGATTTCCGAAATCACGCTCGCGATGAACGGCAGGCTCGGCTTGAAGACGATCGGCTCGGCCATTCATCCGTATCCGACGCAAGCCGAAGCCATCCGCAAAGTCGGCGACCTCTACAACCGCACCCGCCTCACGCCTTTCGTGAAAAAGCTCATGGGCAAATGGCTCGCTTGGTCCCGGTAAAATCGCGCCACTCGCCGTCATGGAAGATGGAGCCGATTCCGCGCTGAGCCGATCGCAGACCGTGATCCTTGCCGGGGCCGGCCACGTGCATCTCTACGTGGCGGCTCATGCCGGGGAACTCGTCGCGCGGGGGGCTCGCGTGGTGTTGGTCGATCCGGGCGAGTTTTGGTATTCGGGTCTGGCGACGGGAATGCTCGGCGGCAGGTATGAATCGGCGGAGGATCGGGTGGACGCGAAGGCGCTCGCGGAAGCGCATGGCGCGGAGTTCATCCGGGATCGCATCGAGGCCGTGGATACCGCCGCGCGGCGGCTTCGCCTCGCCGGTGGCGCTGAGCTGGCTTACGACTATCTGTCGCTGAATGTCGGCAGTCAGGTGAATGCGGACCGCATTGCCGGCGCGGCCGATGACCCGAGCGTCTGGGCGGTCAAACCGATCAGCAATCTGTGGAAACTGCGCGAGCATTTGGAGGCGCGGTTTCGCGCGGACGAGACGCCGCGCGTGGCGGTGGTCGGCGGCGGTCCAACCGGTTCCGAAGTGGCGGCGAATCTGGCCGCGCTGGCCAGGCTGCATCACCGCAAAGTGCAAGTGACCCTGCTCACGCCCGCCGATCGGCTGATCAAACAAGCTCCAGCCGGCGCGGCGCGGAGACTTCAGCGCGAGCTGATCTGCAGCGGCGTGGAAATCCGCACACACATCCGCGTCGTCCTGCGTGAGGGAAAATCGTTGATGGCCGAAGACGGCCGCCGCATTCCCGCGGACCTGGTCGTGCTGGCCACCGGGCTTGAAGCTCATCCGCTCGTGCAGACCACGGGACTGCCGACCCGGCCGAAGCAAGGGCTGCGCATCAATGGCACGTTGCATTCGATCGCTGACGAACGGGTCTTCGCCGGTGGTGACTGCGCCGCGATGGAAGGCTTCGATCTGCCGAAGCTCGGCGTGTTCGGCGTGCGCCAGGCCGCCTTCATTCACGCGAATCTGCTGGCCAGCCTGGAGCGCAAACCACTCGCCGAATACCACCCGCAGAAACGCTTTCTCGCCATCCTCAATCTGGGCGACGGCACGGCGCTGGCGACATGGGGGCCATTCTGGTGGCATGGCCGCTCCAGCATGTGGCTGAAGGACTTCATCGACCGGCGCTTTCTCGAAAACTATCGGCGGCTTGCTTTGCCGCAGGTGGCAAAACCGGAGCGATGAAACCGCGCCTCTCCATCATCATTCCGATGCTGAACGAGTCGGCCTCACTCGGCGGAGAACGACATTTGCGTCGGGACAAATGTCGGAACGTTTACTGTACAGCAGGACCCTTGGGGATTGCAAATTTCGCCGGCAAAGTTGCCGGCTTTGAAATCCACTGTGACGAGGCTGATACCAATCGCCCGTATAATTTAGACGATTGTCATCACGCAGGTGCGCGAAGCGCGCCGTGGCGATCCAGCTCGATTGCTTCGTCGCTTCGCTTCTCGTAATGACGGTCCGAAAATCACGGGCGATTGGTATGAATCTTACAGTAACCAAATAATACACGGCTCATCGCCTGGCGATTTATGCCGCACAGCAGCTGAGTTTCTTTACGTCCTTACCGAAAGAAAGCGCCGACAGTTTAATGCCCTCGCTGAGCGTCAGGTAGGGATGAAACATTGTGGCTAGTTGCGCCACGGTGATTCCGTGCCGAATCGCGACCGCCGCCTCCATCAGCAGTTCACCGCCTTCGGGCGCGAGGATGCGCGCGCCGATGAGCCGGTCGGAGTGGCGATCACGGATGAGCTGGATGAAACCACGCGTATCACGCGCGGCGATGGCGCGCGGAACCTGCGCAAGCGGCAGCGTGGACGCTTCCGCATCGAGTCCCTCAGCCTTCGCCTGCTCCAGGTCGAGTCCCACCCCCGCTACTTGTGGATCGACGAACACCACCCACGGCAGCGCAGTGTAATCCCGTTGGCGTGCGGAACCGGTAAGTGCGTTCCCGGCCGCGAGCGCACCTTCGTAGGCGGCGGTGTATACAAACATCGGCTCGCCGATGAGATCCCCCGCCGCGTAAATGCCTGGCACCGCCGTGGCGAGGTGAGCGTCCACGGTGACGAACCCGTGCGGGTCGGTCTTCACCCCGGCGGTTTCCAACCCAAGGTTCGCCGAGTTGGGTGTGCGACCCGTGGCAACAAGCAATTGGCCGGCGCGGAAGGTTCTTGGCCTTCCGCCGACGATCGCGTCCACGGCGACCCCGCTGCCATCCTTGAACACGCGTTGAATGGCCACACCGGTGACGAAGTCCATGCCTTCCGCCTTCAGGTGGCCGGTGAGTTCATCGGTCAGTTCGTGAGACTCCGTGGGCAGGATGCGGGCCGAACGCTGCAGCACGGTCACGCGGCTGCCGAGCCGCGCGAAAATCTGCGCGCATTCCAACGCGATGTAGCGCCCTCCGAGCACGAGCAACGATTCCGGCAACTCGGTCAGTTCGAACGCGGATTCGTTGGTGAGGAACGGCACGTCGGCGAGTCCGGGGATTTCGGGCACCGCCGGCCGCGCCCCGGTGCAGAGGAGAATTGCGTCGCCGTGCAATCGCTCTCCGTTGACCTCGACCCTGCGTGCGTCGATGAGCCGGCCATGGCCCTTAATGAATTTAATGTTGGGATCGTCGCCGATCACGTCGGCGTATTTAGCTTGGCGTAACGCTTCGACGAGTTCGCGCTTCTGGCGCATGACCGCAGCGAAATCGGTGAGCTGGCCGGTGGTCTGAATGCCCGCGAACGGGCTTGCCCGCTGGGCACGGTGTAGGCTTTCCGCCGCACGCAGGAGAGTTTTCGACGGCACGCAGCCCACGTTTACGCAAGTTCCGCCCATTGGCAGACCATCGTTGATGATCGTGGCTTTCGCCCCGAGACCGGAGGCCTTGAGCGCGGCGGAAAACGCCGCACCGCCTCCGCCGACAATGAGGAGATGCTTGCCCCCGGCGTTGGCGCGGGAGTCAAGCGGGCTGGCGGAGGAAGGGGGTGGTTGGGTTGAGCAGCAATCAGACATGGTGGAGTTATTTGACAGTTGAACGCGCGGCGGGAAACCCGCTGGCGTCGATGAGCGCGAGGAGCTTGTCGCGGTTGGTTACGGACGGATCGTAAACCAGAATCGCTGCCTTGGTGTCGTAGTTCACCGCCGCTTGTTTCACGCCCGGTGCCCGGCTGAGTGAGGCTTGAATGCCGGCCGCACAGGGCGGGCAATCCATGGACGGGATGAGCACGCTGAGCCTGGCGTCACCCACCGTGACCGCTGCGGTGTTGATCTGATGATTCGCTGCCGGCAGCGAAGAATAAATGGCGGAACCCAGCGCCACCAGTGTGCCCAGCCAAAGACTGATTCGCGCGGCCTTGCCCGGCGGCCGGGCGCAGGTGCCGTCGGCGCAATCGATCTTGGGCCGGCGGTAGGTCAGCCACCAGGCGAACCCGAGCAGGACGAAGGTAACCGCCAGCAGCACCGGGCGCCATTGGGCGAACCACGCCGAGGCGGCAAAGCTGCCCAGCCCGAGACTGAGCGACAGCAGCGGTCCGATGCAGCAGAGCGAAGCGGCGAGCCCGGCGAAGACGCCGCCGGTCAGAATCCATCGTGAACCATTCTTTTTCATAGCGGCATCCTACACCCTGTTCTATAGTATAGGGTCAAGCGGCCGATGCAAAATTGTCGAGCCGGCGAGCCGGTTGGCTCCAAGGCCGCCGGCTTTTCGGTTTCAATAGCGAATGCGAAAACCCGCGCTGAGAACGTAGTCGGTTTTCACCTGATTGCCGTTCAGATCCTGAATCAACGGCAACTGAACGGATATCTCCGCCACCCATCTTTGGGTGACGTATTGCAGGCCGGGCGAGACGAACAGCGTGTAGCCGCCGGAGTCGCCGACCTTGCCGCCATGCAGTTCGTTGCGCTCCGCCCATCGGCCGTTCAATTCCAGCACGCCGTAGATGAATGACGGCACGCCCTGCTCAGGCAGCGTGTGGGGCGAAAGCCGGTATTGAAATGCCGCGTCATGCGCGAGCGTGTCGCCAAAACGGAAGCCGTTGGCCGTCGTGTTGATTTTGTAGCTCAAGCCGAAGTCGGCCTGCCAGCGGAGTCGTTGCCAGGTGAAAGTTCCGCCAACCACCGGGTCGTAACTTCCGGAACCAAGTTGCATCGGCGGAGGCAGCTGGCCCATGGCGTCGCTTTTGTCATCGCGCCCCGTCGGCAATTTCAGGCCGCCGAGGATCTGCGCACGAAAGGTCTCGCCGGGCCGGTCCAGTTGGAACACCTGATAACGTCCGAGCAGCGTGCTGTCCCCCAGCCCGGCGGCGACGCGCGCGATGCCGGCCATCTTGAGGGTCATGTCCATGTAGGGCACCATCCCAATCAGCGCGAATTTTTCCGTCACTCCATAGACCAATACCGACGGCACGGCGATGACTTCGAGGTCGCGCGTGGAATCCTGCGCCTTGAGGAAGCGCACTTGCTCGCGCCACAAGAACTCGCCCTGGCTCACCGGCAGCGCCGTGTCCGTGTTGATCGGCGCCGCCGCGGCGTGGGCTACAAGCAAGGCGCCGCTCAGCAGCGCCAGAGTAAGCGCTCGTGTTTTCATTTCTTCTCTCCGTCAACCGGCTTCGCCTGTCTGGCGGCGGCGGATTGCTCATCGAAGCGAATCTGTCCCGCGGTGAATCCCGCTTTTTTCACCGCCTGCCGGACTTCGGTTTCAGCCACGGTTTGACCGGGTTTTAGGTCCAGGACGGCCTCGCCCTTTTTCAGGGAGGTGCGCACGCCTTCGACGGCCTCCAGTTTTTTGAGCTGTTTTTCCAGCCCCTGCACGCAAAACGGACAGGCGAGCCCTTTGACTTCGATGAAGACCTTCGCCGGCCCCGACTGCGCGAAGGCCAGTCCCGTCGCCAAACCCAATGAGAGCAGGGTGAAGAGCAGTGTTTTTGTAAGTGTATTCATGGTTACCTCCATTTATTGTTGATCGGTTGTGAGAGACGAATTGGTCGTGGCTATTTCCCGTCGGGTGGACCTGCAACCTTGAGCACGATGATGCGATCCGCCGCGTAGTCGGTCGCGTAGATCGTGCGGCCGTCGGGGGACAGGGCGATTTTCGCAGGCGAATAAATTCCGGGGTCGGCCGCAGGGATCCTCCACTCCGCCAGGTATTCCCCGTTCTTCGACAACATCACGACGCGGTGATTGCCGCTGTCTGCGACATGCATGATGCCGCCCGGTCCCACCGCGACGCCGGTCGGCGCGTTGAAGCCCGCCGACGAAGCGGCGAGCCGCGGCCACAGCCAAAAGAGATGATAACCCAGCCGGCCAGCGGGGCGACCGTCCGGGTCGAAGCGTTGCAGTTGATAATTGTAGGCGTCCGCTACCAGGAGCCGTCCGTCGGCGGCGTGAACGCCGGTGGGATAATGCAGCGCGCCGTCACCGATCCGACCCGGATGGCCGATGACCTTTTGCCACGTGCCGTCGGCGGTGAATTTTTGGACCCGGTGATTGTAGAAATCGGCGACGAACACCGCGCCCGCGCCATCGACCGCCAAACCCGCCGGAGCGTCGAACTCGCCGGCGCCGGTTCCCGAACGGCCAAACTCCCGCAGAAATTGCCCGGCTGCCGTGAACTTTTGCACCCGGTCCTGATCGTAGTCGGAAACATAGACGGAACCGTCCGGTGCCATCGCCACCTCCACCGGATTGCTAAATTCCCCCGGCCCCTTTCCCTCGCGGCCCCATTCAGCCTTGAACTCGCCGGCAGCCCCCAAGCGGACGATTCGCCTGCGTGCGTCTGTGACATAGACATCGCCGGTCGGTGCCACCGCGATGCCCATGGGGCGATCGAATTTTCCGCCCGGCAAATCGGCACCGACCCAATAGCTGACCAGTTGGTATCCGCTTGAGGCGATGGCTGCCCGTGGGATGTTCCACAAAGTCCCCCAGATGAGCAGCGCGCCAGCAAGGAAAACCACGATCAGCAGGAGCGCCCCAAGAAGAATCCGAGGGATCCGCGCGCGGCGCGGGGTTTGATCAATTGGCTCGTTGTTTTGCATGTTCGGGATAGACGGCCGGTTCATGGTTGGGCTTCGTCGGCCGCCTCCAACCGTTGAGGGCAATCAGGCTGAGAAGGTTCATGGTTTAAGAATTGCAAGTAATGCGGCCAAAACCGCTCCTTTCAGGACAAACTACAAAAACAACGTCAGCACATTGCCCTCCCTGACGGTTTGGCGCGGTTCGTCGCCGGTGCAGTTTTCCCCCGAACAATCGATCAGAAAGACACTGGGCCAATTCGGTAGGTGACTGCAGAACCAGATGCGCGGTTGTTCGGTTGACTTCATGCGGCACCCTACACCCTGTTGTAGGGTATAAGGTCAAGCGACTCCTCCATGACAATTGGTGAACTGGCGAAAAAAGCCGTCGTGAACGTGCAAACCGTCCGCT
>JBBRCR010000380.1:0-8488 GCA_038204695.1 Opitutales bacterium | reverse complement strand
TGCTTGGGGCATGGTGGAAGATGCGATCCCGGTGCTGACGCTCCTGGGTGGCCATGGCGGTGAATTCGACCTCGTCACGAAAAGAGCGGAAGTTCTGAACTCGGACGTTTATCAGCATAGCGAGGATTTATCTCTCAAAATAGAGTAATTTTCAATCCGAAAGGCCATTTTTCTGTCCTTTTGAGAGATTTTTGCTCCTATTCGGACTAGAGAGCGCGAATTTCCGTACCCGGAGAGAGAAGCTTGAAGATCTGCTCCACGTTGATCTTGGTGCTGTCGCTGTCGTAGCTGCTGTCACGGAAGACGGCGCGCAGTGGCTTGCGCTTGGCCAGCTCCTTCACGAGGTCTTCGCTTATTTTAGGATCGAAGCAGGCGGCGAGGGCGTTGCCGTCCACAAAGTACACGGTTTTCCCGGAGATCGTTTGGTGCTCGGTGGGGAGCGCCAGATCCACCCCCCAGTCCAATAGCACCTGAAAGAGCAGGTCTTCCGGCGTGCGGTCCTCCTTGATGTTGTCGGTGTGCGACACGAGATCGTCCTGCTTCACAGTATCCGGTGAGTAATATACGTCCTTCATGTTGGACGTCTCGACCTTCATTACACGGAAACCGAGGTCTATCTGTGAGCCACCCAGCTTCAAGTCACTATCCTTCTCCGCTTTGATTTCAGCCGCATAGTTGCGAATACGTGTGAGGCCTAGTTCAAAAATAGATGCGAGGTTTGGCTCGGGTTTTGGCAGAGGTTCCTGAACTTGGACGGCAATAAAACGCCTGTTTCCGCCATCTTCGAGATTCTGTTTGAGGACCGCATGGGCAGTCGAAGCACTGCCGCTGAAAAAATCCAGAATGATACTGTCCTCATTTGGCTTCCCGGCCAGCTGAAGAATACGTTGAATCAGCTCAACCGGCTTGACCGAATTGAGAACGTTTTCCGTGTGCTGAAACGGGACGTATTTGAGCAGTGTCTTCTTAGCATCCTGCGTGTGCCCGACTTCATCATAGAACCATAGGGTTTGGGGTGTGCGACCACTCGCGACTTCCGACAGAAAACGCTTAACCGCGGGTGTATTATCGCCGTCGGCGCCCCACCAGATGCGTTTGTCTGCATCGAGAGCCTTAAACTTTGCCTCATCAATTGCCCAATACCTTCCAGTGGGCGGACCGTCTATTAATCGACCGGATGGGCATGTCACCGGAAATACTCCCGCGTCATAGCGATTTCTTGCGGACATGTCCCCTGCCTTCCAAGGCCCACGGGGATCATTGTCGGGGTTTTTATACCGAGCCTCCATATCCGGAGTGCGAGCAAGTTTTTCTGGACGCCACACCGCTTTATCTCGTGCATAAACGACGATATAATCGTGATCTTCCGAAAACCAGTCTGCTGTGTTTTTAGGAGCGTATACCTTTTGCCAAATAATCTGCGCAACGAAGTTCTCTCCACCGAAAACTTGGTCCATGAGTTTGCGGAGATTGGCTACTTCGTTGTCATCAATGGACACAAAGATAACGCCACTCTCGCTCAGCAGATTGCGGGCAAGCTTCAATCTAGGCATGAGCATGGTAGTCCAATCGGAATGGAATCGACCGTTAGCGTCAGTATTCGCGATCAATCGTGCACCTGTCTCGTCAACCTGGTTGGAACGTTGAAGATAGGCGTCGGAGTCTTCGCTGTAATCGTCGCTGTATATAAAATCTCGGCCGGTATTATACGGCGGGTCGATATAGATCAGCTTCACCTTCCCGAGGTAGGTTTCCTGCAGTAGCTTTAGGGCATCGAGGTTGTCGCCTTCGATAAAGAGGTTTTTGGTCGTATCGAAATCCACGCTCTCCTCGCGACAAGGACGCAGTGTCTTGGCAATTGGCGAATTGGCCGCGAGCAGGGCCTCCCGTTTGCCGGGCCAGTCGAGGTGATAGCGTTCGCGCGGGCCATCCACGATGTGGTCGGAAAGTTCCTGACGGAGCTGGTCGAAATCGATCGCCCGCTTGAGTTGCCCCGTCTTTTCGTCCTTCGCCTCGGTAACGCAGTTGGGGAAGAGCGCGGCGAGCTTTTCGATGTTCCCAGCCGTGAGATTGGGTGTGTGCATTTTCAGCTTTTTCATAAGGCAAAGAGTCAGGGCTGGGTGAGGGTTTGGATTTCCCGCGAGACTGAGCGCAAGGTCGCATTCAACTCCACCTTGCGGTTGAATTGTTTTTCCTGCGCGACTCGCGCCTCCAGTTGCTGCCGCGCTTTCTGCTTTGCATCCACAGCCGTAAAACGGGCGACGTGCTCGGCGAGGCTCTCGCCCACCCGCGGCGGCAGCGGGATATGCCGGCGAACGATCTGCTCGTAGAGGCTGGCGAGATCGAGCGCGACGGGCAACGGCGGACGTTTGGCCGTGACCGGCTGCGGCGCGGTCTGGAAGCGAGCCTCGATCACCCACTTCGACGAATCGGCTTCGCTCGGGCGCTTGTAGGACGTGGCAAAGGAGACCTGCCCGTCGTGAACGAGCTCGAACACCAAGGGAAAAGGGATGGTCTGGTCGATGACCTCAAGCACGGCCCCGTCGAAATTCGCCGTTTTGAGGGTGATGCCAAACACCTGAATCTCCCCGATGCCGTGGCGGGCGGGGAGATTGATCGTCGCCGGCGCGAGTTTGAATTTCCAGAGGATTTCGCCGATCTGGGCCACGAAGAGTTCCTTGATCCGCTTCGAAGTCTTGGCGTGCGCGTAGATCTTGGTCTTGGGGACCACGCGATTGAAAGCCGCCTGCGGAGGAAAGGTGAACATTCGGCGACGGCGGGACGGAACGGCGAGTTAGCGGACGCCTGGCCGCGCAGCTAGGTCGGATGACGTGGGATGGGTGCAGCTCCGAGTTGTTGTCGGCGGGGTTCGAATGTGGCACGGGCGACCCGCCCGTGGGTTTGTGAGTGGCATGGGCTTCCTGCCCATGTTCTGGCGGCGCTTCGCGCCGTCCACGGGCAGGATGCCCGTGCCACTGCTGGCGCCAACTCGGAGCTGCACCCCCGCGGGATTGAGACCCTCGTTGTGTCTTGATTTTGTGAGAGAACGCGCGAACGTCGGGCAACTTCCCGCAATTGCGGTTGGGTGATCCGAAAGGGTTGCCCTTTTTTTATGCCCGGACGTGAGAGCTGGGAAGGCGGGAAAGCGCACGATGGTTCATTTCTGCACCACGATGAAAGCGATCAACTCGAAGTCGTCGAGGCCGGTGATGGTCTGGACAAGCGCGGTGGTGCGAGTGCCGGAGAAAAGGCTGTCGATATCCTTCTCCTCCTTCACTGCGATCATGGAGCGGATGCCTTGGGCGAGAAGCTGCGAGTAGGTGCCCATCTCCCGACCGTCCTGGGTATGCTCGTTGAAGCGGCTGCACGCGGCGGCGATGGGGTCGCCGCGTTCCTTGCACGCGAGCCGCACCAAATCGAGCAGGCGCTTGACCTCGGTATGGCGGACAACAATCGAGCCGTCTTCGCCCACGTAAACCAGGTAGTAGGGGTGGAGCCTGTTTTGCTGCTGCTGGTTGACGCCTGGATTGCGGTTGCGAAGGGCGAAGATGGCTCCGGGCGCCAGACCGCGGCCGGGGTCGGCCGGCACGACCGCGTGCATCCCGGTGGGCATCGACGCTAGGTCGTCGTGGGTCTTCACATAGTTGAGCAGGTCCATCCGAAAATCGTTCAAACCAAGGTCGGTGATGGAGACGCCGGTCTTGAGGTCCTCCATTTCGATGACCTCTTCCTGAAGACGGCGGAGTTGCTCCTTGCGGCAGGAAAGATCGTTGGCCTCGGGACGGAGGACATTGTCATCACCCGTGGCTGTCACGTCGGCGATGACCATGCGGTTTTCCACTCGCTCTTTCAGGCGAATGTATTCGTCGAGGCTGATGTCGGGCCAGTAGTTGACGAGCTGGATGACCTTGTTTTGGGAGCCGATGCGATCCACGCGCCCAAAGCGCTGGATGATGCGGACGGGGTTCCAATGGATGTCGAAATTGATCAAGTAGTCGCAGTCTTGGAGATTCTGGCCCTCGGAAATGCAGTCGGTGCCGATGAGAACATCGATTCCGGCCGGTTCGTTGGGCAGCGTGGCGGACTTTTCTTTGGACCGGGGCGAGAACAGGGTGAGGATCGCGTGGAAGTCGTAGTTTTTCCTGAGGGTGGACTTGGGACGGTCGGAACCCGTGACGTAGCCGACATTCAGTCCATGGGCCGCGTGGAGCGCCGGGGCGAGTTGATCGTAGAGGTAGCCGGCCGTATCGGCGAACGCGGTAAAGATAAGAATCTTCCGGTTGCCGGGGTTGATGGGGGAAGCGAGCTTGCTCTCGATCTGAGTGCGAAGGTGCTGGAGCTTGGCGTCGTCGCTGGGGGTGACCTTGTCCATTTCGGCCAGGAGGCCATCGATCACCGAGACATCGACCCGCAGGTCGCGCTCCCAGAGCTTCGTATCCATATCGCCGAGGCTAATCTGCACCTTGCCCCCGAGTCTGGCATCGGGATCGGGCAAATCGTCATCATCCGGCTCGGCCTCTGCGTAGTCGGCGGCGTGGTCGGTAAACTTGGTTTCCTGGCCGGTGGCACGGAAGTCGGCGATTTTTTGCAACGTGTCGCCGTGGTTTTTTTTCAGGCTGCGCAGCGTGAGGCGAAAGGACGCAACGGAGCTTTCGAGGCGCTTCAGCAGATTGACCGTCATGAGCATTTGCAGGCTCCTTTCCCGGTCTTTTTGGCGAAGCTTGCCGCCGCCGCCCTTTACCTCGGTGTCGTAGAGTGCCTCGTATTTGGCGAGGCGGCTGGGCAGGATGTAGCTGATGGGCGCGTAAACGGCCAGCTTCAGCGAGGTGAGCCGGTCGAAGATCTTGTTGAAACCGATCACGTCGGGGCGATGGGTGATCGGGCAGTGAAACGAGAGCGGTTTTAGACGCTCAGGGAAGGTGCCGATGGCGGTCGTGTCGTAGAAAGTCTCGATGTGACGGCGTGACCGGGCAATCGTGACGCTGTCGAGCAGGTTGAAAAAATCGAAGTCGAGGCTGCCGAGAATGGCGCTGGCCGTGCGCTCCGGCGGGGGCAGCGTGGCCCAGGCGTTGAAGGCGGCCTGGGCCTTGCGGAAAATTTCGTTGATGTCGCTTCCGGTACTGAGCTTCGAGCGGAGGTTTTCGGGATCGTCCTCGTAGGCGAGCGCGAGCTGGTTGCGCAGGTCGTTAAAGCGGTTGTTGACGGGCGTAGCCGAGATCGGCGACCTGACGGTTTTTGAGAACGTGGAGCTGCCGCTCACGTATCGCGGGATGCCGGCGGCCGAGCGCAAGGCCGCGGCCACACAAGCCCTCGAAAAAGTCGGCATGGCCCATCGTTCCAAGCATCTGCCATCGCAGCTTTCCGGTGGTCAGCAGCAGCGTGTCGCCGTCGCGCGTGCGCTCGCCGGCAAACCCGCCGTGCTTCTCGCTGACGAACCGACGGGCAACCTCGACTCGAAAAATGGCGACTCCGTCATGCGGCTCCTCGCCGAGCTGCACCAGGGCGGCGCCACCATCGTGATGGTGACGCACGACGCGCGCTTTGCGCGTCACGCCGAACGGACGGTTCACATTTTCGACGGCCGTGTGGTGCAGGAGGAGGTCGAAAGCGATCCGACGAGGTAGCCGCGGGGCTGGGAGCGCCGGCGAGTGGACGTTCGTCCACCCGCGCGGCGCGCCGACTATTCGGCGCTTGCTCCCCTTACTTCACCCACGCCATCCACGGCAGCGTGACGAACAAAAAGACCAACAGGTAAATCACGCCGAAGATTGCGCCGAGCCGCCAATAGTCGCGGGAGGGAAGATAGCCGGAACCATAATAGGTCGGGCTCGGACCACTGCCATAGGGCGTCAGGATGCCCATGATGCCAAAGCTCAGGCTGAGTTGCAGGACAAACTGCGGCAGATCAATCCCCGGAATCCCCTGCCCGACGATCAACATCACGGGCAGCAGCGCGGTCGCGTGGGCCGTCGTGCTCGCGAACAGATAATGGCTGAAATAGAAAAACAGCAGCAAGCCGATGCCCGCCACCGTCGGTGACGATCCGGCGAGCGAGTGCGCCGCCGTTTCCGCGGACCACTTCAAGAAGCCGACGCGGTTCAAGCCATCGGCGAGCGCCACGAGAGTGGCGAACCAAGCGAGGGTGTTCCACGCGGCGCGGTGCGAAATGACATCCTCCCATTGCACGATTCGCGTGATGAGCATCAGCGTTATCACCACCAGCGCGACCGTGGTCGCGAGAATCCAGCCGCCCGCAAAAACCCAGAGCGCCAGGGCCAGTGTGACCAGCAGACCGAGCGTGACCTCGCGGGCTGAGATGGGACCGAGTTTCCTCAGTTCATCGGCCGCCCAGCGCTGCACCGCCGCACCGGACTTCACTTCGGGCGGATAAAGCCACCAGGTGAGCAGAGGGACGAGCCCCACGAGCAGCAGGCCCGCCGGAAGGAATGCGATGAACCAGGACGTCCACTCGAGCGTCAGCCCCAGCGTTTTGCGCACGAGTTCCAGGGCGAGCAGGTTCGTCGCGAGCCCGGTGAGAAACATCGAACTGGTCACCGAGGTGGCGGCGATGGCCACCCACATCAGATACGAGCCGAGCCGACGGGCCGAAGGGTCAAACGGCTTGGAGTCGTACAGGAGCGGCAGGTTGCGAATCACCGGATAAATCGTGCCGGCACTGCGCGCGGTGTTCGACGGGGTGAACGGCGCGAGCAGCAAATCGGCGAACACAATCGCGTACCCCAGCGACAGCGTGTGACCGCCCATTTTGCGCACGAAACCCAGCGCGAGCCGCCGGCCGAGGCCGGTCTTCTCATAACCAAGCGCAAACATGAATGCGCTGAAGACCAGCCAGACCGTGCTGTTGGCGAAACCGGAGAGCGCCCACGCCAGCGCCGCCTGCTCGGGGCGAAACTCCGGGCGGGCGAGCTCCGCCGGGCTGAAAAGTATCCACCGGGCTAATACCGCAACCACGACCACGCCGATGAATCCCACCGCGCCACCCGGCAGCGGCTCGAGCACCAGCGCCGCGACCACCGCGGCAAACGCCGCAAAGTAATACCAGGCGTGCGGCGCCAGCCCGGCCGGCACCGGCAGCAACACGATGGTCGCCGCCAGCAGCAGCGGCACGAGGGCCCGCCACCAAAGCCCGCGGGGCAAAGATCCTCCATTCGCAGCCGGCGGAGACGCCCCACCGCCCGGGCCAGCCGCCGCGGCGATTCCGGCCTCCGTCCGGCCCGGATCGCGCGCGGCCGGAGTGCTGTCGTGCAGCGGTGGTTTCATTCCATCAGCGTCGCAATCACCTTCCCGGTAAATGCAGTGGTCCCGAGCGTGCCGCCGAGATCCGGCGTGCGCTCGCCGCGCGCCAGCACCGTTTCGATCGCCCGTTCCACGCGGCGCGCCGCCGCCGGCTCACCCAGCCAGTCGAGCATCATCGCGGCCGCCAGAATCGCGCCCGTCGGGTTCGCGATTCCCCTCCCGGCGATATCCGGCGCGGATCCGTGCACCGGTTCAAACAATGACGGCGCCGTGCGCTCGGGGTTGAGGTTGGCCGACGGATTCAGTCCCAGTCCGCCCGTGATCGCTCCCGACAGATCGGTCAGGATGTCACCGAAAAGATTCGAACCGGCCACCACGTCGAAGCTGGCGGGACGCCGGACAAAATTCATCGCGATCGCGTCGATGTGCTGTTTGTCGGCGGCCACATCCGGATATTCCGGCTGGAGCCCTTCGAGCACCTCATCCCATAGCGTGAACGCGTAACGTTGCGCGTTCGACTTCGTGGCCAGCGTGAGCCGCCGCCGGCGTTTGCGGGCCAGTTCGAAGCTGAAGCGCAATGCCCGCTCGATACCGCGCCGCGTGTGAATCGCGCTCTGCACGGCGAACTCGTCCGGCTGCCCCACGCGAAACCGCCCGCCGTTGTCCACGTATTCACCTTCTGAATTCTCGCGTACCACCACGAGATCGATTGCCGGCGCCCCCGCCAGTGGACCCGGCACGCCGGGAAAGGTGCGGGCCGGCCGGACGCACGCCCACTGATCGAAAGTCTGCCGAATCGTAATCAGCGGTTTCAGCGTGATGTGGTCCGGCAGCTTCGCCGGCCAGCCGACCGCCCCGAGGAAGATCGCATCGAAGGGGCGCAGCATGGCGATGAAATCCGCCGGTGCCACCACCCCGTGCTCCTCGTGATAGCGGCATCCCCACTCGAAGCGTGTGAACTCGAAATGGCCGGCTTGCAGCGATGACTCGAGTGCGCGGAGCACCGCCACGGCGGCGTCCGTCACGTCAACCCCGATGCCATCCCCGGGGTAAAGGGCGATCCGGTAGGACTTCATCCGCGGACTTCAAACGGGGCCCACCGGAAGTGCAAACCGAGAAGCCGTCGAAGCGCATATGACCCAGCGAGGCACTGCCTCAGACCCATTCAGCCACAGATTTCACAGATGGGCACAGATTCAGAGCGCTGCCTTTAGCTGTGTTTATCTGTGCC
>JBBRCR010000379.1:0-8503 GCA_038204695.1 Opitutales bacterium | reverse complement strand
AGCTGTTGAGGCTGGTGGCCCGGCGGGTGAGCGATGGGAGCATCCTGAAACTGGTGAAACAGTTTTTGCAGGCTCCGGTCCTCGAACGCACTGGGCGCAAGCAGCGCATCCTGCCCAACCGGCGGGGTACGCCCCAAGGGGGAGTCAGGACTCCCCTGCTGGCCAACTTGTATCTGAATAGCTTGGACCAGCAGGCGAACCAAAGGGAGACCGGAGCGAAACTCGCGCGTTATGCGGACGCCTTCGTGCTGCGGTGCAAACCGGGCCAATCGCCCACGCTGGATTACTCGCAAAACTGGCGTTACCGGCAGCAGCGGCAGGTGAACTCGCGGGTCTACTCGATCACGGGGGCATTTCTGGACAATCCCAATTACGATCTCCCGCCGCACAGCGCCTTCAGCATCATCACGCGCGATGACAAGACGCGTTGGGACACCAGAGGGTTTTTTCTCCGCGAGCAGCTGACGGCGATGGATGGCCGGCTGATTGGATTTGCCGGCATTCGCCGCGACACCGTGACCTACAATTTCACGTTCGGGAATCAATACAACGCCGCCGGCGGGGCGCTGCGCACGCCCGGGCTGGTCTCGCGTTATACGGATTCCGCCTGGTCGCCGAACCTCGGGCTGAATTACAAGCTCACGCGAAATATAGCGTTCTACACAAGCTATAGTGAGTCGTTCACGCCGGCCGGCCAGAGCGCGCGACTCGGCGAACCGCATCTCGAGAATGAAACGTCGGAAGGCTGGGACTACGGATTCAAAGGTGCGTTCTTCGAGGATCGGCTGCTCTTCACGGTGGGCGGCTTTTATATCGACCGCTTCGGCGTAAAGACCACCCGGCGCGATCCCGTCACGGGCGTGAACGAGGTCGTCGCCGCCGGCACGCAACGCTCGAAGGGTTTCGAGTTCGAAGGCTCCTGGAGGGCGACCGACGCGCTGACGTTGCAGGCGACCTTCAGCTCGGTCCATGCGCGGATCCTATATAATGGCAATGCGACGACCGACATCGGTCGCCGGCCCGCCGGGGTGCCGGACGATCAAGCGAGCTTCGTCGTGCGCTACTCGTTTGCCCGCACCAGGCTGGAGGGGCTCAGCTTCAATGCCGGCATGACGTACACGGGGAGCGCTTATCCCGATAGCACGCAAACCGACGCGCGGCGCAACGTGCAGACGGACGACTTCACGATCGTGAACGCGGGGCTCACCTACGGGTGGCGGGGCGCGGAGCGAACGCGGCACTCGGTCCGGCTGAGTTCAAAAAATTTGTTCGACCAGGAGTATCTTACGCCGCGTGCGTCGCTCGGCATCAGTCGCGGTGTGTATATTGCTTATACGCTGAACCATTGAGCGCCCGCGGCGGGAAGATTCTTGCAACCGGCCGCTGAATGCCGACGGTCGGCTCAACGCTCCAGGCTTCCGGACCGATCAAGTTTTTCCAACCCCTCCAACCGCAGATGGCGCAGATATACACAGATAAAGGCAGTTCTGAGGCTGCGCCCTCTGGGCAATCGGTCTCTGAATTGGTCTGAGGCGGTCTCGCTCGAATCATGCCTCCGACGCCTTCCCCTGAAGCTGAAAGCCGCAAGCGGCTCATGGCGCTGATCACCCGGCACCAGCGGCAAATTTTCGCGTATATCTACACCCTGGTTCCGGATCGGCACGATGCGGAGGACCTGCTCCAGGAGACGAGCGTCGTCATTTGCGAAAAGTTCGACGAATTCACGCCCGGCACCGATTTCGTGGCGTGGGCGTGCCAGATCGCCTGGTGGCGGATTCGCTATTCGCGCCAGAAGTTCGCCCGTTCAAAGGTGATTTTTGACGATGATGTATTAGCGGCCGTGGCCAACACGGCCACCTCGATGCGCGAAGAGCTGGATGAACGACATGAGGCGCTCGCCCAGTGTCTGCAAAAACTGCCAGCGCGCGATCGCGAGCTGGTGCTGACCCGCTACGAACCCGGGAGCGGCGTGGCCGAGGCGGCCAGGCGGACGGGCCGGTCGATGGATGCGGCGTACAAAGCGCTCAACCGGCTCCGGAAACTCCTCCACGATTGCGTGACCCACGAACTCGCGCACGAACACGGAGGCGTGGCATGAACCTGTCCGACCGCGAGATTCTCGAGTTGAATGAACTCTGCGGCGCCGTCGTGGAGGGCACGCTGACGTCCGCACAGCAGGTCCGGCTGGCGGTGATGTTGCGCGAGTCGGAAGCGGCGCGGTGTTTCTATGTTCGGGCTCTGGGCCAGTCGGCGAGCCTGCACACGTATGCGGCGGAAATCCACGCGGATGCGCCGGCACCGGTTCGGGCACCGGGACGCTTTCGCTTATGGCTGCTTTGGGCCACCGTGGCGCCGGCCCTGGCGGCGCTGATGGTCGGCCTGTTTTTCGCTGGTCGCTCCGGGCGGGAGCCAGCGACCACGCCCGCGCTGCCGCGGCCTGGTAATTTTGTTGCGCGACTGACGGCGGCGAAAGACGTGCGATGGCCGGAAGGTGGGGAAGCGATCCAGCCGGGGGCGAGCCTGCATCAAGGGCCAGCGGTTCGAACTTGCGGCGGGCTATGCGGAGATCACCTTCGACTCCGGGGCCCGCGCGGTGCTCGAAGGAGCGGCGTCGCTCGAAATCAACTCGGCGTGGGATGCCACGCTGCGGCACGGCACGCTGAAGGTGAGCGTACCGGCGGAGGCGGTGGGATTTCGCGTTTCCAATCCGGCGGTGGAGGTGGTCGATCTTGGGACGGACTTCACGTTGATTGCCGCCGAGGATGGCGCGGCGGACGTGCTGGTTCTGCGCGGAGAAGTCGAGGCGTCACCACGCCGTGGGTACGACCCCGAGGTGATTCTGCTGCGCGAGAACGAATCGCGCCGGTTCGATCCGTCGGGCGTGTCGGTCGTGCCGAACAGTGCGCAGAAGTTCGCCCGGTTCAGCGAGCCGGTGGAACTGGAGCGGTTCACGCGGGTGGTGAAATCGGCGCACTGGTCCTTCGACGAGCTGGCGGGGGACCGGGCGCCGGCGAACAGCCGGATGGCGTCGGCCGCGCTGCTGACGGCGCGTATCCACAATGAAGGCACGGACGAAGGGGGCGCCGTGCGCCCGGAGGGGCGGCGGGGCCGGGCGTTGCGTTTCGACGGACGCGTTTACGCCGAGGCCGTTTTCCCGGGCATCTCCGGTTCGCATCACACCGTGGCGTTTTGGGCGCGCGTGGCGAAGGATGCGCCCCTCGCCGACGCCTATTCGATGGTCGCGTGGATTCCACAATCGCCCAAGCTCGGCCACCGGCCCGTGGGCATCAACTGGAACCGGGATCCGGCGGAGGGCCCGGTCGGCGCGTTGCGCACCGACTTCGCGGGTGGTTGTGCGATGGGCACGACTTCGCTGCGGGATGGCAACTGGCACCACCTCACGGTGTGTTTCGACGCCGGCGACGATCAGGACGGCTCTCCGGTGCAGGTGAAGCAATACGTGGACGGGCGGCTGGAGAGCAGCGGGATCATTCCGGGACAGACGCGCGGTCCGGCCAGCGCCGGGAACCCCGCGTTGCTGGATCGGGTGTGGCTCGGCTGCCGGCTCAAGGTGAATGGTCCGCAGTCACAGCGATTCCGCGGAGACGTCGATGAGTTGTTCATCGCGGATCGATTTCTCGGGCCGGGTGAGATCGTCCACCTGATGCGAGCCAACGAAATTCCCACCGCGGACCTGGCGCAGAACCAACCCTCTCCATGAAGCAACCCCTCCTTTTCGTTTTCGCCCTGGCCCTGTCGAGTGGCGGTTTGGCCGCGGCGACCTCTGCGCCGCCGCGCCCGCGGATCGTCGGGATTTCCCACGCGGCGTTTTTCGTCAGCGACATGGCCAGGGCGCGCGCGTTTTACGAAGGGTTCCTCGGCTTCGAGTCCCCGTATTCGATTCCGCGCAAGAACCCGGGCGAGCACCTCGTGTGGATCAAGATTAACGACCGCCAGAGCGTGGAGCTTTTTCCCGGCAGCGAAGTGGCGCCGGATGCCGACCGGCTGTTTCACATCGCGATCGAAGTCGAGGATGCCGAAACCATGCGGCTTTACCTGCAATCGAAGGGTGTTGCCGTGCCGCCGGCGACCCCGCTTGGCAAGATCGGCAACCGCAACTTCACGATCAAGGATCCCAACGGGAATGGCGTGGAGATCGTGGAATACGCGCCGGACGGCTGGACGATGCGGGAGCGGGGTAAGTTCATGCCGGATACGCGGGTGTCGCGCCGGATGAGCCACGTCGGCGTCATGGTGGGCGAATTCGACGCCTCGATGAGATTCTACGGCGAACTGCTGGGCTTCCAGGAAATCTGGCGGGGCAGCTCCGGCGGAAAGGTGCTGAACTGGGTGAACATGCGGGTGCCCGACGGCGAGGACTACGTCGAGTTCATGCTCTTCGACAAGTATCCGTCGACCGATCGGCTGCGGACGATGCACCACATTTGTCTCGAGGTGCCCGACATCGAGCAGGCCGCCGCGATGCTCGCTGCGCGCACCTATCCCGCCGGCAACAAGCCCGCCACCGAGATGAAAGTGGGCGTCAACGGCAAGCGGCAGATCAATTTCTACGACGTCGACGGGACGCGGGTCGAAATCATGGAGCCGAATACTCACGACGGAAAGCCGCGCCCTCCCGCCAAAGCGCCGCCGCCGGTGCCGGAGCGAAAGCCCGGAGTCGCCGCCGCGCCCTAGCCCTGCGCTTGCCCCACAATTCTTGCCAAGCACGTCGGCATTCGCCGGAACGGCGGCTTTCCAGCCGCCGAAGTACGATCGGTCGACCGATTTTGGGCGACTGGAAAGTCGCCCTTCCTATCAACCACGCCCATGGCGCGACGCCCTGCGCGGTAGCAAATCTGTGGGCAAAGCGCAGCCCTAGCCAGGAAACTCGCACCGCGGCTGGCGCCGCAACCAAAGGAAACGTTTGGATTAGACACAGAGGTCCCAGAGGGGAGTAGTCAAAGACCGGCGCCACTCCCCGGCGGCTCCCCATCGTGTGGGATGTTCTCAGAGGAGCTGGGAAATTTCCAGGCTAGCGGAAAGTAACGGCGGCGTTACCGTTTGTCCGTTGCGGTTCGCGGGTTGATGCGTGGCTTTAGGTCCAACCCACGCCGCCATGACATTCGGTTCTGCTCTCCGCCCGTACTTCGCTGCGCCCTGCTTCCTCGCACCTTGGTTTCTCGCGCTCGTATTCGGTGCGCTGCTGCCGAACCGCGCGTCGGCGGCGTCCATCACCTTGCGGCCCAGCAAGGATAACACGATTTTCGGCCCGGCTCCCGCGGGCGAAGCCAACCTGAGCAACGGGGCCGGCGCGTTCTTGTTCGCGGGGGGCAGTGGACAGGCGCGCATCTTGCGCAGCCTCGTCGCCTTCAATCCCCGCGAGATTCCCGCCGGCGCGGCGATCAACTCGGTCACGCTCACCTTCACGATCAACACACCGCTGAACAATGCGAACACCGTGCGGTTGCACCGCTTGCTGGCGGATTGGGGCGAGGGCAGTTCGGTCGGGGCGGCGGGCGGCGGTGGCGGTGCGCCCGCGACCAACGGCGACGCGACGTGGAATGCGCGCTTTTTCAATACGCAAAACTGGACGACTCCAGGCGGCGATTTTTCCGCCACCGTGAGCGCGTCGCAGCCGGTGCGCGGACAATCCGGCACGGCGACGTTCTCCACCGCCGGGATGACCGCCGATGTGCAGGCGTGGATGAACAACCCGGCCTCGAATTTCGGGTGGATCCTGGTCGCGCAGGACGAAACGGGCCCGGCCGTCCGGTTTGGCTCGCGGGAGGGGCCGGCGGCTCCGTCATTGGTTATCGACTACACGGTCGGAGGCGGAGGCGGCACCGCGCCCACGTTCACCGCCGGGCCGGCGAGCCAATCGGTGATTGCGGGCGGAATCGTCACGTTCTCCGCGACGGCCACCGGCAACCCGCCGCCCTCGTTTCAATGGCAGAAGAACGGCGCCCCGATCCCCGGTGCCACCAGCGCCACGCTCACGCTCGCGGGGGTGAGCGCGGCGGACGCCGCGACCTATACCGTCGTGGCATCGAATTCGGCGGGGAACGCAACCAGTGCCCCGGCGATCCTCACGGTGTCAGCCCCGCCGGACGGCGGTCCGGTGACGGCGCGGTTGTCGAACCTCTCGGTTCGCACCGCGATGGTCAGCGACCAGATCCTGATTGTCGGTTTCTCCGTGAGTGGCGGGAGCCGTTCGATTCTCGTGCGCGGCGTTGGGCCGACGCTGGCGAGGTTCGGCGTGGGCGATGCGATGGCGGATCCACGGCTCGAACTCTACGATGCCAGCAGTGCACGCGTCGCCCAGAACGACGACTGGGGGAACGCCACGGCATTGAGCGCCGCGTTCAGCAGCGTCGGGGCGTTTGCCCTCGTCGACGGCAGCAAGGACGCCGCTTTTCTCCAGTCGATCGACGGCACGCATACCGTCCAGTTGAGGGGCACCGGCGCGGGGGTGGCGCTGGTCGAGCTTTACGACAGCGGGACGGGAAACACGCCGCGACTCACCAACGTTTCGGCCCGCAGCCAGGTGGGCAGGGGTGACGACATTCTGATCGTGGGCTTCGTGATCGTGGGGAGCGGGACGAAGAATATTCTCATCCGCGCGGTGGGTCCAAGACTCGCCGATCTCGGGGTCGGCGGGGTGCTGGCCGATCCAAAGCTGGATGTTTTTCGCGCGGACGCAGCCGCAGCGGTCGCGAGCAACGACAACTGGGACGGCCCGCTGGCGCCGACCTTTGCCGCGGTGGGTGCTTTCTCGCTCACTCCCGGCAGCCGGGACGCCGCGTTGGTCGCGCCGCTTACCCCGGGTCTGTATACGGTGCAGGTATCGGGGATCAACAACACGACGGGCGAAGCGCTGGTGGAGCTTTACGAGATCCCGTAGCAAGCGGTCGCGGCCCCTCCTGGTTTGCGCGGCGTGACTGGCGCCACGACCGCATTCTCGTGCGCGGCGGCAGCTCTGTCTGGCGCCTGTTCCCGCGCGGGGACCGGGGGCGGCTTGGCGCATGCCGACGCGCTCGGGCCCGGAAAAACCCCGATATGCCGGCGGCAAATATCCCACAAGAATGCCCGGCGTTTCAGGCGCACAAATGCCTTCACGCTGCCGCGGCATATGCTCTTCTCGTGCTGCGCGATCGCTCACGTTTTGTATCCACTATTTCGCTATTTAGAACCAGCCGAATCGAACCAGCCCTGCCCGCGTCGCCCGATTCCCCCGGGTATCCAGACCGATTTGGCATCAGTAACATTGACGTCTCATGGTTTCATTCATCGCCCTGCCGTCCCGCATCGACAAACGTCAGCTGGCCAACGCGCTTTCCAGCCTGCGCAAGGGAGATTTCTCGGTGCGAATGCCCGTGGACTATCCCGGCTTGGACGGACAGATCGCCGATGAGTTTAACGCGCTGGTCGATATCAACGAGCGGCTTGTGGCGGAACTCGAGCGGATCAGCCAGGGCGTCGGCAAACAGGGACAGATTTCACAGCGCGCGAGCATTGGCAAAGTAAGCGGCGCGTGGCAGGAGGCGATCACCTCCGTCAACTCGCTGATCGACGACCTCGTGCATCCCACGTCGGAAATGGCGCGCGTGATCGGTGCGGTGGCGAAGGGCGACCTCTCGCAAAGTGTCGCGCTGCAAATGCAGGGCCGCCCGCTCGAGGGTGAGTTCCTCCGCATCGCGCGCACCGTGAATACGATGGTGGATCAGCTTTCGTCGTTCGCGTCGGAAGTGACGCGCGTGGCACGCGAGGTCGGCACCGAGGGAAAACTTGGCGGCCAGGCGCAGGTGCCCGGTGTCGCCGGCACGTGGAAGGATCTCACCGACAGCGTGAACTTCATGGCCGGCAACCTGACGGCGCAGGTGCGTAACATCGCCGCGGTGACGACGGCCGTGGCGAACGGCGATCTCACGAAGAAGATCACGGTCGAGGTGCGCGGCGAAATTCTCGAGTTGAAGAACACCATCAACACGATGGTCGACCAGCTGAACTCGTTCGCGTCGGAGGTGACGCGCGTGGCCCGCGATGTCGGCACCGAGGGCAAACTCGGCGGCCAGGCCGACGTGCGCGGCGTGGCCGGCACGTGGAAGGATCTCACGGACAACGTGAACTTCATGGCCGGCAATTTGACGTCGCAGGTGCGTAACATCGCCGCGGTGACGACGGCGGTGGCCGCCGGCGATTTGTCCAAGAAGATTACCGTCGAGGTGCGCGGCGAAATTCTCGAGCTGAAGAACACCGTCAACACGATGGTGGATCAGCTGTCGTCGTTCGCGGCCGAAGTGACGCGCGTGGCGCGCGAAGTCGGCACCGAAGGCAAACTCGGCGGGCAGGCCGACGTGCGCGGCGTGTCGGGCGTGTGGAAGCATCGGTTGATGAAGACGACCTTTTCGGAAAGCTCATTGCCTTCGGCATCCGTCGGGGCAGCACGCTCTTCACGACGTGGACCGCCGCGACCGCGACCGCCTTGGCCACCGCCTTGGTAGCC
>JBBRCR010000378.1:0-8524 GCA_038204695.1 Opitutales bacterium | reverse complement strand
CCCACCGAGCACTTTGGCGTCAACCACCGCGGCACCGGCAGCGAGCAGTATCCGCCGACGATGATGCTGGCGTTGCTGATCTATTGTTACGTCACGGGCCGGTTCGGCTCGCGGGCCATCGAAGCGGCGACGCACAGCGACGTGGCGGTACGGTATCTTTGCGCCAATCACCACCCGGACCATGCCTCGATTTGCGCGTTTCGCGCCGCCAACAAGGCGGCCTTCGACGCGGCGTTTGTGAGTGTGCTGGAACTGGCGCAGCACTTGAAGTTGACCAAGCTCGGCACGGTCAGCGTGGACGGAAAAAACCGACCAGACATAAAACGATCGCCGAGCTGCTGCCGCAGCCCGAGCCGGCCTCGCCGAGGCCGGAGGCGGGCGCCAAGGAAAAAATGGCCCACCGGCTGAAGACCAAAATCGGCCAAGACCTCTACAAGTTACGCAAGCAAACGGTCGAACCGGTTTTCGGTATCATCAAAGATGTGATGGGATTCCGGCGCTTCAGCCTGCGGGGCCACACCAAAGTCTCGCTCGAATGGACCTTGGTATGCGTTAGCTATAATCTCAAACGGCTCTTTACCCTGAAAAACCGCGCGCTGACGGCATAAATCACCCCGCAGACGGACGCGCGCGGTCAAAATCGCTCCCAAAATCATCGGATGTAACTAGAACGTGGATACCCAACATTTTTTTCCCGCGAAACACCAGTTTTCAACCGAATCCTGGAAAAAATCGGCGTGTTTTCTTACTTTCGGAGTTTTCTAAGTCCGGCGGGCTGCCAGGATCGAGGTTTGGTGAGCGTCGGTTCCGCGCACGCGCGCTTCGCGCACCCACAGGCCGTTGCTCAAACGCGTGCCGCAAAATTCGGCCAGTTCGCGCGTGACCACTTCGCCGGTGTGCAGCCGCACGCTGTGCGGGTAAAACTCGGCCTCGAGCCACGCTGCGCCGGGAAACTTGTGGTAGGTGAGGATGGCGATGCCCTGCGCTTTCAGCTCGGCGAAGAGTTCCGGCGAGTAGCCCTCGCGGTCGAAGACGATGCTGAAGCGCGGCGTGACGGGCGCGGCGCTCGCCGCCGCCGTGACCGCCGCCGTGGCGGACGCGGTGGCCGGCGGCGTGGTGGTGGCCGCAGTCGCCGCCGTGGCCGCGAGCAATTGCGGGATGACTTGCTCGCGCAAGGCGGCGATGAGCCCGGAGTTGACCGGCGCGGTGACGACGAAAAACGGCTCCCCGCCCAAGCCGTTGACCCAATAGTCGGTGGTGCCGCGCAGGCAGAGACGCTGCCGGGCGACGTATCGGCGCGGCAAGGACGTGAGCGCGCCGTGATAGACTACTTCGTCCGCGTCACCGTCGCGGCCACCAGCCGTTCGATAAAAATCCGATCTCCCGGCAGGTCCTGGAGCGCAGCGCGGGCGGCCTCCGTGTGCTCCGTTGCGATGCGGCGCGAGGTCGCGAGCCCGTGCACGCTGACGTACGTCGTTTTTCCCGCCTTCGCGTCTTTTCCCGCGGTCTTCCCCAGCGTTGCGCTGTCGGCCGTGGCATCGAGCACGTCGTCGATGATTTGAAACGCGAGCCCCAGGTGCCGCCCCGCCTGGCGCAACGCCACGATGGCGCGCTCGCCCGCCGCACCGACCAGCCCGCCCATCACGAGCGCCGCCTCGATCATCGCCGCGGTCTTGTTCAGGTGAATGAACTCGAGTTCCTCCGCGGTGGCATCGGCCCGTTTCTCCGCCAGCAAATCCTCCATCTGGCCGCCGATTAGCCGCCGGCTGCCCGCCGCATCGGCCAGTTCACGGGTCAATGCGTTCGCGAG
This sequence comes from Opitutales bacterium, assembly GCA_038204695.1. Lineage (GTDB taxonomy): Bacteria > Verrucomicrobiota > Verrucomicrobiia > Opitutales > Opitutaceae > ER46. The sequence goes on along the minus strand of JBBRCR010000378.1, from coordinate 6,714 downwards.
GGCTGGTTGGGGTGCATAACTTGTGGCGATCAAAGCGAAGGCGTGGGTGAGCAGCGCATCGCCCGCAAGCAGCGCCGTGGCTTCATCGAAGGCCTTGTGCGCCGTCGGCCGGCCGCGACGCAGGTCGTCGTTGTCCATCGACGGCAGATCGTCGTGGATCAGAGAATAGGTGTGAACGCATTCGATCGCCACGGCGGCGGGAAGCGCGGCGTCTGCGGGCGGGCGGAACAACTCGGCGGCGGCCAGCACGAGCATGGGACGCAGCCGTTTGCCGCCAGCTTCAATGCTGTACCGCATGGCGGCATGCAGCCGCTGCGGTCGCGTGTCGGCCTTCGGCAAGTGCAGGTCGATCCCGCGTTCGATGCGAGTGAGGTGGCGTTGGAACTCGGCCGGAAAATCCATCGGTGGGCCGGCGAGTAGCGCCTTCTTCGCGCCGGCCATCAAACAAAATTCAGCCGGAGCCTTCGCTTCGACGCGGTTTTCCGCCGGCGACCCCGCAGGTTTTCCGCTCTCGCCAAGGCACGCGGTGGTGCCCATAACCCGCGTTTCTTCTCATGCCCACCTACGAGTACGTTTGTCAGAAGTGCGACCACGCGTTCGAAGCGTTCCAATCCATGAGCGATGCTCCGCTCAAAAAATGCCCAAAGTGCAAAAAGGCCGCGCTCAAACGGCTCGTCGGCACCGGAGCCGGCCTGATTTTCAAGGGGACCGGTTTCTATATCACTGACTACAAGAACAAGGGCGGTGGCAAGAAGGAGGGCGGCGAGGCCCAAGGTGGCGAAAGCAAAGGGGCAGAATCCAAGGGAGGGGAGAGCAAGGGCGGGGAGAGCAAGGGCGGGGAGAACAAGGCGGGGGACTCGAAACCGGCGGAATCCAAGGCCGGCGAGCGAAAATCATCCTCGGAGTCCAAGCCCGCTTCTGATTCAAAACCCGCGAGCCCGAAAGCGTCCCCGGGTTCTTCAAAGCACTAATGTCATGAGCAAAATCGACCGCGCGCTTCATGGCCCGAGCTGGGCGGAGGTGATCATCGGAGCGTTCCTCAGCCTCATCCTCGGCGCCGCCATCGGGGCGGCCATATTGATCACGCGACCCGTCGTGGTCGTCCGGGAGCTGCCCAAGCCGGCGGACCAGAAGCGCGGCGCCGTTTATTATATTGAAGGATCGAAGGACTCGAGCAAAGCCGCGCAGGCCATGGCCAAGCGCAAGGCTTTCATCGAGGGCCAGTCGGTCACGCTGAGCGAGGACGAAATCAACGCGGTGCTGGCGATGTCTCCCGCAGCGGCTCCGGCGCCCGCGCCAAAACCGGTCGAGAAAAAAGGAACCACGAAAGCGGGCAGCCCCGCGCCTGCAGGTGCGGGCGAGACGATTGTCGTGGGTGCACCCAACGTGCGGATACGCGACGGACTGGTGCAGGTCGGGGCGCCGGTCACGCTCACTGGTCTTGGCGTCAGCGAAAAGGTCGTCGTTCAGGCGCGCGGCACGTTCGTGAAGGATGGCGCCGTGTTCACCTACGAACCCTCGGAGATGTTTGTGGGTTCCTGTCCGGTCCAGCGAGTACCGGTGCTCGCCGGTTTTATTCGTGACCGGATGTTCGCCGCGCAACGCATGCCCGACGACATTGCGGCGGCCTGGCGCAAACTGAGCAACGTTGCCGTCGAGGGCAACGTGGTGCGTTTGTCGCCCTGACGCTCCGATCTGGCGCGTGATGCCCTCCGGCCGGCCCCGTTCTCTCCCGACCGTCAGCCCGCAGGTGGGGCGTGCGCGACGGCTGTCCGCATGCGTGGCGGAGTGGTGCGCGCTGCCCTTCAACCGTAAGCGACCCCTTCTCGCCCTCGGCGTGCTGCTCGTGGGCGGCGTGCCCGCGTCGGCGTCGAGTGGCGAGTTGGTGATGTTTCGCAGCGGTGTCGGCCGGTTTGAAGTTGCCGCCGTCGATGGCGCCGTGGCCGGTGCCGTGAACAGCATGGCCGACGAACTCTGGCGGTTCCTGGCGGTTCCGCTGGCGCTGCCCGAGGCGTTTTCCTCGCCCGTGTTCGTGCGGCTGATACCGGCCGCGGAATGGTCTGATTCGGCGGCGTTTCGCGTTTTCGTGGAGCCGGGCGGGCTCGTGTCGGTGCGGCTGAAGTGGGAGGCCACTCCGCAGGTGGCGACCGTCCGTCGTGCCCTGGTCCAAGGCTTGCTGATGCGGCTGGCGGTGACGCATCACGGCGTGCGCGCGAACCTCAACGCGCCCCTGTGGCTCGAACACGCGGTCGTCGGCTGGTGGCAGACGCGCCTCGACGGGGCGCAACTCGACGCATTGAAGCAGGAGACCGCGAGTGTTGTGGCACCGAGCCTCCCGAGCCTTCTCGGCTGGCAGCGTGGCGCGGCCGAATCCCGTGCGCTGGCCATCGGCGCAACGTGGCTCCTGACGTTTTTCCAAGCCGAGTCCACGGCGGGCGAGTGGCCGGCGTTACTGCGACGGCTGCTTGGCGGCGATGAGCCGCTCCCGGCGGTCGCGCGCTCGTTCCCGGGCCGGTTCGGCAGTGACACGGAGCGTGAAGTGTGGTGGCAGACCGGCTGGCACCATCTCCGGCGCGCGCATGGATTGCCGAGCCAGGGGGCGGCCGAGTCGCGGCAGGCCATCGCCGAGCTCGCGCGCTTCGTCTTCATGACCGATGGCGAGCGCGACGTCGTCGTTTCGCTCGCCGAGGTGCTGGCACAAACGGGCGAGGTGTGGCTCGACCTCGACCTGCAGCGTCGCGCCGCCGATCTAAACCGGCTGCTGCCATCGCTCCATCCGTTTTACCGCAACGCGGGATTGTCGTTGAGCGCCGCCTTGAGTCCATCCCCGGCGTCGGCCCGCCGGGCGGATTTGGTTCGCGCGTTCGAACAGGACTGGCGCGATGCCCTCGAACTCGAGGCGGCCGCGACTGCGGCCCTCGAGCGACTCGAACGGGGCCTCAGAACCAGCCCGACCGGCGAGCGACCCTAGCCGGGAAATTTTGCACCGCGGCAGCGCCGCAACCAAAGGAGACGGTCGGATTAGACACAGAGGTCACAGAGGGGGAATGGACGAAGACATGGGAGACGGGGGAGACGGGGAAGACGGGGAAGAGAATAAGACGCGGAAGATTCCGAAGTCTTCCGAGTCTCGCGTTCTTCCATGTCTCGCGTTCTTCATCGGGAGCGCTCTGTGACCAAAGGATTGGGCCCTCAAAATCGTCGCAAACATGCACGATCCGGATCTATATCAGCACACCCTGTGCGCGCGTTTCGCCCGTAGCGCCAGTCTCCGACTGGCGGAACGCCGGTCAAAGACCGGCGCCACTGCCACTCCAGACCCACCGGTCTCGTAAGGTCTTGCCGCGCTGTAAACGCGCCCCGCAGAATCGCGCGGTGTCCAGCAGCCTGAAAAACATCAGCGTCGTCGCGTCGGCGACAATGGTGTCGCGTGTGCTGGGACTCGGACGCGACATGTTGGTGACGGCGGTGTTTGGCACCTTGTCACTCGCGTCCGCGTTCTACACCGCATTCACGCTGCCCAACCTGTTCCGCCGCCTGCTCGGGGAGGGCGCGTTGACGGCGGCGTTGGTGCCCACGCTGACCGAGGAGCTGAAGCAGCGGCAGCGCGCGGGGGCGTTCGCTCTCGTGAACGAAGTCGCCAGTTGGCTGTTCGTCGTCAGCGGCGCGGTCGTCGCGCTGGGTATGGCGGTGTTTCTGCAGGCCGACTGGATGGCCGCGCGGGCGCAGGGCTGGAACGTGGACCCGTCGACGGTGAAGCGCTGGCTCGAGGCGGCGGATCTCACGGTGATTCTATTTCCGTACCTGTTGTGCGTGTCGCTCGCCGCGGCATTCAGCGCGGCGCTGCAGACGCTGCACCGTTTTCTCGAGCCGGCGTTGTCCCCCATCTGGCTCAACGTATCCATGTTGGTGATGCTTGGCGGCGCCGCGTACGCGGGCTGGTCGGATACGACGGAGGGTCGGATGCTCTGGCTCTGCGGCGGTGCGCTGCTCGGCGGCGTTTTGCAGATGCTCGTCCCGGCCGCCGCGCTCGCCCGCGAGGGGTGGCGGCCGTGCTTCGTCCTTTCGCGCAGCAAGCCGCTGCGCCAGATCGTGCGACTCATGGCGCCGGCCATGTTCGGTTCGGCCATCTACCTGATCAACATGGCGGTGTCGCGGATCATCGGGCTTTCGCTCAACGATTCCGCCGTCACGGTGCTCAATCTCGCCACGCGGCTGATGGAGCTGCCGATCGGAGTCTTTACCGTAGCGGTCTCCACCGTCGTCTTTCCACTCATCGCGCAGTACGCGGCCGCCGGCGATTGGGACAACCTGGCCACCTCCTATCGCAAAGGCATGCGGCTCATTCTCGTCATCAATGTTCCGGCGGCGGTGGGCTTGATCACGTTGTCGCTTCCCATCATTCGCGTCCTTTTTCAACGCGGGGCGTTCGGTGAGCGTGACTCGCTGCTGATGCAACCGGTGCTCGTGGTGTTTGCGCTCGGCCTGCCCGTCCTTTCATACGTCAACCTCGTGCTGCGAGCCTTCTATGCCCAGAAAGATACCGCGACGCCGGTGCGCGCGGCGCTGTTCAGCTTTATCGTGAACCTTGGCCTGAGTCTCGCGTTGATGGGGCCGCTCGGCACCGTGGGCCTCGCGATCGCGAGCAACCTCGCACTGCTGGTGCAGGCGGCATACCTGCAATCGCGACTCGCGCGGAAGCGGGAGAGTTTCGCCTTCCGTCATGTCATCGCTGATCTCGCCAAGATCGTTCTGGCCTCCGCGGTCATGGGTGTCGCCGTGGGTGGAGGATGGTGGCTGTGGTCGGGCCACATGGCTGCGACCAAAGCGATGGACGCGCTCGCGCTGACGCTGTTGATCGGCGCCGCGGTGGCGGTTTATGGCGCGCTGCTCTGGACGCTGAACATCGAGGGTCGGGAGGACCTGAGGGTGCTGCTCGGAAAGCTGAGATCCCGGTTTTCATGAAGCTGCGGCCGGACTGGTTCCTCGTCGGGATGATTAGCGCGATGGCGCTCGCCTGGCTGTTTCCGGCCCCGGGCGCCACGGGAGGCTGGTTGTATCCAGAATTCACCACCAAGGCGGGCGTGGCGCTGCTGTTTTTCCTGCATGGGCTGCTGCTGTCGTTTGCCGCGTTGCGCGCCGGGGCGTTGAACTGGCGCCTGCACCTGGTCGTGCAGGCCTGCACGTATGTGCTGTTCCCGGTCCTTGGCATCGGCCTGACCGCCCTGCTTGCCACGCACATCGCGCCGGAGCTGAACCTGGGTGTCTTCTTCCTCTGCGCGCTGCCCTCGACCGTTTCGTCATCGATCGCCATGACGGCGGTGGCCCGCGGCAATGTCGCCGGCGCGGTCTTCAATGCCACGCTCTCCAGCCTGCTCGGCGTCGTGCTCACGCCCGTGTGGGTCGCGTGGGCGATGAAGACGACGGGACAAACGCAGCCGCTCGGCCCCGTGGTGCTGAATCTGGTGCGGTGGCTGGTGATGCCGCTTGTCATTGGACAACTGATACGGCCGTGGCTCGGTGCATGGGCGCTGCGACACAAGAAACGCGTGAGCCTGGTGGACCGGCTCATCATCCTGCTGCTCGTCTACACGTCCTTCTGCGATTCGTTCCGAAACGGCGTCTGGTCGGGGCGGGATGCGGGGCAGCTCGCGCTGGTTGTGGTGGTGTGTGCCGGGCTGTTCACGCTCGTGATGATTATCACGGCGAGTGTGGCGAAGGCGCTGCGATTCTCACGCGAGGATCGCATTGCGGCGATGTTCTGCGGCTCGAAGAAGACCCTGGCCTCGGGTGTGCCCATGGCGAAGTTGATTTTTGCCGCGAATCCGGCGCTCGGTCCGATTCTGCTCCCAATCATGATCTATCATCAGCTCCAGCTCCTGATCTGTGGAATTCTCGCGCAGCGCTGGGGCAAGCACGAAGGGTTGTAGCCTGGGGACGAAGACATGGGAGACGGGGAAGACGGGGAAGAGAAGTAAGACGCGGAAGATTCCGAAGTCTTCCGAGTCTCGCGTTCTTCCATGTCTCGCGTTCTTCATGTTGCATTACCGCCGGTCGGGCCGAGGTTGTTGGCATGAACGAAAAAGCGCAGGACATCGTCGTGCGGCACAACGCCGCGGAGCACCGATTCGAGGCCGAGGTGGAGGGCGAGGTGTCGGTCGCCGATTACATGTTACAGGGCGACCGAATCATCTTCACGCATACGCACACGCCGCCGGCGCAGCGTGGACGCGGCATCGCGGAGAAACTCGTGCGCGCGGCCCTCGAGCACGCGCGGGCCGAAAAACTCAAGGTGGTGCCGGCGTGTTCGTACGTCGCGGCATTCATCGATCGCCGACCCGAGTTCAAGCCGCTGCTGGCCTGAACGACGGAGCGTCGGACCTCATCGGCGGTTCGCGTGAACAAGGCAGGGCCGTGTTCCGAACGGCGCTTCCGTCGCGCTGCGGAATCGCGCGTCCGTCCGGGTTGCCAAATCTCCCACGCGCGATTGGCTGGTTGATTCATGTCGCACCTTTTCGACCCGTTCACCCTTCGCTCCATCACACTGCGCAACCGGATCGGCGTCTCGCCGATGTGCATGTATTCGTCGATCGACGGGCTGGCCAACGACTGGCATCTCGTCCACCTCGGAGCGCGGGCAGCCGGCGGAGCGGGCCTCGTGATTGCGGAGGCGACGGCCGTCTTGCCCCAGGGCCGGATCACGCCGGGCGATGC
>JBBRCR010000377.1:0-8557 GCA_038204695.1 Opitutales bacterium | reverse complement strand
GGAAGAACGCCAGTCGGAGACGTGGCGCTACCTCCAAACATCGCCTCATTCGCATTCGCCAGTCGGAGACGTGGCGCTACCTCCAAACATCGCCTCATTCGCATTCGCCAGTCGGAGACGTGGCGCTACCTCCAAACATCGCCTCATTCGCATTCGCCGACGTCAGTCCACCGTCCTCCGCCGTCTGTCGTCCGCGATCGTCTGTCGTCCGTCCTCCGTCGTCCGCTATCCGTCATCGGTCGTCCGCTATCCGTCATCGGTCGTCCGCCATCCGTCATCGGTCGTCCGCGATCTGTCGTCCAGGCTACCGATATTCGGCGAACTCGAGGATGACGCCGTCGGGATCGAGAAAATAGAGCAGCGACTTTTCGCCGGCGTCATCCCTGACCACTCCCGGCGGCACGCGGACGGGCTCGCTGAACAGGACCACGCCCGCCGCCCGCAGCCGCGCGACCATCGCGGCCATGTCGTCGACGCGCAGCGCGATGTGCCGCAGGCCGCGGGTGTTGGCGCGTGAGTTCTCTGCGCAAGCGGCTCCACTCGGACGCTCGTAGCACAGTAATTCGATCCGCGGTTCGCCGCCCGGCGAAACGATGAAGGCCGCTCGCGCCTTCACGCCGCGCAGCCCAACGATTCGGTCGATCCACTCGCCCTCGAGCTCCGCCTCCCTGGTCTTGGTGAAGCCGAGCACACCGGTATAAAACGCGAGGGAGCGCTCCAGGTCGGCAACAACAATGTTGATGTGGTCGATCGCGCGAATCATCGCGGCCACGCTGGTTCGCTCGTTGCCGCCCGGCAAGGGCGATAAGCGGCGTACGCGTGGAGTGGCTGCGCCAGCGAGTGGATGGAGCACGAATCCAGACTCGAATCCACTCGCGGCGCTCGCCGCCACGGAATGGCGACTCGCTCCGCTTCGGGGTATTCCGATTCGCGTTTATTTGCGTCGATTCGCGGTTAAAAAACCAGCCGGACTTTTCTCCTTCGGTTGCGGCGGAGCCGCGCTCGCTGGGAAATCGGTGGCGGCATGAGTCTGACGCCATGCCTCGTTGGCCCTTCATTTACCGCTTTCCGCCCGCGCCGGATTCGCTCACTCCCTTAGCTCATGTCCTCGCTTGCGAAATCCTATTATGACCGGGCTGGTGAAATGCTGGCCATCGCGTGGGCGAACAACCTGCCGACGATCACGAAACTCGCGCCGATCCTCGGGGCCAGCGTCGCCCGCGGTGAAGTCATCCATACGTTTGGATCGGGTCACAGCGAAATCATCGCGCGCGAAATTGTCGGTCGCGCCGGCGGACTCGTTGGCGTGAGCAGCATCCCCGATCCCACGGCCGGCTTCGTGGAAAACCTCGTCGGCTACGGGACGCAGCTTGTCGAGCGCTACGACCGTCAATATGAACTCCGCGCCGGCGAAGTCGTCATCGTCATTTCCAACTCCGGCAAGAACTCCTCCCCCATCGAGGTGGCGCTTCACGCGCACAAGAAAGGCTGTGTGGTGGTCGGGCTCACCTCGGTGGCGATGTCCACCACCGCAAAAACCGTCCACCCCGGCGGGCGGAAACTCCACGAACTGGCCGACCATGTCCTCGATAACGGGGGCGTTCCCGGCGACACCCTTCTGACCCTCAACGAGCAGGTGACCACGGGTCCCACGAGCACGTTCATCGGCTGCTCGCTCTTGAACTGGCTCATGCTCGCCACCATGGAATGGCTGAACGCCAACGGCCACGAACTGCCGGTGCTGCGCAGTCAAAACGTTCCCGGCGCGATCGAACACAACCGCCGCGTCGGCGCGCGCTACCAACACCGGCTGAGCAAGCAGCTGGCGTGACGCGGAATCGCCGCGACGAATCGGTTGCGGCGGCCGATCCACCCGTTATTTCACTGTTTCGTGGGTTCGTCCTATAAAATCGGCGTCGACGGAGGGGGTACGAAAACCGAGTGCATCCTCGTTGATGGAACGGGGGCAATCATCGCGCGACACCTGGCCCCGGGCTGCAATCCCAGCGTGGTCGGCCCCGACCAGGCGCGACTGATCATCACTGATGCGCTGTGCGGATTGGTGCAGGCCGCATTTGGCCAACAGCCGGCGCCCATTGCCGCCACGCATATTTACGCCGCCGGCAGCCGCACGTTCTGGCACGAGACCGCGGCGATGCTCCCCGATTTCGGCCGGATCGTCACCGCGGACGACTCCTATCCGGTGCTCGAGCTCGCCACGGGCGGACGGCCCGGCCTCGTGTTGCATGGTGGCACGGGTTCCTTTGTCGCGGCCCGGGGACCCGATGGCGCGGTGCATTACGCCGGCGGCATTGGCTGGCGATTCGGTGATCCAGGAAGCGGATACGATGTCGGGCGCCGCGCCGTGGCCCGCGCGCTGCTCGAATTGCAGGGCTGGGCCCCGCCCTCGCGGATTGGGCCGACCGTGCGCGACCACACGCAACTCGGCGCGGCGGCCGAGGTCGGCGCGATTACCCGTTATTTCTACACGCACCCGGATCCCAACCGGCCGATTGCAGCCCTGGCGCCCGCCATTCTGCGACTCGCCAGCGAAGGCGATCCCACGGCGCATGCACTCGTCGCCGAGTCGGTCGGCGAACTCCTGGCGCTGGCCACGCGCGTGGCGGCCAGACTTTTTCCCGACACGCCGCTCGACACGCTCCCCGCGGGGCTGAGCGGCCCCGTGCTCACCCAACCCGTCGTGGTTGCGATGCTGGAGGGCCGCTCGCCCCTCGCGCTCGCGCCGATCGATGGAAATCCAATCGATGGGGTGCGTCGATTGTTGCTGCGGGCCGACTGACACGCTGGACACACTTCCTCGCCATGCTGGTCCGCTTCACCAAAAACCCGCCCGGCGCCGAAGGCGACCTCCTGGCCTGTGCGCGGCCCGACGGCAGCCACACTGAAGGCGAAATGGCGCGGCGAGCCATCATACCGCACGAGGCCTTTCGAATCGTCGTCGAAACAACGCTTGGCTGGCGCGACGGCTTTTATGCGTTGATCGCGCGCGGTGCGACCATCGCGGAGGCCACCGCCGTGCTCAGTGAAAATGCCCGCGCCGGCCGCCGGGCGCTGCAAGCATTGCAGAGCGAAAGCCTGATCGAGTGTTTCGAGGCGGAGCAAAGCGCCGGACCCGCAGATCCGTCCGAGTTTGCCCGGCTGCTCATCAACGCCAGCCGCCGGCGACGCGTGGATCCTCCTGATGTGACGGAAGAGGAACTCGACCGCATCCGGGTGGCCCTGCGGCGGTTTGGCGCGGCCTGGCGGCCCATGCGGCCCGGCGCCTCCATCGAAAGAACGTATTAGCCTACGCGGGACGGCGAGGGCCGGTCACGCGCCTCCACTCGCTGGCGCTCGCAGCCACTACGGCCGCACCATTTGCTGCGCTCGAAGCTACGTCCGCGCGAGACGCCGAAGGTCACTTCATTTCGGAATTCTGCCGATGCCCGGCGTGGCACGGGCGTCCCGCCCGTGAATCCCATTCCATGTAACAGTCTGGGCGTCCCGTCCAAGTTTTGGTCTCTGCTGACGGACATGCATCCACTCGCTCGCGCTCGCAGCCACTACGGCCGTATCCACTCGCTGGCGCTCGCAGCCACTAACATCGCCTCACTCGGGGGCGCTTGACGCTACGGACTCGTAGCCACCAGGCATGCCACCACACAAGCTACGAACCGCTTGCGCGGACGGCGGTGCCGCACTCAATTGGCCCCTCTGCACGCCACCTCCTGCATTTCCGCCGACGCACTGAGCGCACTCGCCGAACCCGCCTGGCGGGAACGGCAGGTGGCGCACGAGCGGCGGGTGCGCACGTGGACCGACCCGCATCAGCACCGCGCCGAACGCGGTGAAAAGCACCCGGTGTATGATTTTCTCTTCACCTACTATTCCTTTCGTCCCGCCTGGCTGCGACGCTGGCATCCCGGACCCGGCCTGGTGCTCACCGGTGAAGCGGCGCGCGAATTCCTGCGCTGGCCGGAATATCACGAGCTGCCGCCCACGCCGGAGGATCCCGCCGGGCCGCGGTTCGCCCTGGACACGAGCCGCCTCGCCCCGTCGCGACAACCGTACGTGCGCTGGTTGCATGGCCGGTTGCGAGCCATGCAGGATCGCCCGGCGTTCTTCGGCTGCCACGGGCTCCATGAATGGGCCATGGTGTATCGACAAACTGATGACGAGGTGCGGTACCGGGCGTGGCCCCTCCGCTTTTCCGCGTCCGAGCTCGCGCAAATCGTCGAGGCGGGCACGGTATGTTGCTCGCATTTTGACGCCTTCCGGTTCTTCACCCCGGCGGCGCGCCCGCTCAACCGGCTTCAACCCACCCGCGCCGATGTCCCGCCGTTCGAGCAGCGCGGGTGCCTGCATGCGAACATGGATCTCTACAAATGGGCCTTCAAACTTTCGCCGTTCGTGCCTTCCGAATTCATCGCCGACTGCTTCGAGCTCGCCCTTGCCATTCGCGAAATCGACATGCGGGCGAGTCCCTACGATCTGCGGGCGATTGGGTTCGAGCCGATTCCCGTCGAGACCGGCGCGGGGCGGGCCGAATACGAAACGCACCAGCGGACGTTCACCGCGCGCGGCGAACCCCTGCGCGCGCGATTGATCGCCCTGTGCGAACACCTGCTGGCGCCATGAAGACCGGTCACCCGCCGGTGGTGCTGATGGCGTGCAGCCTGGCCGCCGCGTTGCTTCTTTCGGGTGCCTTGCGCGGCAGCGAAAACAGCGACCGGTCCCTCGAACAAGCGCTGCGCGGCCATGTCAGCTTCCTCGCGAGTGATGAACTCGAAGGTCGCGGCGCCGGCACGCGCGGACATGACGTGGCGATGGCCTACGTCGCCGCGCAGTTCACCCGGCTTGGACTCGCGCCGGCCGGCACCGACGGATTTCGACAGCCGATGAGCTTCCGGCAGTCGGAGCTCGAGCTCGAAGCCGGCGAGCTGGTCATCCGCCATCCGGGCGGCGACGTCGCGCTCACGATGCTCACCGACGCGATGGTGCGGCCCGCGGCGGGCGAGACCGCCTCGGCGATTGACGCGCCGGCGGTTTTTGCCGGGTTCGGGATTCATGCTCCGGAATTTGGATACGACGACTTTTCGCCCGGCGTGGACGTGCGGGGAAAAGTCGCGGTGATCCTCGCCGGTTCGCCGGCGACGCTGCCCGCCACCGCCCGCGCCCATTACGCGCGCAGCCGCACCGCCGACCTCGCCCAGCGCGGGGCGGTGGCCGTGGTGACGGTGGAAACACCGGCCGAGGAACAGCGCACACCGTGGGCCGTCCAGGCCAACCGCGCCCGTTTCCCCACCATGCGGCTCGTCGAGCCGGACGGCGGCCTGTTCGAGTCATATCCGGAAATCCGCGCTGCGGCGGTGGTGAGCCGCGCCGCCGGCGCCGCGTTGTTCAAGCACGCGCCGAAATCGATCGACGAGGTGTTTGCCGCCTCCACCCGGGGTGAAGCCCAGGCATTCCCGCTGGGGGTGGAGCTCCGACTCGCCGGTCGCGCGGTCGTGACCGACGCCTCCAGTGCGAACGTGCTCGCGTGGCTGCCCGGCACCGACTCCGCCCTGGCCGGCGAGCCACTGGTGATCACGGGCCATCTCGATCACCTGGGCATCGGCCTACCGGTAAAAGGTGACCCGATCTACAACGGGGCGTTGGACAACGCGCTCGGCACGGCCGTGATCCTCGAAGCGGCGGCCCAGCTTGCCGCCGGCCCGCGGCTGCGCCGACCGGTGCTCTTTGCCTCGCTGACCGCGGAGGAAAAGGGGCTGCTCGGCGCGTATCATCTTTCCCGACACCTGCCGCCGCGCGTGCGCCGCTTTGCCGCCAATCTGAACATCGACATGCCGCTCCTCCTGGCGCCCACGCGCGATGTCATCGCCTTGGGGGCGGATCACTCGACCCTCGGTGCCACGATCCGCGAAGTCGCCGGGCGGATGTCGTTCACCGTCAGCCCCGACCCGTTACCCGAAGAGGTGTTTTTCGTGCGCAGCGATCAATACCCGTTTGTCCGCGCCGGGGTCCCCGCCCTGGCGTTGAAAGTGGGGGGCAAGTCGACGGATCCCGCCACCGATCTCGCCGCGTTGCAGGCGGCATTCCGCAAGCTCCATTACCATCAGCCGTCAGACGACCTTTCATTGCCGATCGACTGGCCGTCGGCCGTGGCGTTCACCCAACTGGTGACGGAATTCGTGCGTGCCGTCGCCGATGATCGCACGCCGCCGGACTGGCGGCCGGACGATTTTTTCGGCACCCGCTTCGCCCCGAAGAAAGCCGCCGGGAGCGGTTCGCCGTAGTTGGTGACGGCGCGTGGCAGCCAGCCCTGATTTTTCACACTCAAACCAACCCAAGGCATGGTCACAGAGGACACAGAGCTCAGACTCGGAGCGGCGGCTTTCCAGCCGCCGTAGTACGGTCGGTCGACCGGTCTCGGGCGACAGGAAAGTCGCCCTTCCGGTCAACCGCGCCCTTGGCGCGACGCCATACGCGGTAGCAAATCTGCGGGCCAGCGCGCGGCTATCCCATCTGCTGCAGCGCCATGGCCGCGGCCGCCGTGCGATTCTCGACCCCGAGCTTCGCGAAGGTGCTCTCGAGGTGCTTCTTCACCGTCGTGATACCGACGCCGAGGATCGTCGCGATTTCGTCGTTCGTCTTGCCGCGCGCCACCCAGAACAGCACTTCGGCTTCCCGCGGCGTGAGTCCGAGTGGCGCGAGCTGCGCGGGGCTGCCCTCGGCGGTGCCGCGACGGGCGGGCATCGCCCCGGCTCGCCGCAACCGCGCGCGCACGGCGCCGATCAAATCATCAGGCGCGACTGGTTTCACCAGGTAGTCATCCGCCCCGAGGTTCATCCCGGTGCGCACGTCGTGCTGCTCGCTCCAGCCGGTGAGAAAAATAAACGGCACGTGTTCCGTGCGCGGTTCCGCGCGTAAGCTCTCGAGCACCCGGTGGCCGTTCATCTCCGGCATCGTGATATCGCAGAGCACGAGGTCCGGGATTTCGTGGCGGGCGCGCTCCACGCCTTCCCGGCCGTTGCGTGCCTCGAACACCTCATAGCCATCGAGCCGCAACAGCTCGGCGCATTGGCGCCGCAGCTTGGTGTCGTCTTCGATGACCAAAATCCGCTTCACGCGCGGCAAAATAGAAAGGGCGTCGAGGAAGTAAAGCCGCGGACGCGGCGCCCCGGGAATGCGCCCCCCGCGCGACCGCGCCATGGGCCGTTTGGCCCATCCCCATCCGGCCCATACCGGGCGGGCCGGAATTTCGCCATGATGACGCCTTCACGCCCACATCCATGAAGACGTTCCCACTCCCCGTCATCCTCGCCTCAGCTTCGGCCGTCGCGTCCCTCCCGTTCGACGGAACCACCAGCGCCATGCTGGCCCTCACAGCCGGCCTCGGAGCCATCCTCAGCGTGGATTACGCGCGCCGCTACCGTGGCCTGCCACTGCCACGCCGCGCCCGTGTCGCGCCGGTCCGCTTCAAGGCCCCGCCGCTCTGCTGCGAAAACAACCGCCTCGCGGCCTGACATCCCTCCCGATGAATCGCTCGTCATTTCAACCCCTGCGCACCAACCGGAAACTTTTCGGCTCTGGCCGCCGGTCCTCCCCGAAACCGGCCGTACCCGTGGTCGTGAAACACTCCGATCCGTTCGCCACCATCGGTTTTGTCTGGATCGCCGCGGCCGCCTCGTTTGGAGCCCCCCATTCATCCGCCGGCACGCGCTCTGCGGCCGCGATAAATTGACCCGTCCCATGACTTCACTCCGTTCCCACCGGGCCACATGTGTGGCCGCCTTCATCCTCGGCGCGCTGATTGCGCTGCTCGCCGCGCGACCCGCGCGTTCCGCCGAGCCCTTCCCGCTCGACCGCATCGGCGTCGAGCAATTTGCCGGCGCGGCCGCGACCGCCCGTCCGCAATAAGCCACCATCCGATCGCTTTTTCCCATGAAACCAACCCCCTGCCTCACCGCCGCGACCATTATTGTGATCGCGCTCGCCACCCTCACGTCGCTGACCAGTCGCGCCACCACGCCGGTCACTCCGCCCGGCGCGACCAACACCGACGCGCGTCTCGAACGCGGAAAGTACCTCGTGGAAAACGTCGGTCTCTGCGCCGACTGCCACACGCCCCGCCTGCCGACGGGCGAGTTCGACCGCACGCGCTGGCTCCTCGGGGCCGCCCTGCCGTTTCAGCCAACGGTACCGATGCCGTGGTCACCGGCCGCCCCGCCGATCGCCGGCCTGCCATCGATGACCGAAGCGCAGGCGGTGAGTTTCCTGCAAACCGCCACGCGCCCGGATGGGACAATGCCGCGGCCACCCATGCCGCCGTTTCGGTTCAGCCCTGAAGACGCCGACGCCGTCGTGGGCTATTTGAAGTCGCTGGCCAAATGACATCGGGCGGCGGCGCATCAGCCTCTCCCGAGTACCCGGAGTGGCGGCCCGGGGAATGAGGCCGTTGGGGGACGGCGGTATGGTTTTTTTTGGTTGGGGGGGTTTTCCCCCGCCCGGGGTGCCACCCCACCACACGAAACCCGGGAGACCCCCCCCCCCCCCC
>JBBRCR010000376.1:0-8560 GCA_038204695.1 Opitutales bacterium | reverse complement strand
GCGGTCCCGCGCCCGACGCCGAGGCGAAAGCACGTCTCGCGTTCCTGGCCGTCGGCCAGGTCGAAGGCGACTTGCAGGGCGCCGCATGGGTCGAGCCCGGCGCCGGCCTTGCCGGACAGCCGCGCGCGTTTCAGCGCCGCGGGCTGCGCGAGCGAAGCGTTGCGGCCGAGAAACTCACGGCGATCGCCGGTGAGCGAGCGAATCGTGTCGTTCACGTCCACAAACGCGATCCGGTCGGGAAACTCGGTGTTGTAATAATTGCGGGCGAGCAAGGCTCCCGTCTTGAGGTCCACCTCGGTCTGGACGTGCAGCAGGCTCTTCGCCCGCAATTCGCCGAGCACCCATTCCCAGTAGCCGGTGGCCGAAAGACGGCGGGAGCGGCCCGAGACGTTGCTCACTTTCAGGACGGCGAACTTCACCGGTGCGTCGATCGCGACGTAGATCCAGAGCTCGGACGCAATGCCGTGCTCGACGTGCTCGAACACGGTATAGCCGAAACCGTGGCGTATCACATAAGGTGTTTCGCCGCGCGCCGGCGCCGGCGTCGGCGACCAGAACCGCCCGGTCTGCTCGTCGCGGAGGTAAAACGCCTCGCCCGTGGTATCCTGCACGGCGTCGTTATGCCAGGGGGTAAGGCGGAATTCATGCGCGTTTTCCACCCAGGTATAGGCTCCGCCACTCTCCGAAACCACCGTGCCGAAATGGGGATTTGCGAGCACGTTGACCCAAGGCGCCGGCGTCACCTGGCCGGGCGCCAGAGTGATGACATATTCGTGGCCGTCGCGCGTAAAACCGCCGAGGCCGTTATTGAAAATCAGGTCGCGCGGCTGAAGGGGCGGCGGGAAATCGGGCGCGGCGGTGCGCACCGGCACCAAGGCCGGCACCGACGGTTCGGGGATCGATCGGCGGTCGAGTTGCTCGGCGAGCGTGCCATCCTTGTCGTCGAAGACGATCCGCGCCGCGGCTTGCAGCAGGATGCGATCTTCCGGCGGGATCTGCTCGAACCGCCGGACGAAGATCCCTCCAGGCCGATCGAACAGCGGGGCCTCGATGCCCGCTGCGATCAAGCTGGTGATCTCATCCTGCAACGATTGCCGGTAAACCGAGGCGTCCTCGTTGACGATGAGAAGTTCGACTGTCAGCCCCTTCGTCCGCCAGTAGGCGTGCGCCTGGATCAACTGGCGTACGAGATCGATGTTCTTGCTCTCGCCGACATGCAACAGGACGAGCGGTGCGTCGCCCGAGATGCCGTAACTCCACAGACCGCTCTGGCCGCGCCGGTTGGTGCGCAGCACTCCAGGGCTGGCGCGGCGGGCGGGATCGGCATAGACGAGCGCGCTGGCCAGCCGGCCATAGATCTGGGCGTCCGCCTCCGTTGCGTTGAGCTGGCGCAACGTCACCTGGCTGTGCGTCCACGCCAGCTCGAATGCGCGGTCGCCCATCCGCCGGTTCCCGTATTTTTCCACCAACGCGAGCGCCTGCTCGCGGTTCTCCGTCGCGCCGAGCACGACGTCAACCATCACACTCTCGTTCGGCGGGAGCGTGACCGTGCGGCGGAGGGCCACGATGGGATCGAGCACGGCACCGGCGCCATTGGACAACGGCCCCGATTCTTGCAGCGCCGCTGGCCGGGCCGGCGAGTTGCCGCGGCCGAGGAACTCGGAGCGGTTGGTCTCGCAGGAGACCGCCCCGGTCTCAGCGCCGTGGCTCACCATCAGATGCAGCAGCCACGGCGGCTTTTCCTCCGCCGACCGCGCGCGGCGCGTGCAGAGGAGGGCCGAGGAGGCGCGCAGGAATTCGGTTTGCACGAAAAGATTGCTGAAGGCCGGATGCGCCGCATCGGCCGCTGGCGGCGCCAGCACGACCTCGGCGTAGGTCGTGAGCTCGAGCGTGCGCGGAAACGACCCGCGGTTGACGAGCGTGATGCGACGAATCTCCACATCGTCCTCGGGAGAGACGCTGATCTCGGTGTGGGTTTCCACGCCTGCGTAGTGATGGCGAAACTCCGCGCGGCCCTGCGTGAAGATCGCCTCGTAGGGCTTCGTCGCCCGGAGCGCGGGCTGGTGCGCCACCGACCAGAACTCCCCGCCGGCCACGTCGCGCAGATACACAAAGGTGCCCCAGCAATCGCGCACTGCGTCTTCGCGCCAGCGGGTCAGCGCGAGACTGTGCCAGCGGCTGTAGCCGCCGCCCGCGCTGCTGATAGCCACGTGATACCGCCCGTTCGAGAGCAGATGGACGTCCGGCGCGCGGGCCGAAGGATCGGTGAACACGCGCATCACGGACTTGGCCTCGCCGGAGAGCTTGCCGGACTCCTCCAGTTCGAGATCGGCCGAATAGACGTTCGCGGCGGTCTTGGGGATGCGTTCCTGCAGGAGGAGCTCGGCCGCCTTCAGCACCGGGCAGGCCAGGAAGCGGCGCTGCATCGGACGGTCGCGCAGCAGATAGAGCAGCGCGAGCAGGCTCATGCCCTGATGGTGCGCCATGTAGGAGCGGATGGTCATGCTGACCTCGTCCGGCGGCAGCCGGGACGTGGTGTAATCGACCGCTTCATAAAAGCCGAAGGCTCCCTCCCGGCCCTCGCGGGCGAGGCGCTGGAGATTCGCCGTCGCCTCGCGCGGCGCGACCATGAGCGCCATGGCGGTGGCGTAAGGCGCGATGACGAGATCGTCGGCCAGCCCGCGCTTCAGACCGAGGCCGGGCACGCCGAACGCCCGGTATTGAAAATTCGAGTGCGCATCCGTCCGGTGGTAGCCCGACTCCGAAATGCCCCACGGAACGTTGCGCGCCCCGCCATACTCGATCTGGTGGCGGACTGACGCGTGGCAGGTCTCGTCGAGCAGCGTGTGCTCGTAGGCCGGCATCACCAGCTGCGGCATGAGATACTCGAACATCGAGCCGCTCCACGACACGAGGATCGCCTTGCCGCGCGACGCGACGAGCAGCCGCCCGAGCGAGAACCAGTGATCCTGCGGCACCTGACCTTGCGCGATCGCCACGTAGCTGCCCAGGCGCGCCTCCGACGCGAGCAGGTCATAGAAGCTGAGATCGCGGCGCTGGTCGCTGACGTTGAAGCCGATGGAGAAAAGTTCGCGCGACGGATCGAAGAGAAAGGTGAAATCCATCGCGCCGAGTTCATCGCACTCCCGGGCGAGCCGCTCCAGGGTGACGAGCCGTTCCCGGGCGTTTGCGCTGAAAGGTTGATCCCACTCGGCAAGGTCGCGCAGCGTCGGCGAAAGATGGACCGGGGCGTTGTTTTCGGGCCCGGCTCCGCGGAGCCATGGCGCGAGCCAGAGCAAATCGTCCCGATGATCTTCGCAATTGCGCCGCAGCGTTTCGGCCCAACGCCGTTCGTCCTCGCCGCCGGCAAGCGCGGCGGCGAGCCGGGCCGCCCGGGCGGCGGCGCGGTCCAGGACGGCCAGCGCTTCGGTCAACGTCGCGGGGGCGCGCGCGAACTCTGCGTCGAGCTCGGCGAGGCGGGCGTCGGTGCCGACAAAGGAGCCAAGCACGGCCGCCGTGTCGCGCAGGCCGGCGAAGAGCTGCGGGGCGAGGATCTTTTCGTCGGCGAGTTCACGCAGGCCGGCGCCGAGGGTGAGCAGGTGGCCGGCGAGGTTGCCACCGTCCACCGTGGAGACATACAACGGGTGGAGCGGCTGCAGCGTCCGCGTATCATACCAGTTGTAAAAGTGGCCACGGTGCCGCTCGAGCTTCCGCATCGAGGCGAGGGTGTTTTCGGTGCGCGCGATCGTGCCCCCCGTGGAGAGATAGCCGAAATCGCGCGCGGCGAGATTGGCGAGCAGCGCGAGGCCCAGGTTGGTGGGTGACGTGCGCGAGGCGATGGTCGGCTGTGGCACCTCCTGGAAATTGTCCGGCGGCAGCCAGTTCTCCTGCGCGGTGACAAAGGTCTCGAAGAAATGCCACGTCTTGCGCGCGGTGTGGCGAAGGAACGCCGTCTGCTCCGCCGAAAGTGCCGGCGCGGGCGTCTCGATGGACCGGCTGATCCACCAGGCGATCGCCGGCGCCACGAGCCAGACGACGAGCACCGGCAGCGCGAGTGGAAGCAGATCAGGTTCCCGTTGCATCAGCCCCCACCCCACCGCCAGTGCCAGCCCGGGCACGATCCACATGGTGCGGAAGAAACTGCCAGGGTCGGAGCGCGCGGTCGCCTCCGCCTCGCCCGACGTCTGCCATTCGAGGAGGCGCTTGCGCGTGATCAGCAGCCGAAACAAGGTGCGGCCGATCGCGTCGAGGCTGACGAACGCGTCGTAGGGCAGAAACGCCAGCGTCAGAAAGACCTGGCCGAACTGCCGGCCCATGGAGCCGGCGATCCCGCGCAGATGCATTCCCCACGGCAGCTCCTCCGGCTTGCGCGGCAAATCCGCCAGCAGCGGAAGGAAACCGGGCAGGGCCACGATCGCGAGGACGACGAGCGTGCCGAGCCCGCCTGCCTGGGGCAGGACCAGCCAGCCTCCGAGCAGCAACAGCAACAACGCGATCGGGACGAGGCTGCGCCGGAGATTGTCGAGAATCTTCCATTGCGATAGCGCCGAGAGCGGATTCGCGATGCGGCGCGCATCGGGTCCGGGCACGCGGGGAAGCAGCCATTGCGTGATCTGCCAGTCGCCCCGGATCCAGCGGTGCCGCCGGCCAATGTCCACATTGTAGCGCGAGGGATACTCCTCGTAGAATTCCAGGTCGCTCACGAGCGCCGAACGGGCGTGGACCGATTCCAACAAGTCGTGGCTGAGCACGGTGTTCTCCGGAAACCGCCCCGCCAGCGCGCGCTCGAAAGCATCCACCTCGTAGATGCCCTTGCCGATGAACGAACCTTCGCGAAAGACATCCTGATAAACGTCCGACACCGCGCGCGTGTAAGGATCAATGCCGGCCTCCCCGGCGAACAGCCGGACGAACCAGGATCGGCCGGCGCCAGGCAGGCTGACGCCGACGCGCGGCTGCAGGATGCCGTAGCCGGCGGTGACGAGGCCGCGGGCCGGATCGAAGACGGGTCGGTTCAACGGGTGGGCCATCGTGCCGACGAGCCGGCGCGCCGCATCGCGCGGCAGCTGCGTGTCCGTATCCAGGGTGATGACATACTTGATGCCGCGGAGCACGGCGCTGTCGCCGACGATGGTCGAGAAGCGGTCGGGCGGGCCGCCGCGCAAGAGGGCGTTGAACTCGACGAGTTTCCCGCGCTTGCGTTCGTAGCCCATCCACCGCTCTTCGCCGGCATTCCAGCGACGCGACCGGTGCAGGAGGAAAAAACGGTCACGCCGCTCCAAGGGATACTTCTCGTTGAGCATTTCCACCCCGGCCCGCGCCCGGGCCAGCAGCGCGTCGTCCTCCGGCTGCACTTCCGCCGCGGCATCGCGGAAATCCGTGAGCAGGGCGAAATGCAGGTGCGGATCGCGGTTGCCGAGGTGATGGATTTCGAGTGTCTCGATCAGCCGCTGCACGCCGTCGAGGTCGGTCAGCATCGTCGGCACGACCACGACGGTGCGCGCGTCCGACGGAATCCCCTCCTTGAAATCCAGTCGCGGCAGCGGCCGCGGCGAAACCACCAGCGTGGACAGCCAGTTCATGGCCGCCACCGCGAGCTGGCTCGCGCACAGCAGGAAAACCAGCGTGAAGGCAAGCAGCGTCCCGCCGCGC
Organism: Opitutales bacterium; assembly: GCA_038204695.1. Classification (GTDB taxonomy): domain Bacteria; phylum Verrucomicrobiota; class Verrucomicrobiia; order Opitutales; family Opitutaceae; genus ER46. Next base: position 2,908 of record JBBRCR010000376.1, on the reverse strand, counting down.
AGGCCGAGTTCGTGCGCCCGCGCCAGAAACGTCAGCGTGCCGAGCACGGTGATCGTCACGATGCCGCCGCCATAAAATATCATCGGCCACCGGCGAAAGCCGCGCTCGAGCGCCGTGGGCCACGGCCAGGCGACCTGCACGATGCGCTCGAGCGCCGATGCGCCCTGATCGATCAGGTGGAAGCCGACGTGGGCCGTCCGGTCGGTGCGGCCGTGCTGCTGCGCGCTCTCCGCGGCCAGCGCCACGGCGCGCTGCGCGACCTCCGGCTCGGAAAGGGCGCTGTGGCGGGCGAGCGATTCGACGGTGTGGCGATACCGATCGCGAGTCGCGAAATCCATATTGCTGAACACACCCGCCGGATCGCCGCGCAACGTGTGGTCGACGAGGCTCAGCGTCTCCACGAATTCCTTCCAGTCCATCGCACTGAGAAAACGCAGGCTGGCGATGCTGTGGCTGACGGAAACCTGATCGGCAGCCTGGTTCTGGCTTTCCTCATGCACGAGCTGCTCGATCGAAAGGCCCTGGCCGGCCAGCCACTGGTCGAGCCAGTTACGCGCCAGGTGCAGCACGGAATTCTGCCGCGAAAGCCGCGCGCAGAATTCCGCCACAAACCAGCTCGACGGCGGCAACCCGGACTTCGCCATGTCCGCCACCACCGTCACCAGATGCGACGGATTGTGTTCCGCCATATCCTGCAACCGATCCACCCAGACATCCGCGAGATCGCGATCGGCCCGGGCGACGGCGAGGCGGCGGGTGATGCGCTTCAGATTCTCGATCAGTCCCAGGCGCACCATGATGGGGATCGCCCAGAGCTCGCCCAACTTCAGCGGCTTCACGGCCTGATAGGCGGCAACGAATGCCGTCAGGGGCGCAGCGTCGATCTGCGCATCGGCATGCGAGATCAGCTCCAGGACAAGGTCGTAGACTCGCGGAAATCCGATCGAGGAGCCGTTCAGCAGCCGGGGCAGTTCGCGGCTGTAGTTCCGGGGCAGATGCCGCCGGGCCATCTGAATCTGCTCCTCGATCAGATAGAAGTTGTCGAGGAGCCATTCGGCGGCGGGCGTGACCTGCCGCGTGCGATCGACGGCGACCGTGTCCCGATTGAAGGCGCGCAGAACCGCTTCGTTCTCCACCAGCCGGCCCAGCAAGCGATCGGGCCCGGGGCTCGCGGTCGTCCGATGCCCCACCGCCAGAGCCTTGGCGTGGCGGGCGAGCTGTTCGAGGCTGAAGAGTTCACTCCGCAAGGGCGGTTCGGTCGCGCGCAGCCGGGCCCGTCCCTGCCACGGCAGCCGCGCCGGCCAAATCGAGGAAAAGTTTTGCATGGAAATATTTAGGCGCCGCTCAGGTCGTCGTCGGGCTCATCACCCAGCATTGATGCGGCGGGCTGCGACCGGTTCCGCCCTTGGGTGCGAACGACGCGGGATTCCATCCGCCGCCCCACCGCGCCAGGCGCCAAACCGCCCCGCGTCTGCGCAGTTCGGCGTCGACTCGCGGCCCGCCTCATCCGGATTCGGGTGGCGGCAGACGCCCAAGTCCCAAGCGACAGCGCGATGGTTTCACTCCGCCGGAGGAAGTCTACCGGCGATTGGAAAAATTCGCGGCCCTGGTATCCAATCTACAACGGACCGAGTGAGTACATTGGTCGGAATGAAGCCGCGTTTCGCGAAAAGATTGCGGAGATTGACCTGGAGCCTCCGGCGATCGCGCGTCGGCCCATCCTCGAATACTTCCCTCGTTAACGGCAGCGCGTTGAACTTCACGGCAGGTCCGCCGGCGCGTTCATGGGAGACGCCGCGGGTGAACCCGCGAGTTCCGCCTCCACTGGACCAAAGATCAGCGCAGGTTCGAAGAGCGCCTCGCGCGTGATTTCGGGCTGCCCCGTCGGGCACCTTTGCCGGCTTTTTCAATCTCACGCGTCACCTCTGTCGCGGTGACTTCCGCCTCCATTTTCGCCGGCGCTTCGACGTATTCAAGATCTGGAGCATCGTTCCACGGTCCCCGCGCATCCTTCTCCCCCTGGTCTCCCTCGCCACTCGAGTCGTTGAAAAACTTGTTCACCACATTGGGCGTCGGCGGAATTTGGCCGATGGACAGCGGATCCTTCCCCATGCTTTCCAGCGCCGCCATGAACGCGCGCATGTGCGTGATCTCCCGGGTCATCAAGAACTGGAGTGCGTCGGTCGTGCCTGGATCATCGCTGAAGTTGATCAGGCGTTCATAAACGATCTTCGCGCGGGCTTCGGCGGCAATGTTGCTGCGGAGATCAACGTCCAACTCGCCGGTGATTTTTAGATAGTCAGCCGTCCAGGGATTGCCTTGCGAATTGTGCAAAGCCACCCCCCCGCCGCCCGCGATGGCAATGAGCGGGTCCGCCTCGGCCGCCGCGCGTTGCTTTTTCATCGGTTTCAAATGCATGCGGGCGAGTGTCCCGATGATTTCCAGGTGACTGAGCTCTTCCGTGCCAATGTCCATCAGCAGATCTTTCCGCTCCAGGTCAGGACAGTTGAGCCCTTGAATCGTGTACTGAAGGGCGGCGGCGAGTTCGCCGTTGGCTCCACCGAACTGCTCCAAAAGCATATTACCGAAACGCGGGTCGGGGCTACCCACGTTGACCGTATACATTAATTTCTTGATATGATGGTACATGATATGGCCGCGCGCGCAGAGCGTGCGAGGGCACTGAGTTTAGGCGGTTCTAAACCTGCTGGGTATCAGCCGCCGGCCTGCTTTCGACATCGGGAAAGAGCGGGTTCAGTCTTGTTTCTTTCGTTCATGGCTGAGTCCCTTTTTTCTCCGAGCGTTTTTCGCCACTTTCACCAACTCCAGTGCCAGCAGCGGGATGGCGCCCACGGCGAGTAGCAGGAAGCAATCGGTGAGCGGCAGGCCGGACGTTTTCAGGAAGCGA
>JBBRCR010000375.1:0-8577 GCA_038204695.1 Opitutales bacterium | reverse complement strand
TCGTAGTTTTGGCGGCAGCCCTGGTAAATCTCGACCATCGGCTCGACGTCCGGCGCGTTGTTGCGCCAGTCGGTTCCCATGTCGGTCGCACTCGTGTGCGAGGCGCATACGCCTTTGAAGTGCCGCAGGTAGTCGTAAAGCATGAGGGTGTCGGGCGCAGCGACGACGGGTTCGGGTGCCGTTTTCGGCAGCCGCGGCAGCGTGCGGACGCCCCGCTGCGCGAACACCACGTTGCGGTGCCCTTCTGGATACGCCACGCTGCGTTCATAAGTGAAAGGCGGGTCGAAGCGTCCTGGCAGCCGGAACGCGTCTGTCGTTTTCTGAATCAGCCACCACGGGTACTCGCGGCCATTGCCGTTGTCATGGTCGCCGTTGCCCAGCCAGTCCATCCCGGCGACGTCGATCGCATAACGCCACATGTCCTCGAGCGGGCCGTCGTTGCCGCCGTCCCCGCTGATCTCCGTGTGACGATGAAACTCGCCGCGCACGAGCCGCAGCTGCTTCCCGTCGTATTCGATTCGTTGTGACCGGGCCCGCTCGATCGCGGCGCGTTCCCGCACCGTCGCCTCGCTCGGCGCGGTCGTGGCCGCCGGCGCACTTGTGGTGGCCACCAGTTTCAACGTCACGGGTGAGGTCGGCATCTCGAGCCGGCTGACGTAGATGTCGTTGTCCCACGGATCGCCGGTTCGCGGCCCGCGTCCCGCTCCGCGGTCCTGCCGGTGATCCGTGGAGTGGGCGACGACGAACCCGCCTCCGGGGTGTGCCGCCACCGCGGGCGAATTGTAGAGCAGGTTGTCCGAATGCGGCAGGATCGTGGGTCCGGTCCAGCGGTCGCCGTCATAACTGGCGGAATAATCCATCCACACCGCACCGAGCGGGCTCTGGAATGTGCCCTCACGACTGCGGGCGAACAGCCAGATCCGGCCGTCGCGATCGCAGGCGAGCCGGGCAATATTGTTGTACGTGGTGGCGCCGAGCGCCTCGGCTTCTTCGCCGGCCTTGCGCGTGCTCGTGTCGGCCTCGGGCCGGCGAAGGGGAAGGTTGCGGGGGCCGCGGCGGACCCGGCTGCCCGGCAGACCGGTGGCGGCCGGCGTGGCCGGCTCGAGCCATTCGTTGCCGGCGAGCACGCGCATGCCGATTTGGCGGTCGCGGTAGAGTCCGATGCCGGTGCGATCCAGCGCACCCCAGTTCTTGCCCCAGGTGGGGCCGCTCCGTTCCCACGCGAGCCAGAGCCGGTTCTGCCGGTCAAACGTCAACGCGGGCCGCGCCTCGTAGTCCGCTGTGTTGGCGACCGGCCTCGGCTCCGCCGGTGTGCCGTTTGCTGCAAATTCACGCACCCAGACGTCGTAATCACCTTTCTGGTACGTGTCCCACGCGATGGCGATTCGCCCGTCATCGGCGGCCGCGATGGCCGGCACCCAGCAATTGACCGTTTGCGGGCTGACCTGCCGTTCACCACTCCAGCTGCCGTCCGTCGATTGATGCCGCTCGACAATGCGAAACGCGGCTCCGCGCGCTGCCTGCCAGGCGACCCATAACTGGCCGGCGCGGTCCGTTGCCACGACGGGCGACACGTCGCTGCCGGCGTGAGTGGAAAGCTGCACGCGTGGCGAAACCTTCCCGTCGGTGATGCTGGCGGCAAAAATCTCGAAGTTCGCCTGCGGCTTGGCCGGCCAGCTCGTATTCTCCGACCAGATGACCCAGGTGCGACCGCCGCCGTCGATCGCCACGGCGCATTTGTAGAGATCACCGCCACCCGCGGTGATCGCGAGGGGCTCCGACCACGTGCCGTTGCGCTGCGTGCGCAGCCAGAGTCGATCGCCGCCCGGCGCCTTGGCCAGGAAGCCAAAGTCCTTCAACGGCGCCGCTAGCGTGCGAGCCCGCTCATCACGATCGAGCCCGGGCGTGTAGCTGATCCAGGCGATCGACGTTGCGCCGTCGCCCGCCACCGCGACCGCCGGATAATCGTCATCGTCGCGCTTCGTCGTAACGGGTCGCGCGGCGGCGACGCGCTCGATATCCACCCCACCCTTCAGCTGCTCCATCACCTTGCCGTAGGGAATGTCCGAGAGGCGAAAACTGAAGCTCCCCTGCGGCGTTTGGACCTTCACCACCGATGCCTCGGTCACGTCGCGCAGCACCAGCAGCACACCATTGTCCGCCATCAATCCACCCGCGGCCTTCTTCTTGGCGTTCTTCTTGGGGTTGTTGGAACGGCGCATGGTCAGCGGCCGCGTGGACGCCGTCCAGCTGCTGGCGTCCACGACCCGATCGGTGTCCTGGAATCGCCAGCCATCGATCCGTTCCACCACGCCGGGTGCAACGGAGACTTTGCCATCCCACCTGGTATTGCCGGTATCAGTAAGGCCAAAGCGGATACGTACGCCGGCGTCGGCGGAGAAACCCGAGGCTGAGATTAATGCGAGGAAGGCAAAAGGCAGTAAGCGTGACATGGGGCGGGGTAATCGGGCGGGGAGCGTGGCGACGTTTTCTCCCGCGCGCACGACATTTTCGAGGGTTCCGGGCGGTTGAAGGAATGGCTGCGGGCGCCATTCCCCCGACGGCTTCGGGACGCTGAACTTGTCGAACGGCGAGCGGATTCGTGTCTGAGATTCGTGCTTCATCCACTCGCTGGCGCTCGCAGCCACGACGCGCTTGCGCCGCTCGTCGTCGAAGAATGCACGCCGCAAAACATCAGACTCCAGGATGGCAATACGAGCCAACTCTGCTGCCTGACGGCACAGAGTACCGGCCAAACTCGCAGCATCAACATGCTCGCAGCAAGACGTGCTCCCGATGGTGCGCAGATGGCTCGGAGGTCGATCCGTGTGACAGAAGTATTGTGGCCGGCACGGCTTTCCCTTGCATGGGCGGACTCCCGCAGCGGATGGAAACCAAACCCCTCGCATTACTCGAATGAATCCCTACCTGGCAGAAGTCGTCGGCACCGCCTTGCTCGTCCTGTTTGGCAACGGCGTGGTCGCAAATATCGTGCTCACCAAAACCAAGGGTAACGGCGGTGGATGGATCTGCATCACGGCGGGCTGGGCCTTTGCCGTCGCCATCGCCGTGTTTGCCGTCGGCCGGGTGTCCGGAGCCCATCTGAACCCGGCCGTTTCCATCGCGCTGGCGAGCATCGGCAGCTTCAACTGGAACCTCGTTCCGGGCTATATCGCCGCGCAGATGGTGGGAGGGATTGTCGGGGCCGTCCTCGTTTTCCTCGCCTATCTCGCGCACTGGGAGCTCACCGCGGATTCGGGGGCGAAGCTCGCCTGCTACTCGACGGGCCCGGCAGTTCGGAGATTCGGTGCCGCTTTCATCACAGAATTCATTGGCACGGCCGTACTCGTTTTCGGAGTACTGGCGTTTGGCAAGGTTGTCGCCGGCGCGCCGACCGATCAGACCGCGTGGGCGGCCACGGTCAGCCTCTGGTTCGGCCCCGCGCTGGTCGGACTGCTGGTGTTCGCATTGGGGCTCTCGCTCGGCGGGCCGACGGGTTACGCCATCAATCCGGCGCGCGATCTCGGGCCGCGCATCGCGCACGCCCTGCTGCCGATCAGCGGCAAGGGGTCCTCCGACTGGGCCTACGCATGGATTCCGGTGATCGCGCCGATTGCGGGCGGTGTGGCCGGTGCTCAGTTTTTCAAAGCCATCAATCTCTGACGACCACTGCTTCCCATGAGCAAGCCACTTTACGTTCTCGCGCTCGATCAAGGCACCACCAGTTCACGCGCGATGGTGTTCGGCCGCAGCGGCGAAATCATCGCCGTCGCGCAGAGGGAGTTTCCGCAAATCTATCCACAGCCGGGCTGGGTCGAACACGATCCACTGGCGATCTGGTCGAGCCAGAATGCCACGGCCATCGAGGCACTTTCGAAGGCGAACCTCACGACGGACGCGATCGCCGCGGTCGGTGTCACGAACCAGCGCGAGACGACGCTCGTGTGGGATCGCGAGACCGGCCAGCCGGTGTACAACGCGATCGTCTGGCAGGATCGGCGCACGGCCGATTATTGCGCGCGGTTGAAACGCGAAGGCGCTGAACCTGCCGTCACGGCGAAAACGGGACTGCGACTCGACCCGTATTTTTCGGGCACGAAAATTCACTGGATCCTCGAAAACGTGAGTGGCGCGCGGGCGCGCGCTGAGGCGGGCAAGCTGGCGTTCGGCACGGTCGACACCTGGCTGCTCTGGCAGCTCACGTCGGGGCGAAAGCATGTCACCGATGTCAGCAACGCGTCGCGCACGTTGCTCTATAATATCCGCACCGGTGATTGGGACGCCGACATGCTCGAACTGCTCGGCGTGCCGCGCTCGATGCTGCCGGAGGTGCGCTCATCGTCGGAAGTCTACGGTGAAGTGAGCGGCAACTTGTATCCGGCCGGCGCGCCGATCGCCGGCATCGCGGGCGACCAGCAGGCGGCGCTGTTTGGCCAGGCATGCTTCACGCCCGGCATGGCGAAAAACACCTATGGCACCGGTTGTTTTCTTTTGATGAACACGGGTGAACAGGCCGTGCCGTCGCACAACAATCTGCTCACGACCATTGCGTGGCGCGTCGGCGGCAAGACGGAGTATGCACTCGAAGGCTCGGTGTTCATCGGCGGCGCGGCGGTGCAATGGCTGCGGGATGAACTTCAGCTCGTCCGCTCCGCGGCCGAACTCGATCAGCTGGCGGCGTCGGTGCCTGATGCCGGCGGGCTCTATATCGTGCCGGCGTTCGCCGGACTCGGCGCGCCGCACTGGGATCCGTATGCGCGCGGCACGGCGGTCGGCATGACGCGTGGCACGAACCGCGCGCATTTCTGCCGCGCCGTGATCGAGGCGATTGCGTATCAGTCGGCCGACTTGATCGCGTGCATGGAAAAGGACAGCGGACTCGCGCTGAAGGAGCTGCGGGTCGATGGCGGAGCGTCGCGCAGCCAGCCCTTGATGCAGTTTCAGGCCGACCTGCTGGGCACGCCCGTCGTGCGGCCGAAGAGCGTCGAGACGACGGCCCTGGGGGCTGCGTATCTGGCGGGGCTCGCGGTGGGGTATTGGGAAAGTCGTGACGACATCACGCGCAACTGGGCGGTGGACTCGACGTTCAAACCGGCCCGGCCGAAGGCCGAAATGGCAGCGTTGCGTTCGGGCTGGGAGCGGGCGCTCGAGCGAGCGAAGGGTTGGGAAAAGAGCGGGTGAATCGGGAAGACGTGGAAGACGCGGAAGACGCGGAAGAGAGTAAGACGCGGAAGATTCCGAGGTCTTCCATCGGGGACGCCCAAAATCATCGCGAATGTGCAACGGTCCGGGTCAATATTTGCACAATTCTTTTCATTTCCGCCGCGTCGCGCATAGTCTGCCGGGTGAAGCTTAAACCCCTGCTGGCTTCGTTCACGCTCCTGGGCGTCGTGCGCTCCGTTCTCCCCGCAACGGATATCTCGAACGGTCCCATGTTGGGGCAGGTCACGGACTCGAGCATCGTCGTCTGGGCGCGAACCGCGAGGCCCGGAAAATTTCTCGTTCGCTATGGTCCGGCCACGGGCCATCTGCCGGCCGCCTCCCGTCCGGTGACGACATCGTTCGCGCACGATCTCACCGGCTCGGTGCGAATCACGGGACTGGCGCCCGACACGCGGTACCATCTCGAGGTGGTGGGCGACGATCGGGAAAACGGGCCGCGGGGCGAGTTTCGCACGTTGCCCAATGCGGCGCGGTATCGGCATCCGCAGTTGAACCCGCGCGGACTGTTCAATTTCCGTTTCGAGCTCGGGTGTTGCCAGACGCAAAATCCCGCGAGCGGCCTGGGCCCAGGGCTGCCGGCGTTTGCGACCATGCTGCGGGAGCGACTGCCGGAGAAAATTCATTTCGCGATCCTGAATGGCGACTGGCTGTACGAGGACGCCCGTTCCTATCCGCCCGCGGAGTGGATGAACCAAGTCGGCATCCCGGCCGCAAGCGACGTCCCCTCAGTGGTGGACGTGGCCCCACCCATTGTCGGGGTGTGGCAAAATTACAAAAACTACCTCGAGCGTGCGCCCAATCTGGTCGAGTGGCACCGCCGCGTGCCGACGGTTTTCACCTTCGATGATCACGAACTGGTGAACGACATTCGCGGCGCCGGAACCATCGGCTTTCGCGAGCGGCGGGCGGTGTTTCGCGATATCGGGATTCAGGCCTGGTTCGATTATCTGGGCTGGGCGAATCCGACGGAGCATGCGCAGCCGATTCAGTTTGGACGCGCGGAGCTGAAGCGGGGCAGCGATGTGCTGTTTGATTCGCGGGCCGATTTCACGCGGCTGGCTCTGGCGCAGGTGAGCAACCTCCATGTGCACTGGGGCCGGCCGAACGCCGGTGAAGACATTCTCGCTTTGGATTCCGAGCCGCCGGGCAATCCCAATGCGGGCGTCTATGCCGTTCGCGAAATCATCGACGCGCACCGGTTGCGGATCCAGCCCGCCGCGAGCGTCGACAGCCAGGGCGGCTATTCGATTGGGCGCCGTTCCTATGGCCGGTTTCGCGTCGGCAACTGCGATTACTTCCTCCTCGACTGCAAAACCCATCGCGAGATGCACGACCCGGCCAATCCGCAGAAACGCGGGCTCAGCATGCTCGGCGCGGAGCAAAAGGCGTGGCTGCTGCGCTCGATGCGCGAGAGCGACGCCGACTTCTTCTTCATCGCATCATCGGTGAACTTCACGATCCCGCACGACGGTGCCGGCGGTCACGAGATGACGGCCGGGAAGGACGAGGCGTGGACGGCGCTGCTCGCCGAGCGGGAAGAACTCATTACCGCGTGGGAGCCGCTGAGGAAACCCGTCTTCGTGATGACGGCGGATTTGCACAACAGCTTTGTGGTCAAAGTCACCGATTTCATCTGGGAGATCTGTTCCTCGCCGCACAACTCGGTAAATCACACGCTGAACGATGAGGGCCGGCGGCCGATCACGGGCCGGTACCAGTCGGGGGCGCGGCAGGTGGATATCCGCTGGTCGAGTTTCATGCTGCCCGACATTCCGCGGACGGAGAGGTTGTATCCATATTACTGTGTCGTTCAGGTGAACAACGTGGCCAACAATCCATTGAAGCTGGGGGGCGAGCGCTGGGTGGCTTTTCCGCACCCGCAGGTGATTTTCCAGTTTTTCAATGGCCGCACGGGGGAGCTGGAATATGCCGAAGCGATTTCGACGGGGCGGTAGGGTGGGGTGGATTCGATTCTGTGTGCACGCCGTGCCCGGCGTGGCATGGGCGTCCCGCCCATGAACTTCAGTGCGTTCAAGAGCATGGGGCGTCCCGCCCCAAGTCCGCGTGTACGCTGCGCGGGTGCGAACATGCGGCTGCGCCGGTGAAACAGAATTCATGGGCGAGACGCCCATGCCACTCCAAACCCACGGGACGCCCGTGCCACCTCGAACCCACGGGCGGGACGCCCATGCCACTCCAAACCCACGGGACGCCCGTGCCACCTCGAACCCACGGGCGGGACGCCCATGCCTACTCGAACCCATGGGCGGGACGCCCATGCCACGCCAATCCCGCGCTACGCTCGCGCCAACTCGCCGGAGCGACGCTGGATTCGCGCGAAGGCCTCGGCGATCCGCTCGATCTCGCTGCGCGGGCGGAGCAAAGCGTACTGCGAAAACCACATCCCTTCCTCGCAAAGCCGATCGTTCACCGGGCATTGGTTCCGGTCCACCCAGCGGGCCAGCGTCTCCTTTCCGTAGATACGCTGGTAGTGGCGATTCGAGAGCATGCCCTTCACGTGCGCGGACGTGTTGAGCGGAGCATAGCCGCCACTCGCGCCCACGCCTTCCTTCGACAGTTCCTGCAGGAACTTTGTCCGCGACAGCCCGGCGAAGTGCTGCTTGTCATACCGCAGCATGTACAGGTGATAGGCACTGCGCGTTGCGCCGGGATTAAACCGGGCCGGCGCGATCCCCGGGATCTTTTCCAGCATCGCGGTGAGGTAGGCCGCATTGGCGTCGCGCATCTTGAACTGTGCGTCGAGCCGTGACATTTGCGCGAGGAGCAATGCCGCCTGGAATTCGGTCAACCGGTGATTCGAGCAGCGACCGGTGCTCGCCACGGCTGTCTTGCCGCCGGTCGGCGTGTGGAAGTTGTAACACAGATCGGCAAACGCATCGTCGTTGGTGATCACGGCGCCGCCTTCGCCCGACGTGAGATTCTTGCTCGCCTGGAAGCTGAAGCAGCCCCCGATGCCTTGCGTGCCCACCGGCGTGCCGTGCCATTCGGCGAGCCAGGCCTGGCAGGCGTCCTGGAGGAAAGGAATCTTTCGCGCGCGCGAGATGGCCGCAATCGCGTCCAGGTTCGCCGGATAGCCGCCGATATGGACCGGCAGCAGCACCTTGGTGGCGGGCGTGATCGCCGCCGGGATTTTCGAGGCGTCGATTTGAAACGTCGCCGGGTCCGTATCGACAAAAATGGCCATGCCGTTGGTCCGACGCGGCCCGGATGGACCGTGGGCGGACGACCCGTGGGTTGGTGCGTCCAGCATGACCACCTGGTAACCGGCCGTTACGAGCGGATCGACCAGCGCCCCGAACTGTGATCCCCGCCCGCCCAGGCCGTGCATGAGGT